>CAZPMO010000113.1:0-15827 GCA_964587515.1 uncultured Rhodospirillaceae bacterium | reverse complement strand
CCGCCGGTAGCGTTGCGACCACTTCACAACCGTCGAAACCGCAACGCCAAACCGCTGAAGCGGCCGAAATTGCGGCGGAGGCCACAAAAAAAACAGGTCGAATGGCTCATTAAGATCGAGCGCCCGCGCATTCTCGTAGAAAGCATCCACTCCAAGGGGTTCGGCACTGCAATGCAGTCCCACCAAAAACCGACGAAGCCCTTCGTTATATCCGACAGCCTGACCGTCAAAAACGAAGGTACGAGACACGGCATACTGCATTCGTATTACATGGAACACTGCGACAAACTTCCCCCTGAACCGGCTCAAGACCAAACGGCAAACGAATGGATCGGCAAAAATTTTATTATCCCTGGCGACGACTGCGTGATTCCGGGTATCCATAATTGGGGCATTACCTATGAAGAGGCGTTGCCGATAAGCGACCGGGAGAAGAGCATCTACGTACACGGCTTTATTCGGTACGAAGATATCCACGGCACAATGTGGCGCTCGGGCTTTGCTTTCGTATATTCCCCTAACTTTGAGAGGCGACGTGATGGAAGTTTTAGTCAGTGCGGCCCCAGCAAATTCTGGTATGACGTAGAACAGGCCAGCGAACCCGCATAGCGCCACGATGGCGCAAATTTTCCATTTCACCTTTCACCGTTGCCTCGACATAGGTAGCAACGACCGCTTGGTGCGTTTGCTACCTAATACCGTGAAATTCCGGCAACTCGTCGAGGAACAGGACGCCGTTATGGGCCAATGACGCCTCGCCCGGCCTTGCCCGCGTCCCGCCGCCCACCAGCGACGCCACCGAGGCGGTATGGTGCGGGTCGCGGAACGGCCGCGCGCGCAGCAGCCGGCCGCCTTCGAGCGCGCCGGCGATGGAATGGATCATGGTGATCTCGAGCGCCTCGGCGGGCGCGAGCGGCGGCAGCAACCCGGGCAGGCGCTGGGCCAACATCGATTTTCCAGCCCCGGGCGGGCCGATCAGCAGCAGATTATGGCCCCCGGCGGCGGCGATTTCGAGCGCCCGCTTGGCGGTCTCCTGGCCCTTGATGTCGCGTAAATCGGGAATTCGGGTCGTGTCGTCCTCGGCCAGTACGGCTTGCGGCGGGCTCAGCACCTGCGCGCCCTTGAAATGGTTGATCAGCGCCAGCAGCGACGGCGCGGCCAGCACCTCCACATCGGTGCCGGCCCAGGCCGCCTCGCCGCCGCAGGCGGCCGGACAGATCACGCCGCGCCCGGCGCCCGCCGCCCCGATTGCGGCCGCCAGCACGCCGGCCACCGGGTTGATGGCGCCGTCGAGCGCAAGCTCGCCCAGCGCGGCATATGGTTCGAGCGCATCGACCGGCAGCACGTCCATCGCCAGCAGCAGCGCCAGCGCGATCGGCAGATCGAAATGGCTGCCTTCCTTCAGCACGTCGGCCGGGGCGAGATTCACCGTGATGTGGCGCGGCGGCAGCGACAGACCGATGGCTGCCAGCGCGGCGCGCACCCGTTCCTTCGATTCCGCCACCGCCTTGTCGGGCAGCCCGACGATCACGAAGGCGGGCAGCCCCGACGAGGTCTGGACCTGAACGTCGATGTCCAGGACATCGATCCCCTGGAACGCGACCGTGGCGACGCGGGACACCATGCGCGGCGTGGCCTCCCCCCTGAAGACATGCGGCGATGGGCCAGCTTGCGCAGGCGCGCCCTCGGTAATCAATGCGGAACTTGCCGTGGCCATATGCCCATGCCCCGAATTATGTTCATGGTTTGTTCGAACACGGTAACACCATGAACCGGGTCCGGCAAGGGTTCAGGTAGGCCGCGTATCCCGGGTCTCGGAGTAGCGCTTTTCGATCGCGTCCCAGATCAGGGCTTCGATCTGGATGTTGTCGAGCCGGTTGATCTCCTGGATGCCGGTCGGCGAGGTAACGTTGATTTCGGTCAAATAATCGCCGATCACGTCGATGCCGACGAAGATCAGCCCGCGTTCGGAAAGCGCCGGGCCGATGGCCTCGCAGATCTCGCGTTCGCGCCGGGTCAGCGGTGTTTTTTGCGCCGCGCCGCCGGCGTGGAAATTGGCCCGCGCCTCACCCTCGGACGGTATGCGGCTGACCGCTCCGGCCGGTACGCCGTCGACCAGGATGATGCGCTTGTCGCCCTGGCGGATCTCGGGCAGGTATTTCTGGATGATGATCGGCTCGCGATACATCTCGGTGAACATCTCGAGCAACGACGAAAGATTCTCATCGTCGGGTTTGACGTGGAAAACCCCGGCGCCGCCATTGCCGAACAGCGGTTTCACGATGATGTCCTTGTATTCGTCGCGAAAGGCGAGAATTTCGTCTCGGTCGGTGGTGATCAGCGTCGGCGGCATTACCCCTTCGAAATGGGTCACGAACAGCTTTTCCGGCGCGTTGCGCACATGCGCCGGGTCGTTGACCACCAGCGTGTCCGGGTGGATGTGCTCCAACAGATGCGTCGCGGTGATATAGGCCATATCGAAGGGCGGGTCCTGGCGCATCAGCACGATATCGGCGGTCGCGAGGTCGAGCATCTGGGCCTCGCCCAAGGTGAAGTGGTTGCCCCGTTCGCGCCGCACTTCCAGCGGCCGGGTGCGGGCATAGAGCCGGTGATTGCGGAACACCAGATCCTGCGGCAGATAATGCAGCAACGCGTGACCCCGGCGCTGCGCCTCCAACGCCAGCGCGAAAGTCGAATCGGCGTCGATATCGACCAATTCGATTGGGTCCATCTGGATCGCGACCGCGAGGCTCATGCTTTCCCCCTCTAATTCAGTTTGGTGCGCAGCTGCTGAAGACTGGCGGCGATACTGTAGCGCAATTCGTCGTCGGCGCAGTGCTCGAGGCACGATTCGAGCGCCGCGATCGCCGCGCCCATATTGCCGAGCCGCGCGTTCAGCGCGCTCGCCTCGCTCCACAGTTCGATCTCGTCCGGCGCCAGCATCAGCATCGCCTCGATCGCGGCGACCGCGCGTTCGATGGCGCCGTCGCGCAGCCGCCGGAACTTTATGTTGTTGTGCAGCCGGATCAGCACCTGCCGGTTGCCGGCCGGCCGATAATGTTCCGGCGTCAGTTCGGCGTCCTGCCCCGCCGCGTGTTTCAACAACCGGCGAAGCTCGGCCGCGCCGACCACCCGGCCGCCGTGGAACGGATCGGCGATGATCTGCTCCGCCCCGACATCGAGGCGGATCAGGAAATGGCCGGGGAAATTCACGCCGGCCGCCTGCCACGATTGCGCGCGCGCGCCGTGAATGTAGAGAATGCCGAGCGCCACCGGCAGCCCCTTGCGGCGGTCGATCACGCGGAACATGTTGGCGTTCTGGATGTCGTCATAGGTCTCGGTATCGCCGGCATAGGCGTGGTCGCCGAGGATTGCCGCGTTCAAAACTTCCAAGCGGTCCGCCGCGCCCGCGATGTCGCCCGACGCGCGGCGCGCGACGCTGTCCGCGATATCGGCGAGGTGCGCGCGATAATCCGCCAGCGGCGCGCGCGGCCGTTCCATCGCGGCCAACGCAAGCCCGCCTTCGCCGAGATCGATCTCGTCTTCGGGCCGCGCGGCGAAATCTCGCAGGATGGCCTCGGCTTCGCTTGCCGCGTTCACGACTTCCCGCGACGCGGGTCTGTCTTGAGCAGGACGTAGCTGACCACGCGACGGACATATTTGAGATTGCGGGCGTGATTCACCACCCGGTCAAGCTCCGCCTGGTTCTGGGCGATGCCGATCAGGTACACGATGCCGCCGACCGTCTCGACCGAATAGTTGATCGAGGAAACCTGCTTGTCCAAAACCATCTTGGATTTGAACTGGGCGGTTATCCAGACATCGCGCGAATAGGACACGATGCCGCTTTCGCTGGTGACCTGAATTTCGTTTATCACCTCGCGCACGCCCTTGGCCTTCCATGTCAGCCGCACGGCGTCCTCACGCACCTTAGCGTTGGGCACCTGGCCGGTCAGCAACACGCGGCCCTCGACGATCTGAAGCGAGACGTCCTTGTACAGATCGACGCTGTGGGTAAACCACAGATCGTTTATCCGCGCCCGGATCACGGTGTCGTTGACGGCGGTGCGGAATCCCCTTTCCTGCGCCGCCGCCGTCGCGGCGGTCGCGCCGCCGCCGACCGCGACCCCGACGCAGCCGTTGAGCGATATGGCGGAGATCCCCAACATGACGGCCAGGGCGATGGTGGGACCGGTCGGATTTCTGCGATTCATTCCTTGCTCCTTCATGGCGTGCGCATATTGCCGCCGAATTTCATTCGCGCCAAGCATCGATAATTTCTAATCGCGCCACGCGTCGATGATGTGATCGGGCAGCGCCCAAGGCGTCACCGCCATCACGTCGAAGCGCTGATCGAGCTCGGCGAGTCCGGGCCGGGCCGAGGTAAAGGCCATGGCGGCGCGACGAATGCGGCGACGCTGGTGAGGGGTCAGCGATTCCACGGCGAGGCGATGATCGCGCCGCGCCTTGACCTCGATAAACGCGAGGACGCCGCCGCGCCGGGCCACGATATCAATCTCGCCCACCGGAACGCGGAACCGCCGGGCCAGCA
The DNA here is from genome assembly GCA_964587515.1 of uncultured Rhodospirillaceae bacterium. Classification (GTDB taxonomy): domain Bacteria; phylum Pseudomonadota; class Alphaproteobacteria; order MPNO01; family MPNO01; genus CAZPMO01. The sequence continues at coordinate 11,275 of CAZPMO010000113.1, read as the reverse complement.
CGCGATAGCCGCGCGCCCGCAGATGCCACGCGCAAATATCCTCGGCCCAGCGCCCCAGGCGATAGCGCCGCGTGCGCTCAGCCCGCGTCATCGGCCTGCTTTTTCGCCGCGATTTCCAGCGCCCGCGCATAAAGCCGCCGTCTCGGTTGCCCGGTTTCCGCGGCGACCGCCGCCGCCGCGTCGCGGATGGTCATGGTCGCAAGCGCCTCGGCAAGGCGTGCTTCGATCTCGGCAGCACTCAACCCCGCCGCCGCGCCGGGCGGCCCGACGACGATCACCGCCTCGCCCTTTGGCGGGGCGCTGTCGGCATAATAGGCGGCAAGCTCGGCGAGATCGCCGCGCCGCACCTCCTCGTGCAGCTTGGTCAGTTCGCGCGCCACGGCGGCGTCCCGCCGGCCCAGAATTTCGGTCATATCCTTCAGCGTCGCCGCGAGACGTTTGGTCGATTCCAGAAAGATCAGCGTCGCGGGGACGCCGCTCAACTCCGCCAGCGATTCGCGCCGCGCCGCCGCGCGGGTCGGCGGAAAGCCCGCGAACAGGAACCGGTCGCTCGGCAAACCCGAAACCACCAGCGCCGACAACGTGGCCGAGGCGCCCGGCGCCGTGGTTACCGCGATCCCCGCCTCGACCGCCTCTTTCACCAGCCGGTAGCCGGGATCGGATATCAGGGGCGTACCAGCATCCGACACCAGCGCGATGCTCCCGCCCTTTTCCAGCCGCGCGATCAACGCCGGGCGCGCACGCGATGCATTGTGTTCGTGATACTGTGTCATCGGCGTCGTGACGCCGTGCGCTTTCAGCAGGCGGCCGGTTACGCGCGTATCCTCGCAGGCGATGATGTCGGCGCGCCGCAAAATTTCGATTGCGCGCAGCGTGATGTCGCCCATATTTCCTATCGGGGTGGCGACGATATGAAGCCCGATGAGGTCGCCGCCTTCGTCCGGTTTACTTGCGCCCGGCGCGGCGATAGGCTTTGAGCCGCCGCCGGACCCGCCCGCGGAGACGTTTCTTGCGCCCGATCGCTCATCCTGGTTTCGCCGTGTTGCGCCGGATCGCTTCCGCGACATTGCCGCTCATCTTGGTTGTGGTGGTATCGGCCTGTCAGGAGGCAAAGGTACCGGACCGCTCCGGGCCGGCGCAAGCCGCGCCCGCGAAACCGGTTGTCGCGCCGCCACCGCCGCCACCGCCCGTGGCCATCCAGACCCCCGCGCCGGCGCCTACGGAACAGGCGTCCTTGCCGCCCGAGCCGGTCCCGAAAATCGAGGCTCCCCCAGCGCCTGAAACGCCCAGGATTACGCTGAAACCACCCCCCGGCTTCACCTCGTTCACACGCATCGGCATCCTGCTGCCCCTTTCGGGACGCGAAGCCGAGCTTGGCGAATCAATGCTGCGAGCGGCGGAAATCGCTTTGTTCGATCTCGCCGACCAGGATTTCGTGCTCATGCCCTACGATACCGAAGGGACGCCCGAGGGCGCGCGCGCCGCGGTCACGGCGGCGGTGTCCGACGGTGTGCGCCTCCTGCTCGGCCCGCTATTTTCGGAATCGGTGGCCGCGGCGGCGCCGCTGGCCCACGACGCGGGCATCAACATGGTGGTGTTTTCCAACAACCGCGAGGTGGCGCGCCAGAAGATCTATTTGATTGGATTGCTGCCGCGTTCCGAGATCTCCCGCGTGGTCTCCTATGCCCGTTCTCGCGGGGTCCTGAGATTCGCGGCGCTGGCGCCCGATTCGGCGTTCGGGCGGCGCGTCGTGGACGAATTGCGCACCGCCGCCGAACGCGATGGCGGTGAAATGTCCCGCGTGGTTTTCTTCGCGCCCGACGGCAGCGATCTGTCGGCGTCGGTGCGCCGGCTGGCGCGATATGAAGAACGTCAGGGCGCTTTGCGGGAGCGCCGCCTGGAATTGGAAGCCCAGGGTGACAGCGCGGCGGCGCGCATGCTCTCGCAACTCGAAGGCATCGAGACGCTGGGCGAGATCGACTATGACGCGCTGCTGGTGCCGGTCGGCGGCGCCCGGCTGAAAGAGATCGCTGCGCTGTTGCCGTTCTACGATGTCGATACGGCGAAGATACGCCTGCTCGGCATGTCGTCGTGGCTGATGCCCGGGCTGGGACGCGAGCCGCCTTTGGTGGGGGGATGGTTCGCGGCGCCCCACACCGACGCCGGCGCCGACTTTAAACTGCGCTTCGGCAAACTGTTTGGCGGCGCGCCGGATCCGCTGGCGCCGTTCGCATACGACGCGACCGCACTGGCCGCGATCCTCGCACGCAACCGGAGGGACGGTGCCTTCAGCGCCGACGCCCTGACGTCACCCAACGGTTTCGCCGGGACCGCCGGAATCTTCCGCTTCCTGTCGACCGGCGAAGCGGAACGCGGCCTTGCGGTGCTGGAAGTCGAGGCGTGGCAGTTCCGCGTGGTCAGCCCGTCGCCGAAAAGCTTCGAGGACTTCGCGAACTGATTCCGGAACACTATCCGATCAGCGCCGCCAGGACAGCGTCGAGGCGCTGCCGGCCGGCCGCCGTCGCACGCAATCCGTCCTCATCGAGTTCCAGAAACCCGCCATCGACCAGCCGCGCCACCCGGCCGGGATCAAGGGCATCGCCGAAGGTTCGCCCGGTGACGCGTTCGAACGTCCCACCGAGGATACCGGTGCGCAGCCTGAGCCCCATCATCAGCAATTCCGATAGCCGGTCGGAAGCGGCGATCTCTTCGCGTCGCCTCGTGCTGTGTCCGCGCTCCCGCACCGAGGCCAGCCACGCCTCTGGTGCCGGAATCTGTTCGGTTGCGATGGCGCCCGCGCCGTCGGCGAAGCGGCCATGGGCGCCGGGACCGATGCCCACATAATCGCCGCCCATCCAGTAGACCAGATTGTGGCGGCTCTCGCCGCCGACGGCCGCATGGTTGGAAATTTCGTAGGGCTGGAGCCCGGCCTCCACCAGCATCGCCTGGGTTTCCTCGTAAAGATCGGCGCGGGTGTCTTCGTCCGGCGGAACGAACTCGCCGCGCCGCAGCGCTGCATAGAAGGGCGTGCCCTTCTCGACGGTGAGTTGGTAGACCGACAAATGATCCCCGGCATGGGCGAGCGCTGTGCGCAGTTCGGCGTGCCAGCCTGCCGGGGTCTGGCCGGGGCGCGCATAGATCAGATCGAAGGAATAACGTGGAAAGACGCGCGCCGCGGTGGCGACCGCCTCCAGCGCCTCGCGCGCCGAATGCTGGCGACCAAGGAATTTCAGCGCCGCGTCGTCGAGCGCCTGCACCCCGATCGAGACGCGGTTGACGCCGGCCGCCTGAAAATCAGAAAACTTTTCCGCCTCCACCGAGGTCGGGTTGGCCTCCAGCGTAATCTCCATATCGTCCGTGAAACCCCAGCGCGCCGCCGCCCGGTCGATAATCGCAGCCACGGTGGCGGGCGGCATCAGCGACGGCGTGCCGCCACCGAAGAAGATGCTGATCAGCGCGCGGCCTTTTGTTTCGTCCGCGAAATGATCAAGCTCGCGCAGCAACGCATCGCGCCATTGGGCCTGGTCCACCGCGCCGCGCACATGGCTGTTGAAGTCGCAATAGGGGCATTTGGAAAGACAGAAAGGCCAGTGGACATAAAGCGCGAGCGCCCCCCGTGAGAGCTGGTCTTCAACCCAATTCTCGGTCACGCCCGGCGCGGCGTCAGCCATCTTCTTCGGCGGCGAAACAGGCCGTTATGAGTTTTCGGAATGCATCGGTGCGGTGGCTGATCTCCTCCTTGGCGGCGTGTTCCATCTCGCCGAAGGTGAGATCGAGCCCGTCGGGCTGGAACATCGGGTCATAGCCGAAACCGTTGTCGCCGCGCGGCGGCCAGACGACGTGTCCGACGGCGCGTCCCTCGAAGGATTCGCAGTGACCGTCGGGCCAGCACAACGACAACACGGAAGTAAACCAGGCGCTCCGATCGGCATCGTCGCCGATTTCCCGGTGGACCCGCGCCATCGCGAACGCGAAATCCTTGGCCGCGCCGCCCCAGCGCGCCGAATGGATGCCGGGCGCGCCATCGAGCGCCGCCACCACGATCCCGGAATCATCGGCCAGCGCGGGCAGGCCGGTCGCTTCTGCGGCCGCGCGCGCCTTCAACTCCGCGTTTTCCTGGAATGTGATCCCGGTTTCCTCGGGCTCGTCGAGACCGAGATCGCTGGCCGAACGCACTGTCACCGAAAATGGCGACAGCAGTTCCGCGATTTCCCGCACCTTGCCCGGGTTATGGCTGGCGATGATCAGCGTATCTCCGGAAAAATGCCGGGCCATATCGCGGCGCCGCCGTCAGGCCCCGTCGAGGGCAAGACGCTGCATCTCCCCAAGCCGCGCGATACCGGCGGTGGCGAGATCGAGCATGGCGGTGAACCGTTCGCGGTCGAAGGATTCGGTCTCCGCCGTCGCCTGAACTTCGACGATTCCGCCGGATCCGGTCATCACGAAATTGGCGTCGGCCTGGGCGTTGCTGTCCTCGTCATAGTCGAGGTCGAGCACCGGCGCGCCCTCGAAAATGCCGCAGGACACGGCGGCGACGGACTCGTAAAGCGGGTCTTTCGAAAGCTTGCCGCTGGCCTGCAGTTGATTGACCGCGTTGCGAAGCGCGACCCAGGCGCCGGTAATCGCCGCGGTGCGGGTGCCGCCATCGGCCTGGATTACGTCGCAGTCGAGCCTGATCTGTCGTTCGCCCAGCGCTTCGAGGTCGATGACCGCGCGCAACGACCGGCCGATCAGACGCTGGATTTCCATGGTGCGTCCACCCTGTTTGCCGCGCGCCGCCTCGCGGTCGGTGCGATCATGGGTGGATCGCGGCAACATGCCGTATTCGGCGGTGACCCAGCCGCGCCCCGTATTGCGCAGGAACGGCGGCACCCGCTCCTCGACCGTGGCCGCGCACAGAACATGGGTTTCGCCAAAACGCGCCATGCAGGAGCCTTCGGCGTATCGGCTGAACCCGGGCTCAAGGCTTATTGGGCGTAATTCGTCGTCGTTGCGGCCGGACGGACGCATGGGCTCTCCTTATGTGCTACAGAAGATGGTAATAACCGCTTCGCGGCGGCCGGGGCAAGCTAGCCCGCGCGCGCCGGACCGTCCAGTAGGTTAAGATGGCGGACCGGCGTAACATTGACGCTAGGGCGCACGATTACTAGATTCTGTGCACGAACAGATGAGACCGTGATGGAAAATCCGCCGAAAGGCATGATCAGCGAATTGAACGATCGATCACGCGAAGTATTTCGCGAAATCGTCGAGGAATTCGTCACGACCGGCGAGCCGATCGGATCGCGCACGCTGTCGCGCCGGCTCGACGTTCCGCTGTCGCCGGCGACAATCCGGAACGTAATGGCCGACCTGGAGGAGATGGGTCTGCTGTTCGCGCCGCACACCTCCGCCGGGCGCCTGCCGACGGATGCCGGGTTGCGGCTTTTCGTCGACGGGCTGCTGGAAGTCGGCGAGCTTACCCATGACGAGCGCGAGGGCATCGAGAGCCAGTGCGCCGCCGCCGGCAAGAGCGTTACAGAGGCGTTGTCGGAAGCGACCACGGTGCTGTCGGGGTTGGCCGGCTGCGCCAGCCTTGTGGTCGCGCCCAAGGTGGACCGGCCGCTGAAACATACCGAATTCGTCAACCTCGGTGACGGCCGCGCCTTGGTGGTCCTGGTCAGCGAGGGGGGCCTCGTCGAGAATCGCATTATCGAGATTCCCATGGGAACGCCGCCCTCCGCGTTGACCGAGGCCGGGAATTTTCTCAACGCGCGGCTGATCGGACGCACCCTGGAAGAGGCGCTCGGTGACATTCAGCGCGAGATCGTCGACCGCCAGGCGCAGCTCGATGAACTCACCGCGGGTGTGGTCGAGGCCGGGCTCGCGACCTGGGCCGGCGAAGACGCCGGTGGGTCGCTGATCGTCAGGGGACAGGCGCATCTTCTGGACGATATCGCGGCGCTCAGCGATCTGGAGCGCATCCGCAATCTTTTCGAAGCGCTCGAACGGCGCGAGCTGCTTGCCCGACTGCTGAGCCTGTCGGGACTTGCCGACGGCGTGCAGATTTTTATCGGCGCCGAGAACACGCTGTTCAACCTCGCGGGTTGCTCGATGGTGGTGGCGCCCTATACCGGTAGCAGCAATAAGATCGTCGGCGCGATCGGGGTCATCGGCCCGACGCGCATTAATTATGCCCGAATTATCCCCATCGTCGATTATACGGCGAAAGTAGTGAGCCGACTCGTCGGACAGTCTGATCGGATTGCGTCATGAGTGAACAGGATAAAAGCCAGCCCGAGGAATCTCCGAAAACGGAAGAACCCGAAGAAACGACGGACGCCCAGGCGGCCGATGCCACCGAGGGAACTCCGCCGGCCGAAGATCACGAAGCGGAGGCCGTCCCCGAGGAGCCGGACCCGGCAATTGAAATCGCCGCGCTTAACGACAAGCTGCTGCGCGCCCTGGCCGATGGCGAGAACATTCGTCGGCGCGCCAAGAAGGAACGCGAGGACACCGCGAAATATGCGATCGCGAACTTCGCGCGCGACATGTTGTCGGTGGCGGATAATCTGCGCCGGGCGCTGGAAGCCGCTCCGGAAGAAAACGAGGCGAGCGACGAGGCCGCGAAGGCGCTTGCCGACGGCGTCCGCCTGACGGAGCGTGAAATCACATCGGCGTTCGATCGCCACGGCATCGAGCGAATCGATCCGATGGGCGAGAAATTCAATCACGATTTTCACGAGGCCATGTTCGAAATGCCGAGCGCGGACGCCGAACCCGGCACGGTGGTGCAGGTCTTCGAGGTTGGCTATGTGCTGAACCAGCGCCTGCTGCGCGCGGCCAAGGTTGCGGTGGCCAAGGCCACCGAGGAACCCACCGAACACGAACACGTCGACACCACGGTATAATTTAGCGGCGCGGGCGCAGCGTCTCGCCGGCCGGGTCATGCGACGCGAATCGGCGGTGCGCCGTCGGGCGCGACCGTACCGCGTAGCAATAGACGCAGCCATGCGGACAGGTGTCGTAATCGCCGATATCCCGGGATTCGAAACAGCCGCAATCGGGCCGGTTGCCTTTGATCCGCGCCGCGATGGGGCGGCCCGCGACGTCGCTTAGCCGGTCGGCGTCGATGCAACGCGCCGGCGCGGCGCCCGCGATCAGAAAATCGTTCTGGGCGCATATGGTCAGCGTCATGCCTACATCGGCGGCGATCGCGGCCAGGCGTGACGCGATCTGGCGTTTCTCGTCCGGGTCCGGGTCGCGCCACGTAATGCCATGATCGCCGGCCGCGATGTCGAGATTGCGCCGCGTCTTCGCATAGATATGGGCGAAGGAAATCACCGCCTCGTCCGTCGCCCCCCGGAGACGCCGTGCTATGCGGTGGAAATTCTCCACGTGCCAGTCGGGCGGCGTCAGCGAGGTTACGATGATAGGGTCGTAGCGCCACACCGCGACGCGCGGACCGAATGCGCGCGCCAGATCATGAAAGTGGGCGGCCGAGCGCGCCCAATCGGTGACGGAGGTCTCCAGCGCGCGCGGCAGATTATTGATGGTGTACTGTACGGTGAACGGATACCCCCGCCCCCGGATATCCTCGAGCGCCTCCGCGAACGGGCCGATATTCTTGGTCCAGAACACCAGCCCGGAGACCGATGCCGGATCGAGCGCAACCCGGCTCACCCGGCCGCCATATGGGTTCACGACATCGCAAAACCCGGCATTCAGCCGGTTCATGAACCAGGGCCCGTAGAAGGCTGGAATATCGGTCCGGTAACTCGCCGAGACGATCATGCCATGGCCGCCGCAAGATGTTTCGCCCGCCCGCCCGTCGCGGAAATATCGCCCGATTGAGAGGCGCTGACCGGTTGTACGCGCCGGGCAGGAACCCTATATATTCGCGGAGCGATTGTGTGAACCGTTTTAGAGGTCAGGGGTTCTCGAAAGGCGCCTTAAAAGGGCCAAAGGGACCCGCCGACGTAAGAGGGATAAGGATATGGGCAAGGCGATCGGTATCGATTTAGGGACCACCAATTCCTGTGTCGCTGTCATGGAAGGCGCCGACGCGAAGGTAATCGAAAACAGCGAAGGCGCGCGCACCACGCCGTCGATGGTGGCGTTCACCAGCGAATCCGAACGCCTCGTCGGACAGGCCGCGAAGCGCCAGGCCGTCACCAACCCGACCAACACTCTGTTTGCGATCAAACGCCTGATCGGGCGCCCTTATGACGACCCGACGACCGAGAAGGACAAGGCGCTGGTCCCCTACCACATCGTCGAGGCCCAAAACGGCGATGCCTGGGTCGAATGCAACAGCGACCAATATTCGCCGAGCCAGATCAGCGCCTTCATCCTTCAGAAGATGAAGGAGACCGCCGAGGCGTATCTCGGCGAGGAAGTGACCGAGGCGGTCGTCACGGTGCCCGCCTATTTCAACGACTCACAACGCCAGGCGACCAAGGACGCCGGCAAGATCGCCGGACTCGACGTGTTGCGCATTATCAACGAGCCGACAGCCGCGTCGCTGGCCTATGGCATGGAGAAGCAGGCAGCCGGCACGATCGCCGTCTTTGATTTGGGCGGCGGCACGTTCGACATCTCGATCCTAGAAATCGGCGACGGCGTATTCGAGGTGAAGTCGACCAACGGCGACACCTTCCTGGGCGGCGAGGATTTCGATCAGAGAATCATCGACTATCTCGCCGACGAGTTCAAAAAAGAGAACACGATCGATCTGCGCGACGACCCGCTTGCGCTCCAGCGCCTCAAGGAAGCCGCGGAGAAAGCCAAGATCGAGCTGTCCGCCTCGGCGCAGACGGAAGTCAATTTGCCCTTTATCACCGCCGACCAGGCGGGACCGAAGCATCTCAACATCAAGCTCACGCGCGCCAAGCTGGAAACGCTGGTCGACGAGCTGGTGGAACGGACCATCGGGCCGTGCAAGGCGGCGCTGAAGGATGCCGGTCTTTCGGCCGGCGAGATCAACGAAGTAGTGCTGGTCGGCGGCATGACGCGCATGCCGAAGATTTTCGAGACCGTGAAGAACATCTTCGGGCGCGAGCCGCATCGCGGCGTCAACCCGGACGAGGTCGTGGCCATCGGCGCGGCAATCCAGGCCGGCGTCCTTAAGGGCGATGTGAAGGACGTGCTGCTGCTCGACGTGACGCCACTTTCGCTGGGTATCGAGACCCTGGGCGGCGTGTTCACGCGACTGATCGACCGCAACACCACCATCCCCACGAAAAAAGGTCAGACCTTCTCCACCGCCGAGGATAACCAGAACGCCGTGACCATTCGGGTCTTCCAGGGCGAACGCGAGATGGCGGCGGACAACAAACTGCTCGGCCAGTTCGATCTGGTCGGCATTCCGCCCGCGCCGCGCGGCATGCCGCAGGTCGAGGTCACCTTCGATATCGACGCCAACGGCATCGTCAATGTCGGCGCCAAGGACAAGGCGACCGGCAAGGAACAAGCGATCCGCATCCAGGCGTCGGGCGGTCTATCCGACGCCGACATCGATGGCATGGTCAAGGACGCCGAATCCCACGCCGAGGAGGATAAGAATCGTCGCGAGAAGGTGGAGGTGCACAACCAGGCCGACGGTTTGATCTACTCCACTGAAAAGAACCTGTCGGAGTTCGGCGACAAGGTGCCGGACGAGGACAAATCGACGATCGAGGCCGATATCGCGGCATTGCGCGAGATAATGGATGGTGAGGATCTCGAGGCCATCAAGGCCAAGATCGAGGCGCTCGGCCAGTCGGCCATGAAACTCGGCGAGGCCATGTACAAGGCGCAGCAGGAATCCGAGGCCGCCGCGCCAGAAACCGGTGAAGCGGGTCCGGCCGATCAGCCACCGCCTGAAGGCGATGACGCGACGGTGGTCGATGCCGACTTCGAGGAAGTCGACGACGACCGCAAGGACCAGACAGGCTGAGCCCCGGGGTACAGGTAATGAAAGCGTCGCCGTTCGGGCGATAATCGAAGCGGCGCGCGATCAGGTTCCGTCAGTATGGCCAAGCAAGATTATTACGAAACACTCGGTATCGCGCGCGACGCCAGCGCGGACGACCTCAAGAAGTCGTACCGCAAGCTGGCCATGCAGTATCACCCCGACCGTAATTCGGGCGATGACACCGCGGAGACCAAATTCAAGGAAATCAGCGAGGCCTATGACGTCCTGAAGGACGAGCAGAAACGGGCCGCCTATGACCGGTTCGGCCATGCCGCCTTCGAAGGCGGCGGCCCGGGCGGCGGCGGCCAGGCCGGCGGATTCGAGTTCGGCTCGGGTTTCGCGGACATTTTCGACGAGATGTTCGGCGACTTCATGGGCGAACGTCGCGGCGGCGGCGGTGCGGGCGCCGGGGCCGGCGCGGCGCGCGGCTCCGACCTCAGATACAATATGCAGATCACCCTGGAGGAAGCCTTCAAGGGCCGTGAAACGCGCATCAAGGTGCCGACCTCGGTGGCCTGCGAAACCTGTAACGGCGATGGCGCGGAGCCGGGCAGCAAGCCAAGCGGCTGTCTCGGCTGTCACGGGCGCGGAAAAGTACGGAGCCAACAGGGCTTCTTCACCATCGAACGCACGTGTCCGTCCTGCGGCGGCGCCGGCCAGGTGATCGAGAAACCGTGCACGGCGTGTTCCGGCGCCGGCCGCGTGCGCAAGGAAAAGACGCTTTCCGTGAACATCCCGCAAGGGGTGGAGGACGGCACGCGTATCCGTCTGTCCGGCGAAGGCGAGGCGGGCGTTCGCGGCGCCCCGGCGGGCGATCTTTATATTTTCATTTCTGTCTCGTCCCACCGTCTGTTCCAGCGCGAGGCCGAGAATATTTTTTGCGAGGTGCCGATCCCGATGACCACCGCCGCGCTCGGCGGCTCGGTACAGGTGCCGACCATAGACGGAGGCCGCGCCAAGGTGACGATTCCCGCCGGCACCCAATCGGCGCACCAGTTTCGTCTGCGCGGCAAGGGCATGACGGGGCTGCATGGCCGCGGCCGCGGCGACATGTATATCGAGATCAGTGTGGAGACGCCGGTTAATCTCGGCAAGCGCCAGCAGGAACTGCTGAAGGAATTCGACGCCGCGGGGCAATCGGGCGGCAAGCCCACCAACCCCCAATCCGAGGGTTTCTTCTCCAAGGTCAAGGAACTCTGGGACGATCTGACCGAATAGCGGCCATTTCGCGGGCCCGCCGCGCGATGTTGCTTATCGCGCCAGAGCGCTATCCGACCAAATAGAACCATTTGATGGAGGCAAATCGGCTTCTCGGGCAGGCGCGGCGCGTAGCGCGATGCG
>CAZPMO010000112.1:0-15872 GCA_964587515.1 uncultured Rhodospirillaceae bacterium | reverse complement strand
CGTGCATCCTGTTCCCTCAATTTTCGCTCACGATGTCCTCAAGGTAGGGATCATCTTTCACCGCCGTTTCCGTACCAAGCTGTCGCCCGCACCCGGGACAGATAAACAAACGCAACAACACATGATCGCCGCTCTGATAGGGTTCGCCACCGGCGCCGTCCATGGGATTTTCGTGAACGATCGCGCTGTTTTTCCAGTTATCCGTCGAGGGGCCGAGATCGCAGCCGCATTCCGGCACTTGGTGTGGCCGTCATCGATCTGGAGATATTCCGATACGCGGCTGGTCATTCGGCGGCCTCCCGGGTGAGGCGCGCGGCATAGAGTTCCTTGCGAAGCGCCTCGGTTTCCTGCGCGCCGACGGCTGTGTTTCCGTCGTTGAAGGCGACGCCGTAAATGCGCCGCGCGCTGTCGAGCGAAACCACGCCCGCCAGATAGTCCTCCAGAACCGCGTGGGGATCACGTTCCAACGGATCGCCGAAACCGCCACCGCCGTTCCAGCGGATATAAAGCGCGTCTTCGCCCATAAGCGGGAATACGCCCCAGGTCACGGCCTCCTGTTTACCCGGCAACGCATCGAGGGACAGGGCGAATTTGCTGTCCTCGTTCTTCTCGTTGTCGGCGGCGTCGTTATTGTGGGCCCAGATATAGCTGTTGGGCGCGCCCGGATATCCGCCGCCGAGCCCGTCGCTCATGGGGAAATCGTCGCCTTTCCCGGAAACCACATAGTGGATTCCGCCATCGGGAGAATCATGCGGCGCCACGGCGAACTCCATGCCCGCGCCGCCCCGGTATTTTCCGGCCCCGCCCGAATCCGTCATGCGACGCCGGAACAGATAGCGGATCGGAAAACCCGCCTCGACGGATTCGACATTCGCCATCCGCGAAATGGGGTTCGGGATTTCACCACCCACATCGACGCCATCCGCGAACGTCCGCGCGCCGCCGGCGCCGGCGAAGGTTTCGGTGAAAATGCCGATCGCTTCGCCGCCATGCTGGTTCCGTCCGAACTTGAACACCGCGAAATGATTGGCGTGCCAGACGGCGGTCGCCTCCTTGGCGTGGCTTTCGCTCGCTTCGAGCATTTTTCCGATGGTCGCGCAGGCGGCGTTGTTGACCGACTGGATGGCGCCCACGGTGGCCACTGAAACCGGCGCGGGACGAACGCAATTCACGATCGTGCCTTCCGGCGCGATCATGGTGATCGGCTTGATGACGCCTTCATTCCACGTGATGTCGTAGCAAAGCAGCGGAAAGAGAGGGGCGAAGAGCCCGCCGAGCGACGCCCATTTGGTGCAGTTGATGGCATGGGGGGCCTGTTCGCTGGAGCCCGTGAAGTCGAAGACCAGTTCATCGTCCTGCTTGGTCATGGTCAGGACGACCCGATAGATGTCTTCCTTGACGTTCAGATACTGACGGGACTGCCAGCTGCCATTGGGCAGTTCGCGAAGCCGATCGCGCAACAGGGTTTCGGACTGGTCGATAAGCGTACCGCATGCTTCATCGACGGTTTCGACGCCATACTTGTCGATCAGCCGGTGCATCCGGTCCTTGGCGACATTGTTACAGGCGATCATCGACCGGATATCGAGCGCCACCATTTCCGACGAACGCACCATGTTGAGAAGGGTATCGAGCACGTCGTGGCGCAACTCGCCTTTCTCCACCAGACGAATGCCGGGCGAGGAAAAACCCTCGGTGAAGATGTCGGGGGAATCGGGGCTGAATCCGCCGGGATTCGCCGCGCCGATATCGTAGACATGGACGAAACAGGCGCTCCACGCCACCAGCTTGCCATCGTGATGGATCGGCGCGACGAGATAGATGTCCGAGGTGTGAAGCGCCGCGGTGTAAGGATCGTTGAGCAGATAGACATCGCCTTCGTTGATGTCGTCCTTGAAGCGCCTGATAATCGACTGGCAGGCTTCGGCCGCGCTGGTCAGATGATGCAGGAACCCGACCCCGCCCATCAACAGTGAGCCGTCGGCCCGATAGAGCGACACCATCAGATCATGACCTTCATTGGTGATCGCGCTGCCGGAAACATGCTTCAGCGTGATCACCGCTTCGTCGATGATGCGAAACAGGCGGTGGCGAATGATGGAGAAGGTGATCGGGTCCATGGCGCCGTCCTCAGTCGAACTCGATGATGATGTTGCGGAATTCGTCCATTGTCGCGTGCTGGCCGTCCTGGACGACGATGGTGGTGATCGGCGTGTGGATCACCGCCGGTCCCCGGATTTCGTTGCCGGCATGCAGCTTGGTGAAATCGTAGATATCCGCCGTCGTCATGCCGTCGCTTGCATCGACGAAAATTTCCCGCCGGCCCATCCTCGCGTCGGAAGCATCCGGCGATCCCGGTTTCTCGGTCTCTATCTTGGGACGTTTCAGGGCGCCGCTGGCCGACAGCCGGAACATCGTCATTTCCATTCCGGCCTCGCGATAGGCCGATCCCTTGCCGTATTTCCGTTCGTAAAGCTGCTCGAAATCGTCGATCAGCCGCTCCATCGCCGCCGCGTCCATGGGCGTCGCGCCGTTCACCGGCGTCGTGACCTCATGAACCTGGCGCGCATATCTGAGGTCGATCGACCAGTCGAGCCGGATATCATCGTCGCCGAAGCCTTCGGATCGAAGCTGCGCGACCGCCTTCTCGGTCAGCGGTTCATATAATTTGTTGATGGTCTCCGCATCGGCGGTCGAGGGCAGCGTCGTGGTCACCGAATATTCGTGGACGATATCAGCGGAAACCAGCCCGAATGCGCAGTTTACCGATGCCGTGTAAGGCACGACGATCCGTTTGACGTTGAGCTCGGCGCCGAACATCGAAGCCAGGATCGGACACGAACCGCCAAAGGCGTGCAGTACATAATCGCGCGGATCCAGACCGCGTTCGACGGTGATCTCGTGGATCAGGTCGGTGATCTGCGCCGAGGCGACGCGAAATATCCCGAATGCGGCTTCCTCGACCGAAAGGCCCAACGGCTCCGCGATCTGGTATTCGAAAATCTTGCGCGCCGCGTCCATATCCAGGGTCATGGCGCCGCCCAGGAATATTCCGGGGTCCATGTATCCAACCAGCGTAAAGACGTCGGTCAGCGTTACTTCCTCGCCGCCACGGCCATAGCAGATCGGTCCTGGATCCGCGCCGGCGCTGCGCGGCCCCACCTTGGGAACCTTGGTTCTTGGGTCGATGGACACGATGCTGCCGCCGCCGGCGCCGATCGACACCACTTCGATCTTGGGCGCCACGTAATGATAGCGATCGACCATGGGCTCGCGGGCGTATTCGATTTCGCCGTCCTGGATGACCCCGACCTTGAAGGTCGTGCCGCCCATGTCGGCGGCGATGATGTCGCGATCGCCGGTCAGATCGCCCAGCGCCTTGGCGCCGATGACGCCCGCCGCCGGGCCGCATTCGATCATGCCGACCGCCCTGTCCGCGGCTTCCTCGGCCGGCAAAAGCCCGCCATACCCCTGCATCACCATCAACGGACCCGCATAGCCCCGTTCCGCGAGCAATTGCTGAAGGTTGGTCACATAGTCCCGCGCGATACGTCCGGCATAGGCGTTGATGACCGCGGTCGAGGTCCGTTCATACTCACCCAGGCTCGGCGCGATCTCGCTCGACAGGGTTACGTAGACATTGGGCGCGATCCGCTTGATGGCGTCGCCGACCCGACGTTCGTTTTCGTCGTTATAGAACGACCAGAGGAAACAGACGGCGACCGCTTCGACCTTCTTGTCGTCGATCAGCGCGCGCACCGCGTGTTCGATGCCGTCATCATCGACCGGCAGCAGAACTTCGCCTTTATAATCGGTTCGCTCGCGCACGCCGCGGATAGCATCCGACGCGACCAGCGGCGCCGGCCGATCGGTCGCCACCGGATGTTTGATCCATTCCTCTGGCTGGCCCGCCCAGCGGCCATAGGCGCCACGGGTCACCAGCAAGGTATCTTCAAAACCGGCGGTCGTGATCAGGCCGGTGGTGGAGCCGTCCCGGGTCAACAGCGTGTTGTCGACGACGGTGGAGCCGTGCATGAAAAGATAGGTCCGCGCGAACAGCTCTTCGATCGACAGTCCCATGCTGTCGGCGGCCATCGCGATCGAGTGGAGTACGCCGTGGGCGAAATCCGGCGGCGTCGAAAGCGACTTCCCGATATGGAACTGTTCTCCTTCCGCGATCACGATCGTATCGGTACAGGTCCCGCCGACATCGGTCGCGACGATGTATTGGGACTGGCCGTTATTATTCGCACCCGTCAATTCACCGGCCCCCATCCACCTTCCCGTAGGCCAACGTCTTTTCAAGCACCGGCTTGCGTCTTGCCGCCATTATTTATTTCTTTCCCGAGGTTCCAGCAGTGCCGATAGACAAATACAGTGCCATCGCAGCCCTTATCCGACAAGCGCAACCGCACCCCCGACAAGGCAATCTTGCGCGCCCGGCGCATTTCCACGACACTGATAAACGCCGCGCGCGTCCGGCTGCCATCCGGTACGCGATACCAGCCAACCCCGCAGGAGGACACCCATATGGCGAACCGCGAACAGTTCGAGGATCATTGCTGGAAGGATGTGATTCCGTCCGAGGATCTGGCCACTTATTCGACATATGCGCGCGATACCCGCATAGGGAGCAGCCCGGCGCTATTGGCGGTCGATCTCTACAATCTCGTCTACAAGGGCGGGGCCGGGCTGCCCCATGAACTCGAACCCGATTATCCCAATAGCTGCGGGGTTTATGCCCATAACGCCATCGAACCGACCAAGGCACTGTTCGCGGCCGCCCGCGCCGCCGGCATTCCGATATTTTATGTGACCGCGCAGTATTCCCCGCACCGGGTCCGCTCGACGCGGCGCGGGAAATTCCCGATCACCGCGCATGACTGTGAAATTCACGACGCCTTCACGCCCCAGCCCGAAGACACCGTGTTTCGCAAGGAGCGCCCGAGCGCCTTCTTCGGCACGCCCCTGGTGGCCCATCTCAATCAGCGCCGGATCGACAGCCTGATCGTATGCGGCGAGAGCACGTCGGGATGCGTGCGCGCAAGCACCCTGGAGGCCCATATGTACGGATTTCACGTCTCCCTGGTGGAAGAATGCGTGTTCGACCGCAGCGAGATCATTCACAAGGTGAATTTGTTCGACATGCACCACAAATACGCCGACGTGATGAAACTCGACGACGTAGCAGCGCAACTCGATCAGATAACGGTCGATAAGAAAAAGGTCGCCTGAAGACGTATCCCGCCGGGAAAATGGGCCATTGTCCGATCCCGACCATTCGATGAGGGCTAATAAAAGAGGTGGGGGTTATGGATTATCATGAGCCCACAACGGTCGACGAGGCCGTCTCACTGCTGGCATCCCAGGAAGAGTCCCGCTGTTTGGCGGGTGGCGCGACGCTCGTCGCGATGATGAATTTCGGCATGATGGAGCCGTCGAATATCGTCAGTCTCCGTCGCATCGAGGAATTGCGCGGCATTCACCCTGACGATCTAGGCGGCGTCCGTATCGGGGCGATGACCACGCACCGGGAAGTCGCCGCCAGTGAACGGCTCGTCGGCTCAAACGATGTGGTCCGCGAGGCGGCGGCGAGCGTCGATGTGGCCATTCGGAACATGGGGACGATCGGCGGCGCTGTAAGTCACGCCGATCCGGCCTCCGACCTGAACACGGCGCTGGTCGCCGCGGGAGCCAGAGTGGAAGTCGCGGGACCCAACGGCCGGCGCGTGGTGCCGGTTGATGAATTCTTCCGGTTTTATTTGACGACGGTTTTGGAACCCGACGAGGTGGTCACATCGGTGCGGCTGCCCCGGGAAGCCGCCGGGTCGGTGGGTGCGTTCGACAAGGTTTGCCGCGCCCATGGCGATACCCCGACCCTGTCCGCCGCCGTTACACTGGAATACGATGGCGGCTCGGTCTCCAATGCTCGGCTGGTGATCGGCGCTTGCGGTCCGATCCCTTTACGATCAGCGGACGCGGATTCCCACCTTATGGGCGATGGCGCGACGGACGAGGCAATCGCGACGGCCTGCGCCATCCTCGCCAAAGCGTCCGAACCGCCAGACGACGTCAGGGGGAGCGCCGAGTATCGCCGGCTCTTGATACCGCGCGTCGCCAAACGTCTGATCCACCGGGCGATCGAAAAGCGAGCGCCGGCCCAATGAGCGAGAAATGGGCCATCAGCCTGAGCGTGAACGATGAGCCTTGCGACGCTCTTGTTCGCCCGTCGGACACATTGCCCTTCGCGCGTCGCAGCAAGATGGGCTCGCCCGCGATCTCGATGCCCCTGACGCTTCCCTCCTCGAGTTCGTGGCTGAATAGTCCCGGATACCAGTGGTTCTTCAGGCCCCACTCCGCCTCGAGATAGGGTTGATAAAACCGCTGCTCCCGGGACTCCGAGCTTTGATGGCTGGTCATGGATCTGGCCCTCTTGTCGCGTATCGCCGGTTCAGATTCGGTCTCATTCGTGCCCGCCCCGGGAACCCGACCCGGGACAGGGAGCCGCATTATTCCGCGACAGCGGGCCTTACAACGCGGCCCGCCCCGTCCTTTAGCATCGACACCAATTCGCCGGTTGAGCGAACGTCACCCAGAACCTGGATGAAATTGCGGAGCACCGCCACATGCAGCTCTTCCAGGACGGCGGCGTTCGCGTCCGAAACCATAATGGTTTTGAAGTCCTGCATCATGGCGTCCCGGGCCGAACATTCGCAGCAGGTGTTGGTCACCGTGCCCGTGATCAGCACCGTGTCGATACCCCGCGCCGCGAGACGATCGCCGAGGTCGCAATATCCGGGCAAAAAGGCGCTGAACCGTGACTTGTTGACCACGATATCGCCGTCCCGCACGTCCAACTCCGGCCACAGCGCATGGCCCTCGCTTCCATCGGTGAACCCGTCGACCATCCGCTCGAACCGCGCCGCGTCGACCATATTGTGGTAGAAATTGGACCACGGTTGATCCGGGTCGTAAATCATCTGGACCCAGGACACGACGCCGCCGGTTCCGCGCACGGCGTCGGCGAGATGGTTGATGTTAGGAACGATGCCGCGCGCGGCGGGCACCTCATAGGCGGCGCCGGGCGCAACGAACACATTCTGCATGTCGATCACCACGAGCGCGGTTCGCGACGGCTCCAGCGTATCGTACGGATGCAGTCTGCCGCGGAGCGATTCCACCCGGTCGATCAAGGCCTGCGGAAACTCGAACTCGCCCATTGCTCATCTCCCCGTGCCAGCCACCTTACACCATGACATTAACGAACGTGGCGGGGAGAGGAAACAGAGTTATGGAGAGCGGTGTCGACACGAAAAGGCGCGCGGTTACCAACCCGCTGAACTCAATAAGGGAAAATGGTGCCGCCGGTAAGAATCGAACTTACGACCTCGCCCTTACCAAGGGCGCGCTCTACCCCTGAGCTACGGCGGCTCCGGGAATGGCGGCGCAAAATGCCACCAACCAGTCCGAAAGGCAACTGTCTTCGCCGAAGCCGATCCAATGCTACTGTTCTCCTTCATCTCGGGTAAAATTCCGCGGGCGTTTCTCGCGATCTCCATCACCATGCCCCGTATGCCGGCGCGGCGGCGCGCCAAGCGAAGGAAACCGGAATGACATCAAGCGACGATATCGCGCATAACGTAACCCGCATCGCCGGGCTCGACCTGCCCGGGTCGGGACAGATTACCGTGGTCGACGGCTTCGCCTATCTCGGCCATATGAATCCGCCCTACGGCACGTCCATCGTCGACGTCCGCGATCCCCGCAACCCGAAGCTGGTCCACACCATCATGCTGGACGGCGACGCATCGCACACCCACAAGGCGCGGGTCGCGGGCGATCTGATGATCACCAACGTGGAGATGAACAACCGCCATTTCCTGCGCCTCGGCGACCGCCTGCCGGAATTGAGGGCGCGCCTGGGGGAAGACGCGACCGATGCGCAACTCGCCGCCGAACTGAAGGTGCACCCCGACGACATCGCAATGCTCGATGCGGCGCGCGAGCGCGGTTATGAGGATGGCGGCTTCCGGGTCTACGACATTTCCAACAAGCGGAAGCCCGAGATGCTGAGCCATGTGCGCACCCACGGCTTCGGCGCCCACCGCTTCGACATGGACGCCGACTACGCCTACATCTCGACCGAGATGGAGGGCTATATCGGCAATATCCTGGTCAATTACGACCTCAAGGACCCGACGCAGCCGCAAGAAGTCTCGCGCTGGTGGATGCCGGGCCAGCACCTGGCCGGCGGCGAGACGCCCACCTGGCGCGGCTATCGCAACCGGCTGCACCACGCGCTGCGTTATGGCGACCGCCTCTATGCCGCGGTGTGGCACGCCGGGTTCCGCATTCTCGACGTTTCCGACATCACCAGGCCCGAGGTGATCGCGTCCCACAACTACCACCCCCCCTTCCCCGAACCTACCCACACGATCCTGCCCATGCCGTTCCCCATCGACGGGCGCGAAATCGCCATCGTGGTCGACGAGGAACACGGCACGGTGCACGGGCGCGGGCACGCCAACCTCTGGGTGTTCGACATCTCCGACCTCGCCGACATCCAGCCGCTGTCCATGTTCGACCTCGGCGAGAGCGCCTCGCCCTGGCACGACAAGGGCTGGTTCGGCGCGCATCAGTTCCAGGAGCATTTCGAGAACACGCTGGTGTGCTGCACCTGGTTCACCGGCGGCTTGCGCATCATCGACGTGGCCGACCCGTTCAACCCGGTCGAGGCCGGCTCCTTCATCCCGGCGCCGAGAGGCGGCGAACCCGCGCCCGAGTCCAACGACGTGGATGTGGACGAGAATGGGCTGATCTATCTGGTCGACCGCAATTGCGGGCTCGATATCCTGGAACTCAAGGGCTGACGCCTCCTATTCGAACGCATCGGGGAATTTCTCGCGTACCTTGGCGGCCAATTCGAGCGAGGATTGCGCCACGGTCGGGAAATCGTCGATATGCTCATAAGGGATACAGGCGTCGATCACCACCCGCGAATTATAGAGCTTGTCGTCGAACACCATGGTGTCGAGCCGTGACGACCAGTTCCGGTCGAGCATGGTGAAGTCGCGCTTGGGATCGGAGCGCGTGCCCATGGCCCAGATCACGTCGTGGATGTCGGTGGGATCGATATCGTCGTCGACCACCACGATATAGCGCCCCACATAGCCGATCGGATTGACCTGGGAGGCCACCAGACCGACCTGGTTGGCGTGGCCGAAATAGCGCTGCTTGATGGCGATTGCGACGAACGTGCGGCCCGAGCCCGCCTGGTGCACCCACACCCCCTTCACGTCCGGAATACCCGCCCCTTCCAGGGAATCCAGCAACCCCGCCGAGCGGATGAAACAGCGCTCGAACAAATGCGAGTGCGGCGGCTTCTGGCTGGCGGCGCAGGTCAGGATCGGGTTGTCGCGGTAATAGACCCGCTTGATGTCGATCACGGGTTCGTCCCGCGCGCCGCCGGCGTAATAGCCGGTCCATTCGCCGAACGGCCCCTCCGGCGCGACATGATCCGGCGAAACCTCGCCCTCCAGCACGATCTCCGAATGGGCCGGAAACGGCAGGCCGGTAAGCTCGCCGGTGACGCATTCGAGCGGCGACCCCGCCAGCGCGCCGGCCCAGTCGAGCTCCGGCACGGAATCGGACAGCGTATAGCGCGCCGCCACATAGGTGGCCGGATCGATGCCCACCACGATCACCATGGGGCACGGCTTGCCGGCGGCGAGATACTTGTCGCGCTGGATGCGCCCCTGCTTGCCGTTGGAGATGTAGGACGTGGCCTGCATCTTGCCGTTCACCTGCACCCGGTAGGTGCCGACATTGACGCGGCCCGTGTCGGGGTCGCGGGTGATCACGCCGCAGGCCGTGCCGATATAGCGCCCGCCATCCTGCTCGTGATGGATCGGCACCGGGAATTTCAGCAGGTCCACCGCCTCGTCGCGATCGATATTGTCCATCACCGGGCCGCTCTCGACCATGCGCGGCGGCACCGGCTCCTGCGCCTTGATCTTGGCGCGATAGAGATCGAGCATGGCGCGGCGGTCGCCGGCCTGGGCCGGGTCGATGCCGAGCGCCAGCGCGAGCCGCATGGGCGAGCCCAGCATGCCGTAGACGACGCGCATGCCGGCGCCGTAATCGGGGATGTCGTCGAACATCAGCAACGGCGAGCGGTCGACCTTCTCGCGGTACAGCACCTCGGCGATCGCGCCCAGCTCGGTATCCCAATGGGCGCCCGCCACATGCTTCACCTCGCCGCCGGCCTCGACCTCGGCCAGAAAGTCCCGCAGATCGGTCTGCACGTTGCGGTTCTGTGTCATCCGTTTTCCCAATTCAAATCGTCATCGCCGGGTCGCGTCCGGGCACGACATTAAAGGATCGAACCATCCCCACCAAATCACACCGCCTCCCCGTCATGGCACAGCCCCCGAAAAAGCGACGATGGACCCCATGCCCACCGGCCTTCGCGCCGCGAAGCGCCGTTTCCGCCGGCGGGCCGGCCCGTCTCAGTCGCCCCTCTCGTCATCCCTTATCTCCTCTCAAATGCACAACGGCACCGGAGGGCGTGACCCGCATCCACGGACCCGCACCCTCCGGCGCCTCTTATTTCTCATATTAGGTAAAATTATGACAAAATCAAGGCCATTAAATGAGTTATGTCGAGTTTTTTAGCCTGATACCATTAATTCATATTTAAAAAAAGGATGGCCCCTTTATCCAGCCCTCGTTTGTCATCCCGGACATGATCCGGGATCCAGCGGTGAAGCGCGGGAGGGATCCTATTCGACACGGTCTTCATAGGTCAGATAATCGTCCATTTCCCCGGTGGCAGGGGAATGTTCTTGTTCTCAACGGTTATGGAGTCCTGAACAATTTGACCCACTTGGAAATTCGACCTTTCAGGTGCGCAACCCCCGACACCGGCGGCGACAATGACGACAACTGAGATCAGGCAAGAGCGCATCGTAAATTCCTCCCTTGCGCCCGGCATTCGATCGATCGCTTTGCCACAACGATTTTATGATGTGGATCATATATGTAATTAAGACCGTTTTAACTGATCTGATTATCTAGGTATAAAGTCTTTTTTACTTCTCTACCCGGACTCGGGGTGCTACCGTTTCACGGTCCGATGCGCCCAAACGAACACTTGTCCGAGTCAGTTGTTCCGAATGAATCGATGCGCGGCCTCCCTTGGCGATCGGACCGCCGCGCACCACAAAGGGAGAGGACGCATGCCGACATTTATCAGCCTGGTAAACTGGACAGATCAGGGGATCAAGAACGTGAAGGACTCCCCCAACCGCGCCGAAGCCGCGACCGCCGCTCTCGAGGCGTTGGGTGGCGAGGTCAAGGGAATGTACATTACGTCCGGGCAATACGATCTGGTCATGATCGCCGATGTACCCGACGGCGAAGTCATGGCCAAATTCGCGCTGTCGGTTGGTGCGCAGGGGAATGTGCGGACCAACACGTTCAGAGCGTTCGACCAAGGCGAATTCCAGAGGATCATCTCCGACTTGCCGTAATCCGCCGGCGCAAATATTTCCGGCAGCCCCGCTTCGGCGGGGCTTTTTTTGGCGTTCCGAAACACCGGACATTCGACGGCGCGACGTCCGCTTTATGACAGGGACGTCCGCACTACCCCGAGTTATGCAACAGAATCTCCCCGAAACCGGACGTTGGAAGAACGAATTCCGGTATCGGCGCAGCCACAAATCACACTTCCAAATACGTTCGCGCCATCGAATGAGCCGCAAGCGGAAGAACAGTGTCGTTGACACTATTTGCGGCCCCGTGCTGCACTGTCATTACGATGGTCGCCGCGCGGACAGCATTCTTGACGGTGAAGTTCCTGCTCCCCAACGCGATGGTGGACGTGGACAAAGCGCCTTGTCGTGAGATTGAGACGCCGCATCGAAACGCCGGGCGGGGAACCGTGCGGCGTCCCCAACGAAGATTTCAAGAGATCGCGCGGACATGACCACGTCCCGCTGGCGTACGCCGTTGGCCGTACTCGTATGCGGCACCCTTGTCATGGCGGTCTCCTTCGGCGTTCGTATGA
The DNA here is from genome assembly GCA_964587515.1 of uncultured Rhodospirillaceae bacterium. Taxonomy (GTDB): domain Bacteria; phylum Pseudomonadota; class Alphaproteobacteria; order MPNO01; family MPNO01; genus CAZPMO01. The sequence continues at coordinate 3,805 of CAZPMO010000112.1, read as the reverse complement.
CCTATGGCATCTGGCTCGCGCCAGCGAGCGCGGACCTCGGCTGGGGAATCGATACCCTGTCCTTTGCCATGGCGATCCAATCACTCGTGTGGGGCGTGGCGACGCCTTTCGCGGGTGCGGTGGCCGACCGCTGGGGGGCCGGCCGGGTGGTTGTCTTCGCCGGGATAACCTATGCGCTGGGTCTGTTGATAATGGCCGATGCAACGACGCCGTTCGAGGCGATCCTCGGCGTTGGCGTCTTGACGGGTGTCGCCATGGGCTGCTCCATGGCGCCGATTATCCTGAGCGTCATCGCCAAGGTGGTCCACGACGAGAAGAAGCGCGGGCTTTACGCGGGCATAGCCAGCGCGGGCGGGTATTCCGGACAGGTCATCTTCGTGCCTATCGCCCAGAAGGTGATGGATCTCACGGACTGGGTTTCCATGCTGGTTGTTCTGTCGGGGATGGCCGCGTTGATGATTCCGCTTGCCGTGGGCCTGATGACCGCCCGACCCGAAGCGGCGCCGGGACCCGCGCAACCGCAGTCCCTGCGCGGCGCGCTTGCCCAAGCCTTCACCCATCGCGGCTATATGCTGGTCGCGGGAGGCTACATCGTCTGCGGCTTCCAGACGCTGTTCGTGGGCACCCACTTCCCGATCATGCTTCGCGAATACGACGTCTCCCCGGAGATGGGCGCCTGGTCCATAGCGCTGATCGGCCTGTTCAACATCTTCGGCTGCCTGCTCTGGGGGGCATTGGGCGGCCGGCGACGCAAGAAGTATCTGCTGACCTGGCTCTACCTGCTACGGTCGGTGGTGATGGCCGCCTTCGTCTTGCTGCCTGTCAGCAATGCCAGCGTCGCCATCTTCGCGTCGGTGATCGGGCTGCTGTGGCTCGGGACCGTGCCGCTTACCGGCGGTCTGATCGCCGAGATTTTCGGGGTTCGGCATATGGCTACCCTGTTCGGCTTCGCGTTTTTCGTCCACCAGCTCGGCAGCTTCTTCGGAATCTGGGCTGGCGGCTGGCTGTTCGAGACCACCGGCAGCTACATGGTGATCTGGTGGGTCTCGGTAGCGCTTGGCGTGGTCGCGGCTGCGTTCTACCTGCCGGTCGACGACCGCCCGGTCCAGCAGGCCGAGGCGCGACCGGTCGGGTCCGCCGCATGAACGGATAGCCGTGGCGCCGGATTTGCCGCGGCCCTGATATAAATACGATCGGGATCGTACGCCCTCAACCGCGCGTCGAGTCGCGGCCCACGAGCACCATGCCGGCGACAATGCCGGCCACCGCGGCCCACACCCAAAGGCTCGGCCTCTCGCCCAAAAGCACGATGCCGAATATGACGCCCGATACCGTCGTCAAGTAGGTGACCTGGCTGCCATAGGTCGCATCGGCAAGGCGGAACAGCTCGTAGAGCCCGAAAAAGCAAAACGCGAGAATCGCCGCATGGGTGAACATCGCGCCTTCGCGAAGCGCGAGCCCGGCCTCCCACAAGGGGTGGAACTGACCCATTGCGATCGCCAGGGGCAAGCTGAACACGATGGCGGTGACGAACATGCCCGACGTCAGCGCCATCGAATCCTCGCCCGGCGGTCTCAGACGTTCAATCGCGAGATTGGAGAGCGCATAGAGCAGCGGCGTCAAGAACCCGAGGGCAAGCCAGCCGATGGCGCTCGGGTCGGGCAGCGCTTGTCGCGGCACGAACAGCAGCGAGACGCCGACGAAGCCGAGAACGATACCGCACCCCCGTCGGCCATCGGGGCGCGTGCGGTGCAGCGCCGAACGCATGAGATAGGTCATCAGTGGCGCCGTGGCGATGACGATCGCAACGACGCCCGCCGGCAGGTGCCCGAGGACGGTGTACATAACGAAGCCAGCGAACACCAATCGCGTACAGCCGGACGACACGTAATAGACAAGATGCGCCGGCGAGAACCTGGGCCATCCGCCGCGTAGACGCGCGAGACCAAGACACAGGATGGCGGCCGCCACGCTCATCCATACCACGTAGCCCATGGGCGGCACGCCAGCGGTGACCGCGAACCGGGCAAGCGACAGCGCTGAGCCCCATGCCGTGCTCACCGCCAGGAGGATCGCGAGCGCGACGATCGCCGATGTACGCCCCGAGCTCACACCCCTGGCGCCTTCCCCATCGCGTCCCCAATCCCTTGCCACGCCCGCCGACCGTCCCTGTCGCCATGGGCCTTGGCGCCATCCGCGCGACGGGCCGCGCGGTATATGTCCTTGTCCGAAATCATCGTCCAATAATGCTACCGCTGATGAAGATGCGAAAGGTCCGGGGTTCACCCCCAGAACCAGAAATAAGCGACAACGATGTCCGCTATGTTTCGTACATGACCGGAGTTGAGGGCATAGCGGAACACGTTGGACGTTAGCGGTTTGGCAGAAAATGACCCAAAGCCGCCATTCAGCCCCGATGGACTCCATCCTTAGCCACCCATACAATCTCGCTCGTCGGTTGCTCTGAAAGTTGGCAAATCACATGGCCGAAGAACGCGTCCAGCGAAGGCTTGCGGCGATCCTGGCGGCCGATGTGGTCGGCTACAGTCGTCTGATGGGCGAGGATGAAGCAGGCACGCGCGCGCGTTTCAACGCCCATCTCACTGAACTGATCGAACCCGCCATCGCGAGCGGTGGCGGCCGCATCATCAAGACCACGGGCGACGCTCTATTGGCAGAGTTTGCGAGTGTCGTCGATGCCGTCCAATGCGCTGTCGAAATCCAGAGCGGCATGGCGGAGCGCAATGGCGGAGCGCCCGACGATCGACAGATCGTCTTCCGCATTGGGGTCAATCTCGGCGATGTGATCATCGAAGGCGACGACATCCACGGCGACGGCGTCAACGTCGCGGCACGTCTGGAGGCATTGGCTGAACCGGGCGGCGTGGTCGTGTCGGGCACCGTGCATGAGCACGTCCGAGGCAAGCTTGACGTCGGATTCGACGATCTTGGCCCGAAGGAAGTTAAGAACATCGCCGAACCGGTGCACGCATACCGCGTCGCCCTGGACGAGGCAAATAATGACCTGGCGCCAACACAGGCGGAAGCCATTTCGCGGATGCCATCCATTGCCGTGCTGCCATTCGAGAACATGAGCGGTGATCCCGAACAGGAGTATTTTACCGACGGGCTTACCGAGGACATCATCACCGCGCTCTCTATGTGGCGATCGTTCCCGGTGATCGCCAGAAACTCGACGTTTACGTACAAGGGCAAGGCGGTCCGCATGCAGCAGGTCGCCGACGAATTGGGCGCCCGATATGTGCTTGAAGGCGGCGTCCGAAAGGCCGGTGGAAAGGTGCGCATTACGGCCCAGCTCATTGACGCCAAATCCGGCCATCACGTCTGGGCACAGAAGTTTGACCGCGACCTTGAGGACATCTTTGCGGTGCAGGACGAGTTCACCGAGCGTATCGTGGCGACCGTGGTCCCTGAGCTGGAAAAGATCGAGACAAAGCGATCTGCCGCGAAACAGCCGCGAAACATGGATGCCTGGGATTGTTATCTTCGCGGGCTATCATACCTTTACGGTTCCACCAAGGACGGAAACGTCCGGGCTCGCGAAATGTTTGAGCGCGCCCTCGAACTGGACCCAGCCTACAGCCCAGCGTTCACTGGAATGTCCTACATTCTCAATCGCGACCTGCTTCTGGATAATGCCAAATCTTTCGATGATACCGCTGCCAGAAGCTTGGAAGCGGCGGAGCGGGCGGTCGCCCTTGATGAAACGTCCTCCGTTGCCCGCACGGCTTGCGGCCCGGGCGACTGGCTGCCGATACCGCCTACGGCACGGCATCGAACCTGG
>CAZPMO010000111.1:0-16118 GCA_964587515.1 uncultured Rhodospirillaceae bacterium | reverse complement strand
GCGCGCCGCCAGCCGTAGCGCCTGCTCGCGGCCCGAATCGTAGGGCGGTGGCCAGCGCTGGGTGTCGACGCCGTAGAACGCGGCCGCCTGCAGCGTGAAATGCGGATTGGTCAGATGCGGCCGGGCCAGCGCCACCAGATCGGCGCGGCCGGCGGCCAGGATAGTGTTGACCTGGTCCCAGCTCGTGATGTTGCCGACCGCGACGGTCGGAATGCCGACCTCGTTGCGCACCTGTTCGGAAAACCAGGTCTGGAACATGCGGCCATAGACCGGCTCGGCGTCGGGCGTGGTCTGGCCCGCCGAGACGTCGATCAGATCGCAGCCACGGTCCTTGAAGGCGCGCGCGATCAGAACCGCCTCGTCGCCGGTAACGCCGGCCTCGCCGACCCAGTCGGTGGCCGAGATACGCACCGAAACCGGCTTGTGGTCGGGCCATGCCGCGCGCGCCGCGTCGAACACTTCGAGGGGAAAACGCAGCCGGTTTTCAAGGGAACCGCCATAATCGTCGGCGCGGCGGTTCGAGACCGGCGTGATGAAGCTCGACAGCAGATAACCGTGCGCCATGTGAAGCTCGATCATGTCGGCCCCGGCGTCCTCGGCGAGCCGCGCCGCGCCGACGAATTCCGCCGTCACCCGGTCCATGTCGTCCCGCGTCATCTCGCGCGGCGTCTGGTTATGGGGATAGTAAGGCAACGGCGAAGGCGCGATCAGCGGCCAATTGCCCTCGAGGAGCTGTTCATCCATGCCTTCCCAGGCGACGCGGGTGGACCCCTTGCGCCCGGCATGGCCGATCTGGAGGCAGAATTTCGCATCGGACTGTTCATGGACGAAGTCGATGACGCGCGCCCAGGCCGTGGCGTGTTCCGGCGCGTACAGCCCGGCGCAACCCGGCGTGATGCGGCCGTCCGCCGAGACGCAGGCCATTTCCGAGACGATCAGCCCGGCACCGCCGAAGGCGAGGCTGCCCATATGCACGAAATGGAAATCGCCGACCACGCCGTCCTCGGACGAATACATGTCCATGGGCGAGACCATCACCCGGTTGGCAAGCGTCATGCCGCGCAGCCGGAACGGGGTGAACATCGGCGGCGGCGGTGGCGCGTCTGTCGGAATGTCGAAGCCGTCGTCGCGCACCTTGCCCGCGAACCACGCCTCGACCCGGTCGATGAACCCCGCATCGCGCAGCCGCAGATTGTCGTGGGTGACCTGCTTGGCGCGGGTCAGCATGGAATAGGCCGCCTGGATCGGCTCCATCTCCCAATAGCGTTCCGGGTTTTCGGTCCACACCACGCTGACGTCTCCGGCATGCTGGGTGCGCTCGACCTCATCGCGCCGGTCTTCCTCGAAACGCGCCAGCGCCGCCGCCACGCCGTCCGTCAAGCGGAACGATTCGAACAGCGCGATCGCGTCTTCCATCGCGAGCTTGGTGCCCGAACCGATGGAGTAATGCGCCGTATGCAGCGCGTCGCCCAGCAGCACGATATTGTCGTGATGCCAGCATTGGTTATGGATGGTGGGGAAGGTGCGCCACACCGAATTGTTGGCGACCAGACGATGGCCGTCGAGCTGATCGGCCCAGAGGTTCTCCATATAGGCGAGCAATTCGGCCTCGCTGAGATGCTCGACCTCGGCGCGGGCGCTGGCCCAGGTGGCTTCCGGCACCTCCACCACCCATGTCGACATGTCGTCATTGTATTGATAGGCGCCCAGCACCCAGATGCCGTGCTCCGACGTGGTGAAATCGAAGGTGAACGCGTCGTAGGGCCGCGTGCTGCCGAGCCAGATGAACTTGTTGCGCCGCCACTCGAAGGAAGGCCGGAAATGGTCCTTATGGGTGTCGCGCACCATAGAGTTGATGCCGTCGGCGCCGACGATCAGATCGGCGTCGCCGAAGCGCGCCAGATCGGTGATCTCGGTCTCGAAATTCAACTCGACGCCGAGCGCGCGACAGCGCGCCTGCAGGATCAGCAGCAGTTCGCGCCGCCCGCAGCCGCAGAACCCATGACCCGACGAGCGTATGGTTTCACCGTGGAGGACGAAGTCGATCTCGTCCCAATAGGCGAAGGCGTCGGTGATCGCGTGATAGGTCTCGGCGTCGTAGGACTGGAAATTGCCCAGCGTCTCGTCGGAGAACACCACCCCGAAACCAAACGTGTCGTCGGGCCGGTTGCGCTCATGTACCGCGATCTCGCGGTCCGGCCATTCCTTCTTCATCAGAATGGAAAAATAAAGTCCCGCCGCGCCGCCGCCGATAATCACGATCTTCATAACGACCGAGCCTAGTGCGGGTGCGGTGGGCGGTCAAACCGGCTAGGATCGTGAACCGGATCAATCGCGGGAAGGACAAGACATGCCGTTGCCAATGCCGGAATCGCGGGAGCAGATCGACCGTATCCAGCGCGAGCGCAAGCGGATCGCCTTCGAACGCGCGCGGACCGCGCCGTGGTATCGCGGCAGGCTCGATCACATCGACGCCGAGCGACTGGACGATCCCGAGGAATGGCAAAAAATCCCCGTGCTCGACAAGGAGACGCTGCGCCAATACAGCCACGCCGAGTTCATGGAGAATTTCTGCGTCGCGGCGGGCGACCGCATCGCCGAATACTGGCGTTCCGGCGGCACCACGGGCACGCCCGTGTTCTATCCCCGCACTTTCGAAGACGTCGATTACGGGCTGTTGTCGTGGGGCCGGTCGTTCCCGGCGATCGGCATCGGCGCCGGCGATCTGGTCCATATTTCCTTTCCCATCGGCATTCATCCGGCGGGCCAGGTGTGGGCGCGCAGCGCGCACCAGTTCGGCGTCGGCATGAGCTGGGTCGGCGCCGGCAACGCGGTGCCGTCACGGGCCCAGATCGAGCTGATCCTTACCCTGAAGCCGACCGTGCTGATCGCCATGTCGAGCTTCGCGCTGCATCTGGTGAACGTCGCCGAAGCCGAGGGCATCGACCTCGCGCAATCGTCGGTGCGGATCGTGATCTGCTCGGCCGAGACGCTGTCCGACGCCAAGCGGGAAAAGCTCGGCCGAACCTGGGACGCGGAAATCTATGATGTGTTCGGGATGAGCGAGGCCGGGCTGATGGGCGCCGAGGGCGCGGCCCATGACGGCATTCACATCTGGACCGACATGTTCTTCATCGAGGTGATCGACGAGGCCACCGGCGAGCCGCTGCCGCCGGGCGAAACCTGCGTCACGCCGCTGTGGACCAACCATGCGACGCCGCTGCTGCGCTGGAATTCGGGCGATATCGTGACCTATACCGAGCGGGGACAAAGCGACGGGCGGTTCGCCGATTTGTTTCCCATGATCAAGCACGCCCAGCGCACCACCGGGTTCTTCAAGATCCGGGGCGTCAACGTCAACCATTCCGAGTTCGAGGACTTCATGTTCCGCAACCCCGAGGTCAACGATTTCCAGGGCGTGCTGAATACCGGCGACGACGCGCTGGAAACCTTGACGGTGCGCATCGAGGTGGCGCGCGGCGGCGACGGCGCGGCGATCGCCGACCGCGTCTCGGACGCGGTGAAGCAGACCTTCGAGGTGTCGCCCAAAATCGAGGTGCTGGAAACCGGTACGCTGGCGCGCGCCTTCGAATCCAGCATCAAGGCGCCGCGTTTCGTCGACGAGCGCAGTTGAGACCCGCCGGGGCCGGTGATAGGCTCGGCGAGTTCACACCCCCCCCTGCGCGCAGTAGAATTTAGGACACCCAATGAGCGGTATCGAAGAAGCCAACGGCCACCGGCCCCATGGTCTGGCGCATGTCGTCGATCCCATGTTCGCGGCCGCGACGCGACCCGACCCGACGAAGCTTTCATACGATCTCGACGAGGCCCTGCGGGCGGTTGTGCCGTTGAATTCACGGGCCCCGGAAGACGCCTTTTCGTCGTCCTATCTCGGCACGGAGCGCGAAGGCAACGCGGTGCTGATCGGCGAAGACGGGCTGGCGGTGACCATCGGCTATCTGGTTACCGAGGCGGAGACGGTGATCATCGGCGGCGATCATGGTCCCGCGGTCGAAGCCCATGTGGTCGCCTATGATTACGAGACGGGGTTCGGTCTGCTGCGGGCCAGTGCGTCGCTCGACGTGAAGCCGCTGGAACTCGGTTCCTCGGTGGACGTGATCGAGGACGACACGCTGGTGGTCGGCGCGCGCGGCGGCGCGGCCAACGCCATCGACGGCCATGTGGAATCCAAGCGCGAGTTCGCCGGCTATTGGGGGGGCGGCGCGCTGCTGGACCATCAGGGACGCCTGGTTGGCGTCGGTTCGCTGTTCGTCCAGGACGCCGCGCCGGGCGACGAGGCCAAGGCCGGAAACATGTTCGTGCCCATCGATCTGCTGAAGGAGTCGATTGACGAGCTGCTGCAATATGGCGGCCGCAACACCCCGCCGCGACCCTGGCTCGGCATATACAGCATGGAAGCCCTGGGACGGGTGCTGATCACGTCGATCACGCAGGACGGGCCGGCGGAACGCGGCGGCATCGAGGCGGGCGACGTGGTGTTGGCGGTAAACGGCCGCCAGGTTTCGGGCCTCGCCGATCTCTATCGCAAGATCTGGAGCAGCGGCGCGGCCGGCGTGACCGTCGAAATTGGCGTGATGCGCGACAATGAAATGAACACCGTCTCGGTGGAAACCGCCAATCGCGCCGATTTCATGAAACAGCCGCGCGCGCATTAGGAGAGCGGCTTGGCAAGCAACCCGGCGCATTTGCTGCCCACCACCGTGGTCGACAGCTATCCCCAGCCCGACTGGCTGATCGACAGGGAGAAGCTGGGGGCCCGCATGCCGCCGCGTGTCCGGGCCCGCGATCTGTGGCGCGTCGAAGAGTCGGTTCTGGGCGAAGCGCAGGACGACGCGACGCTGCTGGCGATCCGCGACATGGAGCGCGCCGGGGTCGATATCATCACCGACGGCGAGATCCGCCGCGAAAGCTATTCCAATCACTTCGCCACGGCGCTGGGCGGCGTCGATGTGGACAATCCGGGCAGCGTGATGGGCCGCACCGGCAAGCCGACGTCGGTGCCGCGCGTCACCGGCCCGATCGAGAGAACCCGGCCGATCCAGGTCGGTGACGTAAAATTCCTGCGCGCCAACAGCGACCGCATGATCAAGATCACGATCCCCGGCCCGTTCACCATGAGCCAGCAGGCCCAGAACGAGTTTTACCCGGACGAGGAAAGCCTCGCGATGGCCTATGCCGAAGCGGTCAACGTCGAGGTGCGCGAGCTGTTCGCGGCCGGCGCCGACATCGTGCAGCTCGACGAGCCCTGGATGCAGTCGCGCCATGAAAAGGCCAAGGCGTTCGCGCTGCCGGTGATCGCGCGAGCGCTGGAGGGCGCGGCCGGCAAAACGGCGATCCATCTGTGCTTCGGCTATGCGGCCGTGGTCCACGACAAACCGAGCGGTTATTCATTCCTGCCGGAACTCGACCGCGCGGTTGCCGATCAGGTTTCGATCGAGGCCGCGGAACCGGGGCTCGATCCGGCCTCGCTGGAAGGACAGCCTTCGAAAAAAGTGATGGTCGGCGTGATCAGCATGAGCGATGGGGCGATCGAGACGCCGGAGACGGTGGCCCAGCGCATTCGCGCCGCGCTTGCCCATATGAACGCCGAACGCCTGATCGTCGCGCCTGATTGCGGCATGAAATATCTGTCGCGCGACACCGCCTTCGGCAAACTGAAAGCCATGGTCGAGGGCGCCGCCATCGTGCGCGCCGAACTCGGCGGATAGTCCTCTAAACTCAACACATATTCGGCGGGAGCGAAGGTCCAGATGAAGGCATTGATGATCCGCGAATTCGGCGGCGCCGAGGTGATGCGGCTCGAGGAAATTCCCGACCTGGAGCCCGCCGGCGACGACGTGGTGGTCGCGGTCCACGCGGTCTCGGTGAACTTCACCCTCGACGTCATGGTGCGTTCGGGCAAATACGCGCGCGGCACGCCGCTGCCCCATATTCTGGGCGTCGATCCGTCCGGCGTCGTCGTTGCGGTCGGGCCCGGTGTGGACCGGGTGAAGACGGGCGATCGCGTCTCCGTGCAGGCGGGCATCCGCTGCGGCGCGTGCGAGTCCTGCCGCATGGACCGGCAATCGGAATGCACCGGCGGCTCGAGCCTGGGCGTCAATCGCTGGGGCGGCTACGCCGAGCAGGTGATGGTGCCGCAACGGGCCGTCTATCCCATCCCCGACGATCTCGATTTCGCGTCCGCCACCGTGATCGCGCGCCATTTCCCGACCGCGCGGCACATGCTGGCGACCCGCGCCGAACTGCGGGCGGGCGAATGGATACTGGTGATGGGCGGCGCCGGCGGTCTCGGCTCCAGCGCGATCCAGGTCGCGAAGCTGATGGGCGCGACCGTGATCGCGGCGGCGGGCACCGACGAGCGCGTCGGAACCGGCCTCGCCTTCGGCGCCGATCACGGCGTCAATTACCGCGCCCAGAACCTCGCCGAGGAGGTCATGAAGATCACCGACGGGCGCGGCGTCGACGTGGTGGCCGAAAATATCGGCGATCCCGATCTATGGCCCGGCGCCTTCAACAGCCTGGCCTTGCGCGGCCGGCTGGTGACCGCGGGTGCCCATGGCGGCGGCACGGTGCCGCTCGACATCAGCCGCCTGTACCTCCGGCGCATCAAGGTCATCGGCAGCCCGGGCTGCGATAACGCCGACATCGAGTGGACGACGGAACAGACCCGCGCCGGCGCCATCCGCACGGCGAAGATCGACCGCATCATGCCGCTGCACGAAGCCGGCATCGCGCACGGGCTGATGGAACGCCGCGAGACCAACGGCAAATTGGTGCTCGACCCGACCCTGTCGGCCGACCAGCCGACGGTTTAGGCGCGGGCGGGTCGGGGACCCGCCCCTACGGGAACCACATGGCCGAATTGTAGGGGCGGGTTTGAAACCCGCCCGCCGCCGTTGCATCACGCGAAATAATCGAAATTCAGCCTGATCGTTCGGCTTTGGGCGGGTTTGAAACCCGCCCCTACATTAATTTGCGTACGCCTAAGTCCGTTCCAGGATGCTCATGCCGCCGATGCGGTCGATCACGTAGATCAGGCCGCGGTCGTCCCAGCAGCAATCATTGCTTTGCACGCGGTTGCCGTTGGGGTGCGGGTCGGGCAGGTAATAGGCGACCTCCTCGATGCGGTGCGGATCGGAGATGTCGATCATCCGCAGCCCGTGCTCGAAATAGGCCACCGGAATCTCGGCGCCCTTCACGTCCTCGGCCGGCTGATGACAGGTCGCATGCATCTTCACCGGACCGCCGTCGAGCCCCTTCACCCGCCAGGTGGAGAACGGCACCGGGTTGGTTTCCTCGGTGATGTCGACCAGCCATAGCAGCGAGCCCGGCGCGTCGTCCCACTTGGGCAGCGCGTCCTCGTCGGTCACCAGCATCAGCTTGCGGCCTTCCACGTCGAACGGGATCGGCAGACAGGTATGCGCCGGATAGGCGAAGGGCGGGCTCCAATCCATGCCGGAAACATATTTCGGCTTCGACATGTCGGAGATGTCGAGGATCACCCAGCCGCCGTGCCAATAGCTGACATAGAGCCGGTCGCCCATGCGGATCGGGTGGTGGCAGCGCGGCACGATGGAGTTGCTTTCCGGCCAGGTCGGCTCCTCGCCGCCGGCCTCCCACTGGCCCGGGAACCACCAGCGCCCGACCTCTTCCGGCTTCATGGGATCGTTGAGGTCGAGGATCAGCATGATGTTCTGGCGATAGCCTTCCATGCAGGGCGACAGATAGGCGTAGCGCCCGTCGAAGGTATAGCGGTGGATGCCGCGATCGGCGCATTCCCACTTGTTGATCAGCTTGGGATGCAGCGGGTCCGAGGCGTCGTAGATATTGAGCCCGCCCACTTAATCGTCGGGCACCGGCCCGGTGTGGGCCGTGGACTCCACATTGATGATCATCAGCCCGTCCTTTACCCGCACCTTGTGCGAATGGACGCCTTCCTTCCACGGCAGTTCGAAATGCTCGGTCATTCTGGGCTTCGACGGATCGCTGACGTCGATCACCGAGGTCGCTTCCGGCCCCTTGATATGGGCGACATAGGCGGTGGTGCCGTCGACCACCACCTGGCCGCCGCCGGGACAATCGAAATAGCCGACCAGCTTCAGGCCTTGTGCTTCGCTCATTTGTTCCTCCCTTTTCGTATTTGTTCGTTCATCGCGGCACGACCGGCAGCAGAATCCGCGACGGATTCGTCGGGTCGTGCCAGATGGTGTCGGAGCCCACCTGCGAGGGGTGGTAGGGGTGCTGGAACACCGCGTCGGTCAGCCCGGAATCGCCGTTGGCGATCTCGAGGCGGATGCGGTGGCCCCGCTTGAAAACATAGGAGCACGGCAGCACCTCGATATCGTACTGATAGATCTTGCCGGGCTCGATGGGCTCGGCCAGATCGTGCTTGTAGAACGGCCGCAGATCGGTGGAGCGTTCCGGGTCCTTCTCGCGATGGGACGCCTGCAGCCAGCCCTTGGAGACGATCGTGTAATCGGGCTGGCGATCCTGCATCGTGGCATCCTGCGGAAGCTGGTCGGACAGCTTCACGATGAACCGCGTGTCGGTTTGGTCGGACGAGGCGCGCAGTTCCAGAATGATCGGCCCGGTGACCTCCATGTCGTCGGCGAGCGGCGCGGAGGTGAAAGTGAGCACGCGCCGCACCGGGTCGGGCTTGCCGTCCGGCCCCATGCCGATCACGCCCATGCGCCAGCCTTCGTCCGGGTAGTCGTAGCTGGTCGCGCCTTCATTGTCGGTGGGTGCTTCCGCCGACAGCCCGCCGTCGTTCAGCGAGGTCACGCTTTCCGACGGCCCCTTGCGCAGATACCAGGGTTCATATTCGGCGCGCGCCAGCGGCCAATGGTCTTCGGTGCGATATTCCTCGTCGCCGCGCACGAAGATGCGCACCGGCTTCTCGTCCATGGTGCCGTTGTCGATGCCCTTCAGATGATAATCGTAGAACGGCAGCAGCTCCTTTTCGTGGAAATCGATGGAATCGAACCAGTGATGCGCCTCGTGCACGCTTTTCGCGCCGGTCACCACCAGCTTCTTCGGCGCTTCCAGCTCCTCGAAGCCCAGCACGTTGCCGCGCAGATGCAGCCCCATCTTGCCCCAGTGGCCGATCGACAGCACCGGGATCTTGATGTCCTTCAGCACCTCGTAGGCCGAGCGTTCCCGCCAGAAATCGTCATAGGTGGGGTGCGCCACGATATCGCCGACCAGGTCGCACTCCATGCGCGGCCGCGTCGGCGCGTTGGCGGGCCGGTGCTGGTTGTTGGCCAGCAGCCCGATATACCACATGGTCCGGTAGCTGCAGAAAATGCCGCCGTGATAGACCGAGCCGCGATAGTGATCGACCAGCCCGTCATAGGGGATGATGCATTTCAGCGCCGGCGGGTTCATGGCCGCCATGAACCACTGCGCCATGGCGTAATAGGACTGCCCCATGCCGCCGATATTGCCGTCGCACCAGGGCTGCTCGGCGGTCCATGCGATGACCTCGCAGTAATCCTCCTGCTCGATCCTACCCATGAACCCGAAATCGCCCTCGGACCGGCCCGAGCCGCGCACGTCCATGTGCACATAGGCGTAGCCCTGGCCCACATACCATTCCACCGGCCCGGTCTCGCGCCACGGAAAGATCGAGTACGCCGGCACGTCGTCATATTCATACTGATAGGGCGACGCCGCGAACAAAGCGGGAAACGCGCCTTCGGCGTCGGGACGATAGATGCAACACGCAATCCGCACCCCGTCGCGCATGGTGACATAGACGTCCTTTTCGACCGTCATGCGATAGTCGTATGCCGCCGATTCCCCAGCCATGCCGTCCCCTCCCCTAAATCTGCATTGACAAAAGGTGTCCAAACCCGCGAACAAACACGGTATGATACTTTTGCTTGTATTCTGAAAAAAAATATTTGTAATGGTTGCATCCCATCTGCATTGAAGTGGACGTGCGGGATTGGGGTTTCTGGCAGAAATTATCAAGTAATGCTGCTCCACCGTACTCGCGAGAATGGCCAATGAAGGTACAAAGTATTAATTTGAATAGCTTGCTGGTCAATCGGTGCAATGATCGACATGGCGAGCTCATGAGCGAAGAAGCCGCAGTCGAATGGCTCCTAAAACACCGAACACGGCATATGCGAAACCTTTCTAAGGACATTGTAATCTCTGGGGAAATATATGAGCCACCCCTCGTCTCGCTAGAAGACGGCAAGTATGTTGTCTATGACGGCAATAGGCGAACGACCGCCCTCAAATTACTTCAAAAACCCCAAAAGTCACCGTCTCAAGACTGGGCAAAATTTTTCTCCGAACTGAGATCTCAATGGAATGGGCAGTTCCCAACCAAAATTCAGTGTCAGGTTGAAAATGATCGTGAACGTCTCGATGAAATTCTTTATCGGCGGCATACTGGACAACAAAGTGGTGTCGGGCAAAGCCAGTGGGATGCGGAAGCAAAATCGAATTTCGTGAAACGCACGGGCAAAAAAACAAGGATCAATGTTGCGGAAGAAATCGAAAAATTACTTCATTCAGCGAGCAGACTAGCAACAAACGACCGTATCCCCCGCGCGAACATGAATAGACTGCTCTCGGCAGAGCAATTTCGTAACCGTGCAGGCATCGCAGTTGAAGGAAACAAACTCAAATTCACGCACGGTGAAGAAAAAGTTTTGTCAGCGCTCGAGAGAATAGCGAAAGACCTGATTTCCAAAAAAACGACGTTGGATGACATTTGGGACAACGATGCCAAACGCGCCTACCAGATGTGCTCCATGAAATACCGGCCGACCAGATCATTGCCGTTACCCAGGCCACGGGGTTCGATGTCGTTGGATATAAGCATCAAACGCGGATTTTCGAATCCGCTGAGCGCCATCACGTAATGCTTGGCCCGAACCGAAAACCGCTTGTTGTTAAGCGTCCTGATCGTGACGCTTTCGATATAGGAATTATGTGGGCTGCGATTAATGTTCGTGAGATTTCCATGCAAGTACACGTTGCAATTTTTTGAACTTTGGAACTCTTCCTTGTATTCTCTTCCAAACCTCAGAGGATTATAAATTGAAATAATAGTTTCGACTTTTTCCGGGTTGAAGGGAAAAAGCCGCTTGTTGAGCTTTGTCGATATGGTCTCTGGGTCATAGTCGTATGCACCGAGTTTCAGTACCTTATCCCAGTAGTTGCCCATACCTATCTCACCTCACAGACCGTCGCCCGCCGGTTACGTCCTCCCAAAAATCCTCACCCCAGCGCGCCGTCGATCCGATGGTTGCGCGAGGGCCGGGGTGACGAAGGGGGGCTTGGAGCAGCGGGGAAACGCGGTGGGTTTTTTTCGGTGCATCGCGTGAAGGGATTCAACACAGAGAGCACAGAGGGTCACAGAGGAATACACAGAGAAGAAGTTTTGATTGTGTTTCCTCTGTGTGCCTCTGTGACCCTCTGCGTCCTCTGTGTTTCAAATCCAACTTCGGTCACGCGCGCGCTACACCCCCGTTTGTCACCTCGGCCTCCGCTTCAGGAGCGAAGGCCGGGGTGATGAGGGAGCCTGACGGGCGAAACGCCGGGACAAATCGTTTGAGGCGTCGGGTCGGTCGTGGAATCAATAGCCGGGCCATTGCAACGAAGGATACGCGGATGTCCGATACATCGACGGCGGCCGAGCGGCTTGCGCTGAAGCGGCGCTATCCCAGCGCCCATGATTTGCGGGCGCGGGCGCGCCGCATCCTGCCCAATTTCGCGTTCGAATACATGGACGGCGGCGCCGGGGCCGATATCGGCATCGCGCGCAACTGGGCGGCGCTGGACGCGGTCGAGATGATGCCGCGCTACGGCAATGTGGTGGAGCCGCCGCCGGCCGACACCAAGCTGTTCGGGCGCGACTATTCCGCGCCCATCGGCATCGCGCCGATCGGCGGGCCCGGCACCGGGTTTCCGGGCGCCGAGACATATTTCGCGACCGCCGCCCAGGCCGCGCGCGTGCCCTATACGCTGGGCGTGCTGTCGGGCATCGACATCGAACAGGCGGCGGCGCTGGCGCCGGACGTGCTGTGGCTGCAGCTTTACCGGTTCCCGCGCGACGACCACAGGATCGGGCTCGATCTGACGCGCCGCGCCGCGGCGGCCGGCGTGCATGCGCTGGTCCTGACCTTCGATACGCCGACCCGCACCACCCGGCCGCGCGAGGTGAAAAGCGGCATCGTGACCCCGTTCCGCCTGACCAACCGGCTGCGCCTGGACGCGCTGTCGTCGCCGCACTGGCTGCGTTCGCTAGCGCGCAACGGCATTCCCCGCTTCGCCTCGTTGAACGCCTATATGGATCCGGGCGCATCCCTGGTCGAGGCGACCCGGTTTTTCCAGCGCGAAAGCGGCGGCGCGTTCACCTGGGACGAGATCGCGCGCTACCGCGAGGTGTGGAAGGGGCCGCTGGTGCTGAAGGGCGTTCTCCACCCCGACGACGCCGAACGCGCGGTCTCGCTGGGCGTCGACGGCATCGTCGTTTCCAATCACGGCGGGCGTCAGATCGACGCCTTGCCGGCCCCGATCGACGTGCTGCCCGCCATCGCCGAGCGCGTGGGCGACAAGGCGACCATCATCCTCGACAGCGGCGTCAGGTCCGGCGCCGACGCGGCCCGCGCGGTGGCGCTGGGCGCGGACGCGGCGTTCGCCGGCAAGGCGTTCCTGTGGAGCCTGGGGGCGCTGGGCGCGCGCGGCCCCGCCCATCTGATCGATCTGTGGACCGAGGACGTCTCGGCGACGCTGGGCCAGCTCGGCTGCCGGACCGTCGCCGAGCTGCGCACCGTCCCGGTGCGCCACGCGGCTGCCTATGGCGCCGCCGACTTCGCCGCGCGCGGCTGACGCATGAGACCGAGGGCAGCATGAGCTTTGATGATCTAAAGCCGCAATCGCCGAGGACCGCCGCGAATACCCGCGCGCCGGGACCGGCGATCGAATACGGTGAACGGGCGCTGGCGACGTCGCGCGAGGGCGCGGCGCGCTGCCGGACCGTGATCGATATCCCGTTTGGCCCGGATTATTACCAGAAGCTGGATCTGTATCTTCCCGATGATGAAGGCGCGCGGGACGTGCCGGTCCTGCTCTATTTCCACGGCGGCGCCTGGCAGCACGGTTACAAGGAATGGAACGGTTTCATGGCGCCGAACATCGTCGACCTGCCGGCGATATTTATCTCGGCGTCGTACCGGCTCGCGCCCGATGTGAAATTCCCGGCGCCGCTTGACGACGCCGTCTCGGCCCTGGACTGGGTATGGCGCAACATCGCGGACTATGGCGGCGACACCGGCCGGATTTTCGCCGGCGGCTGGTCGGTCGGCGGGACGCTGGCCTCGCTGATTACGCTGCGCCGCGAACTTTATGCGCCCTACGGCCTGCCCCAAGACATCATCAAGGCATGCTTCTCGGCCAGCGCCGGCTACCGCTACAAGCACGACGTTCCGGCGCCCGGCGACAGCGGCAAGACCTATGGCGATCTGATGTACGACCGTCCCGAAGACGAGCTTCTCGCCGAACCGCTGCACTATGCGAAGGGCAACCGGACGCCGTTCCATATCTCATGGGCGTCCGAGGATTTCGCCCACGTCGTCCAATCCAGCAAGGACATGGTGGACGCGCTTGGCGCCGAGGACTGCGCCCTTGCATCGGACGAGTTCGCCGACATCGATCACTACCGCTCAAATCTCGCGCTGGCCAGCCCGGACAACAAATGGATCCGGACCGTGCGCAGCTGGATGACAAACGCCCCTTAGAGCATGATCCAACCAAATAGGATCATGCTCTAATCCGCCGGCCCGGGGCTGCCGATGCCGGTGAAGGGCAGGCGGATGCCGAGGCCTTTTTCCAGCGCTTTCCGGTAGACGAAATGGCACATGGCGATGTCGTGCGCCACCAGTCCGGTGGTGTGGATCAGGATTCGCTCGGCGTCGCTTTCGCGGCCCGCCACCTGGCCGCTGGCGAGCTGGTGTATCTCGCCGTGCAGATCGCTCTCGGTAAACACGCCGGTCTCCGCCGCGTTCCGGAAATGCTCCAGTTTCATGTTCATTTCCCAGTCGTCGATCACCACCTTGTCCAGTTTGACCCAGCCTTCGGGCTCGAATTCCCGGCGCGCGAAGGAGATATAGGTGGCGCCGGGTTTGAGCCACGCCTCGCGGCACATGATCTCGTCCGAGGTGGAACAGCCGATGCCGATATCGGCGTCGGCGACCACCTCTTCGATGGTCGCCATGGGAACGATTTTGATGCCGAGCTTTTCCGACCACTTGGCGGCGAAGGCTTCGCGGGTTGCCGGCCGGCGCGACGTGCAGCGGATTTCCTCGATACCATCCCCGATGCCGTCATAGAGCTCCATCAGACAGCGCAGCGAATTGGCGGCCATGGTGCCGACGCCGACCAGCCCGACGATCCTGGGATTTTTCGGCCCCAGCCATTTCAGCGGCAATAACGTCGCGGCGGCGCTGCGGATGGCGTAGGTCCAGTGTTCCTCGACGATGGCCAGGCTCGTGCCGGTGTTGGGATCGGCGAGGATGATATAGCGGCCGCATTCGAGTTGCCCCACCGTGTTGCGGTCGCCGTCGTCGAAATAGTTGTATAGGCGCACGCCGGTGATCGGTATTTCCGTCAGCAGCGCGCATTTCACGTGCCAGTGATTGTGAAACGGCGCGCCCGCGTCGAGCCTGAAGCTGGGCGGGCTGGACGCCGTCACCGCGCCGACGTTCTGCATGCGGTAGACGTCCTCGGCGATGCGCAGCGCCTCCCCGGCGTTCAGCAGATCGACGGTGTCGGCATAGGGAAGGAACAGCACCCCTTCATTTTCGCTGGCCATGGTTTCGCCTTTTCCTCAATCGTCTTCCACGTAATCGAACCGGTCGCCGGCCGGGGCGTAAATCTCGAATATCTCGAACGGCTCGTCGCTCCTGTTGGTGAGCGAATGTTTTTGGCCGGCGGGGATATAGACGATATCGTCCTCGCGGATCGTGTAGGCGACGCCCTCGACCACCAGCTCCCCTTCGCCGGATTTCACGATATAGACATTATCGGCCTGGCTGTGATGGTGGGTGCGCCCGCCGGGCTCCTGCGCATCCAGCCGGTTCAGATGGACGTCGAGTTTCTCCGCGCCGCACTCGCCGTCGACCAGCCTGACCTGGACGCCGCGCCCGCCCTTCATGGGGTTTGTCGGCATGTCCGCCAGATGCATGAGCCTGAATTCCGCCATGGTGATTTCCCTGGATGGTCCGGTTCTTCCGGAATTGCCCTCAACCGGTCACGGACCAAGCCATGCGGTGAGCCGCGACCTTTCGCGGATCAGGCCATCCTGATTGAAATGGTGAACGCAAAAATGCGCCCATGACTCTTCGAACGCCATCTCCATATCGCCCGTCACCGAGGTCGTGCCCAGCCCGAGTTCCGCGTAGGTGAACTCGAAACTGCCGCTGGGGCGCGCCAGCGCGATGTGGAACGGCTCACCGTTGAACGCGTTGATTTTCGGACGCCCGCTGCTCTTCAGGATCCCCGGTATTTCAACCCGCGCCGTTCTGCCTTCGAGGTCCGCCTCGAGGTCGATCGGCAGAAACAGGGTGTCGAAGAATTCGGCGCAAGTGGAGGCGAAGACGGAAAAGAAATTGCTCGCGGGCGCGCATGCCTGCCCCGAGACGATCGTCTCGAGCGCGGCCCGCTGCGCGTCGTCGGCCCGCTCGTCGATGACGATCTGGCGCTGGCCATCGCCATCGGCGATTTCGCCGGGCCATTTGTAAAGCGCCGCCCAATTCAGCCCGGCCAGCGATGTCTGATTGAAATTGCCTTCGACGATGTTGCCGATAAAGGCCGACTGACAATAGCCGTATGTGCTCGGCAAATTAAACTGGCAACCGCAGTTTATCTCGCAGTTGCAGTTATCATAGGTCTCGTTCTTGAATACCCATTGATCAGCCATCCCGCCAATCCTCCCCCAGACCGCCATAAGACCGCATCCGAAAATTCTACCGATTGGACACCATGGCTGTCGAGGGCGGGAACCAGGGGGATCGCATTAGGCGGCCGAAAGCTTTCCTAGTTGTGGAGTCTCGCTAGGTTATTCACGTCCAAGCCTGCTC
>CAZPMO010000110.1:0-16146 GCA_964587515.1 uncultured Rhodospirillaceae bacterium | reverse complement strand
GCAGGCGCGTCTATTACCGCCAAAGGCTCGCCGCATTCGCTGGAAACTTCCGGGCGTCTGGCGTCCGCCTTCGTGAAATTTTGACCGTCAAGTATTTGCGTTACATTATTGCTTGGCTATACGGCCATATGGTCGTCGCGCGCGTGAGACAGCTTCATTGGATTGTAGCGAACAGGGCCCTCATAATCCGTCGGGCGAGCGAATATTTGCGGCCAAGGGCACGCAATTAAGACGCGTGCTATTGACGAAAGACGAGCATGCGACCTTTTTATTTCGGCAGCGTTTTCTGGGGAGAGAAATTTCGGCGCGTCTTCACCGATCTGTGCCTTTTGTCCTTGCTGTCCGAGAATAATATTCCGGCGCTGGCGAATGCCGAGCGCGAAAATCGGTTCCTGCTTTGCACCACGCGCGCCGACTGGGATGCGCTGCAGGACGACCCGACGTTTCGTCTGATGCGGGATTACATCGAGCCGGAGTTCATCGAGATGGTTCCGCCGGCGCCGGAAGACCACAAGATGGTGGTGATGTCCAAGGGCCATCGGATGATCGCCGACATCATGTTCGAACGCCAAGTCTACGGCGTGTTCATCTATCCGGACACGGTGTTCTCGGACGGCACCGTGGCGGCGCTTCAGGACCATGCGCATGCGGGCAAGAAGGCGGTGCTGGCCAATTGTCCGCGTCTTGCCAACGAGGGGTTCGTTGACGAGCTAAAAGCCGGCGGCCGGATGCGTCCGGGCCATCCGACGTCGCTCTCGTCGCGCGATCTGGTGGCGATGGCGCTGCGGCACATCCATTCGGAGACACGTCGTTACGAATGGGACACCGTCTATTTCGCCGACTCTCCCGTAACTTGTTATTGGGACGTGCCCGACGGAAATGGTGTCGTGATGCACAGTTTTTGTTGGGCGCCGTTGTTGATCGACTACGGCTCGATTGCCGAGCATCATACGGGTTCGCTCGAGGGCTGGACGATCGATGGCGACTATGTTCATGAGAACGTTCCCGAACCCGCGGACATAGCAATCATTACGGATTCCGATGAGATCATGGTGGTGAGCTTCACGCCCGAAGCGGATCTGCACTTCGAATCGGACGCTCATTGGCTTCTGCAGATACCCTGGGTTGGAACCCGAACCCGAGTCTCGTTGCTGCGCCGGTTTTATTTCAGCCCCGTGATCGATCCGTTGAAAAGACAGATCTTCCACAAACCCGTGTGCCTTCACGCGGGTCCATTGTCCGCGCAATGGGGAGCGGTGCGCATGCGCGCCGATGATCTTGTGAGCCGTGCCACCGACAGCGGTTCTTCCGTGGCGGGTCGGGCGATCGATTGGCTGTTTATATTCATACGATGTCGCCGGTTGCGACCAGCCGACCGGCTCCGCTATGCCATTACCTATCCTATTGCCATGCTTCCCGCCGGGTTCCGTGCCAAGCTGCGCGTGGCCCTCGGCCTGCCGCGCAGTGGTCGAGCGTGACACAATCGGAACCTGCCGTTCAGCGGCCCTTTTATTTCATCGTTACCTTCTGGGGTGAGACTTACCGGGACCATTTCCTGCGACTGTGTTTGCCGTCGATGCTTTCGCCCGGCAACATCCCTGCCCTGGCAAGGCACGGCAACCGCTTCCTGATCAGCACCTCGGACGAAGACTGGGCGGCGATCCAGGACGATCCAGCTTTCAAACTCATGCGGCAGAGCATCGAGCCGGTCTTTTTGCCCCTGCGGTATGTGCCGCAGCCCCACCTGCACGACCTTGTGCGGGCACTACGCGCTAAGCGCGGGGACGCTACGGCCGACCGTGATGGCGAACCGGTGGTTTCGGCGTCCGAGATTCTCACCGATGAAGCGTTTGCGGAGTTGCGCGAGGAGGCGAACGCACGCGGCGAGACCGTGGATCGCTATGGGGTGAACATCCATGCGATGTCCCAGGGTCACAAACATGCGGCGCAAATAGCCTATGCGGACCGCGCGTACGGCGTGTTCCTGGCGCCCGATATGGTCCTTTCCGATGGCTCGGTCGCGGCGCTGGACCGGCTGGCGAGCGCCGGCAAACAGGTGGTCCTGGCCGCCGCCAACCGGTTTACCTATGGCTGCGTAGATGAATTGGAGCACCAAGGTCTTATGATGTCGGGCAAACCGCTGGTGCTGGCGCCGCGTGAACTGGTTAAGACGGCGTTTCGGCATTTGCATCCCGAAACCGATGGTTTCGAATGGTGTTCCCCCTATTTCTGCGATGTTCCTACCAGCAGCTTCTGGCGTGTGCCGGGCGATGATGGCGCGCTGATGCACAGTTTTTTCTGGGCGCCTCTGCTGGTCGATTATGCCGTCATCGAGCAGCACGACACGAGCTATCTGGATATCGGGGGGACCACGGACGGGCGCTATGTCGCGCTACACTTCTCGAATCAGGACACCATTCATGTGGTTACCGATTCCGACGAAATTCTGCTCGTCAGCTTCACCGACGAGTCGGAATATGGCTACCCCGTTTCCACCGCCTGGTACAAGTGCTGGCGCCCTTTCGCAAACATCTATAAGGCGCTGAACCTCCATCTGACGCTATACGGCCCGATGGGCGATGATCTCAAACGGTGTTACTATCCGATCCCGGTGCGATTCCACAGCGGTGAGATCACTCCCGCCTGGGATGCGGTCGAGCGGACAGCAGCTTCGCTGATCATCAGGTCGCTGACGCCACCGGGACCGGTTCGACGCCTACTTTTGCCCCTCGTCCGCTCAAGGCGCCCGGACCGGGTGAATCTGCCCGGGCTGCTGGGCTTCTTCACTGTTCCGGGATCGCGGATCTTCAATTCGATCGCCTGGGCGGCGGGCCGCGCGCGTCGACTGGATCGGGCGCAGCTGAAATGGATCGCCACCAACCCGCGTCATATGGCGCGCCGCGCCCTGCAGAAACTGGGGAGAAGGCAGTCCTGATTCGATGATCGAGCAACGCCGAGGTGACGACGGACCTCCCTTTTACTTCATATGCGTTTTCTGGGGCGCCGAGTTCCGAAACCTCTTCCAGAATTTCTGTCTGGCCTCGCTGCTGTCGCCGCGAAACATACCGGCGCTGGGCAACGGGTCGGCCAATCGCTTTATTGTCTGCACGACTATCGAGGATTGGGACGCCTTGCGGCAAACAGCCGAATACCAGCTCTTGAGCGGCGTCATCGAACCACTGTTCATCGAAATTCCGCCGCCGGAACCCGAGGCCAACAAATATCTTGTGATGTCGGCCGGCCATCGACTGGCGGCCGAACGGGCGTTTCGAGATGGTGCTTACGGCGTCTTTCTAACGCCTGATCTCGTCCTATCGGACGGGTCGGTAATGGAATTGCGGCGGCGGGCGGAAGACGGCGCCAAGGTCGTGCTGGTCGCCGCCATCCGATTTACCAGTGAGGGGTGTTTGCCAGCCCTGGAGGAACTCCGCGATCCGAACGCCGAAGCGCCGCTGACATTGCCGGCGCGCACGTTGATGGCGATCGCGCTGCGTAACCTTCATCCGGAAACGTTGCGCTACGATTGGGATGCGAACTCCTTCGCGGCATTACCGTTCAGCGTCTTCTGGCGAGTTGCCGGTGGCCACGATATCCTACTGCACAGCTTCAGCTGGGCTCCGCTGCTGATCGACTATACCGCGCTCGCCAGTCACGACGTCACCACTTTTGAAAACTGGACCCTCGACGGCGATTACGTCTACCGAAATTTTCCGGATCAGAACCAGGTTCATGTCATTACCGATTCCGACGAAATAGCGCTGGTCAGCTTCACCGGCATGGACGATATGCCGGGTCCGGCGAGCGATCATCATGCGGATGGAAACCGGTACATAAAATGGCCGGTCATCGGTCGCCTGCACCGGATATGGCGGCTCCATTTTATCTATCACGGCGGCGGAATGGACGAATTGAAGCAGCGGATATTTCGGATTGGCGTCCGGTTGCACGCGGACGATCCGTCTCCGGCCTGGCAGGCGACGGAACGGAAGGCGGCGAGACTGATCAAAAGGGTTTTAAGCCCTTCATTTGTCATCGGCGTTTTCTCCACCCTGCGCCACAACGGCGCGCGCTCGGCCCTCTGGTATGCCATCACTTACCCGTTCTCCAGAATTCCGCCCGCTTGCCGGCAGCGCCTCCGGGCCTGGCTCGGGCTGCGGAAGAGATAGGGAAATCGATTCCCATGCCACGACCGATGCCGCGGCCCTGTTCACTGGACGGTTCCGGCCGAACGGCGTAAATATAAATCCAAGGGAGAGGTCAATTCATGAGCAAGACTTATGCCATATTGGGTGGCGGCGGATCGTTCGGCATCCACACTGCGGCCTACTTACTGGATCACGCAAACCCCAACAAGGTGATCGGAGTCGGCCGAGCGCCTCTGAGGTCGGAACCGTTCTCGCTCAATATCGACAAGCGGCCGGGCTATGAATATCACGCCCGACATCTTCTGCATGAGATGGATCTGCTGTTCGAACTCCTTGATGAGGAAAAGCCGGAAATCATCGTCAATTATGCCGCGCAGGGCGAAGGGGCCGTGTCGTGGAAACATTCATGGCGGTTTTTTGAGACCAATTCGATGGCCCTGGCCAAATTCACCGAAGAATTAATGAAGCGCGACTGGCTGGAACGTTTCATTCAGATCGGCACCTCGGAAATGTATGGCTCGGTCGACCACGCAACCAAGGAAGACGAGCCGATCAAGCCCTCTAGCCCCTATGCCGCCTCCAAAGTGGCATTCGATTTACACTTGATGTCGATCAGCAAGTTCTTGGACTTCCCGATGAACGTCATCCGGCCATCCAACGCCTATTGTCCCGGACAGCTTCTCCACCGTGTGGTTCCCAAAGCGATCTGGTGCGGTCTTACCGGGCGCAAACTCCCGTTGCACGGCGGCGGTCGCGCGGAAAAATCATATATTCATGCCCGCGACCTCGGCCGCGCCATCCATTTGGTGGCGGAAAACGCGCCTTTGGGAACGATCTATAACGCGGGGCCGGCGGAACCCACATCGATTCGCCGCGTGGTCGAACTGTGCGCTCTTACGCTCGATATGCCTTTCGAGGATTTGTGCGAGATGAGCGAGGATCGGCTGGGTCAGGATTCGCGCTACTGGTTGGATTCTTCGGCAATCAAGGACGCCGTCGGCTGGGAAGCGGAAATTGGCTGGAACGAGGGTTTGGGCGAGATGGTCGAGTGGGGCAAGCGGTACCTTGACGACATAAAGGACGTTTCTCCCGACTATGTGCTGAGAGCCTGAGGGCGACCCGATGGTTACGGCATTTTCGGCCAATCGCGGAGCCAACAGTTTCGATGCGGCGGCCGCGCGGCAGAGATGCATGAGGTACCGGCGCCGCATCCTCGACGTTTCGCAGACCGTGGGTGCGCTGCATATCGCGCCGGCCTTCTCCTGCCTGGAGATCACGGACATGATCTATCATGGCCTGATGCGGCCCGATCCCGAGGGGACGTTCCTCGATACCTTTCTGATGTCCAAGGGACATGGCTGCATGGGGCAGTACGTCATCCTCGAGGAATTCGGGATATTGTCGGTCGATGATATAGCAGGCTATTGCCAACCCGACGGGCGCCTGGGCGCACACCCGGATTATGGCTTGCCTGGGGTTGCCGCGTCGACGGGGTCCCTGGGCCACGGCATGGGAATGGCCACTGGCATGGCCTATGCCGACAGGTTGCAAGGCGATGATCGGAAGACCTATGTGGTTCTGTCCGACGGCGAGTTCCAGGAAGGCTCAACCTGGGAAGCGATGATGATGGCGGGCAACCTTAAGATCGACAACCTGATCGCTTTTCTCGACCTCAATGATTTCTCGGGCCTTGAGCGGATGAGCGAAGCGCATCCCGCCTTTCACCCGATACTGGACAAGGCGCTTGCCTTCGGCTGGGAGGCGATCGAGGCCAATGGCCACGATGCCGCCGATTTGTTCAACGCGGTGATCGATCGACGTGGCGACAAGCCTTTGCTGGTCATCGGCCGCACCGTCAAAGGCAAGGGTGTGTCGTACATGGAACACGTGCCAATCTGGCACTATCGCTCACCCAGCCCCGATGAATACCGCCAGGCAATCGAGGAACTGGAGGAAATATCCGGGTGACACGGAAAACTGGAGCGAACGAATTGCTTGTTTTTTTAGTCGGCTAACATGGCGGACGGCATTTTCCACGCTTTGCAAACGGGGCCATGAGAAACACTTTCGCAGACGTTTTCTATGAATTGGCTAAGGACGATCCCAGGCTTGCGGTAATCGTTGCCGATATTTCGCCCGCCGGCTCGATCGCGAAATTTCGCGAGGAGTTTCCCGACCGATTCATCAATACCGGCGTCGCCGAGCAGATCATGATCGGCATGGCGGCGGGCATGGCGCTTCGCGGCATGCGGCCGTTCGCATACACGATCGCGACATTTACGTTATACCGACCGTTCGAATTCGTACGAGACGATATCGGATACCAGGAACTGCCTGTGACGTTGGTGGGCATCGGCGGCGGCGTGACCTATTCAACGCTTGGCGGCACTCATCATGCGATGGAGGATGTGGCGATAGCCTCCGCGATCCCGTCCATGTCCGTGATCTCACCCTGCGATCCGGTCGAGGTGAGACATGCCACCGAATGGTGTGCGCAGCGGAACGAAGGGCCGGTCTATATGCGCCTCGCCAAGGCGGGCGAACCGATTCTGACCGAAAGAGCGGTCGAACCTTTTGAAGTTGGCCGTATGCGCTATATTCGCAAGGGGGCTGACAGCTGCATCATCTCCTACGGTGCGACGATGAAAATGGCGCTCGATCTCGCCGACCGGCTTGAATCCGAGAAGGGCGAGAGTGTTTCGGTGATCTCGAACCACACCATCAAGCCCTTGGATGCGGATGGTATCGCCTCTGCGCTCAGGAGCCATCGGCGTGTTGTGGTCATGGAGGAGCATGTACCTCATGGCGGGCTCGGCTCGCGCGTCAAGGAAATCGCCTGGGACATTCAGGCGGACTGCGCGCTGACAACTTATTCACTGCAGGACAAGTTCATTCACTGTTATGGCGATCACAGCGCGCTTCTATCCGCGCATGGATTCGATCTGGACACAATCTGGACCAAACTGAACGGCGGGTAAGCGATGTCCAGTCCGCCACCGCCCGGCCCAGCGGCGCTTGCGATAGAAGGCGGGGAACCTGTCCGTAGGGAGCCGATGCCTGCGCGTCTCGCCTTTGGCGAGGAAGAACGCGCCATGATCGACCAGGCATTGGAATATTATCGGTTACAGGGCCTGGATCCCGGTTATCAGGGTCATTTCGAGGAGATGTACTGCCAGGCCTTCGCGCGGTCCCTGGGCGGCGGATACGCCGACGCCGTCGCGACGGGAACGGCTTCACTCTATGTCGCCTTGGCGGCGTTGGATTTACCCAAGGGAAGCGACGTTCTTGTGTCGCCGATCACCGATCCCGGAACCATCAGCGCGATCATTCTCAACGGCTTGACGCCTCGTTTGATCGATAGCCGACCGGACAGTTACAACACCGGGCCCGAACAGGTTGCCGACCGCATCACAGCGGAAACGAGCTGCGCCCTCATCGTCCATGCCGCGGGACAGGCGGTAGAGATCGACAAAATCGTCGAGACCTGTCAGGAGCGGGGAATTCGCGTACTGGAGGACTGTAGCCAAGCGCACGGCGCGACTTGGCGGGGAAGGCCGGTCGGAACTTTCGGCGATATCGCCGCGTTCTCCACCATGTACCGCAAGGCCAGCATCGCTGGCCCTTCGGGTGGCGTCGTTTATACACGGGACGAAAAGCTTTATCGCAAGGCGCTGGCTCACGCCGATCGGGGAAAGCCGACGTGGCGCGACGATTTCGACGATCGCGACCCGAGCGGATATCTGTTTCCCGCTCTTAACCTGCATACCGACGAAATATCCTGCGCAATCGGCTTGGCGTCCATCGGTCGGCTGGATCAAACCAAAAATCGTCGGATCGAGTTCCTTACCACGCTATCCCGGCATTTGGAGCAGGAGGCCCGGCTATGCCGACCCTACGGCTGCTCGGACTCTGATTCGCCGTTCTATTACCCGGTATTCGTGGACGTCGACCGCATTACCCACACGAAGATCGAGTTCGCGGAAGCCGTGCGCGCGGAGGGAATCGGCCTCAATCCGCATTACAGCTACGTCGTGATGGAATGGGGCTGGGTCCCGCCCTATCTCGCCGATGCGTTCGACTGCCCCAATGCGCGAGACGCAAGGAACCGCTCTTTCTGCCTTTACGTCAACGAGAACTATGGCCAGGCCGAGGTCCGCGACACGTTGGAAGCTATTCTGAAGGTCGAACGTGCTCATATTTCTCTCTGAACACGGGGGCAATATTATTTGCAGGCCATGATCGTTGGCGCTTCACTGTAACTATACGCGACCAAAATTTCTTGTTGGGCCCGCTGCAGTGAGACGACTGGAACGAAACTGGGAACTTGACAACTTGGGTCTCCGTGCCGGTTGGAAAGGTCGGCATTTTCGGGTCAAGCGGACATGGTTCTGCGTCGCTTGCAATTCGGCTTGGTGCGGAAAAGAGATATTAACTACTCACTCAGGGCA
This sequence comes from uncultured Rhodospirillaceae bacterium, assembly GCA_964587515.1. Taxonomy (GTDB): domain Bacteria; phylum Pseudomonadota; class Alphaproteobacteria; order MPNO01; family MPNO01; genus CAZPMO01. The sequence goes on along the minus strand of CAZPMO010000110.1, from coordinate 7,553 downwards.
GCAACCAATGCTGCCGGTCGGAACTTCATCGCATGAATTCCGTTTAATAATGCTCCGCAATGGACCTGCGACTTGTCATGCAGGTGATTTGGAACCACGCTCAAGCCGCTGGAAGGATTCATATGGGGAATCCCGGCAAATGAAATTTAGACTAGGGCTAACAGACTATCGAAGAGGTACCTTTTGGTCTTGAAGACTAACAACGATGACACCGTTCGCAACTTAGGACGTGGGGCCTCATGGTCGCTTCTTCCGGTCGATGCGCGCCTGGTATTTAACGGGTTGATAATCGTCGTAAGCATTTTACCGATCGCGATATACGCGATGCATACGCATTTTCAGCCGTTCACGGTGTGGGCATATTTTATGTTTCTTGTGCCTATGATCGGGACGCTGTCGGGAACCCACGTATTCGCAACGACCTATCTTTATATCAGCGACCGTGAACTGACGCGGGGTGTCGCCGCGCCAATGTGGACGCTGGCGCTCATCCCGGCCTTCCTTATTCTTATAAGTATGGTTGCGGCATTGAGTTTTTCACTCGAAGCCCTGATCTATTTCATGGCGGTCTATATGCATTATGGAATATTCCATTTCGGCCGGCAAAATCTGGGCATGCTATCACTGTGCACACTGTCGACGATGAGCAGGCCGATTAATGGCGCTGAGAAATTCATTATCAACGCGACTACCGCCGCAGCGGTCTGTGCGACCATGAAAATTTCGCTACCCACCCTTAACATCGACCCCATACTCTTTCACGTCGATCCATCCTGGCTGACCAAACCGCCATATATGTGGTCCGAATTGGCATACACATTCGGTCAAGTATTCTTTGCAGGGGTATTTCTGTTTGCGATTTATACGTTTGTTCGCGGATTCCGCGGTTACTCCCGTATGGGTATGGGAATGTACTGGGTGGCTGCGTTGTGGTTCGCGCCTTTGTTTTTATTCATCGACAATCCGCTGCTGGCGATTGCCAGTTTCACCACCGCTCATGGCCTCCAGTACCTTGTCGTTCTGATCGGCCATGCTTGGTACGCCCGCGGTTCGAGAAATCAGCGGTTAAACGATTGGGCTTTTCGGGCGGGCGAATATATTCGCTCGCGTGGCCCGGAATGGGCGAACGCGCGTATTGGGACGGATGACAGCCGGAACAGCTTCAAAGCGATGAATATCGTAATTTCATCGTGCTTACCATTAGTGCTGCTGGGGCTGACGCTCTATCTCGCAAAATATATCTGGTTGAATTCAGTTGTTCTGTTCACCGACCTGGAGGGGATTCTCGTCAGTTTCTCCGAAGTGAACCCGGTCGCGCGAGCTGGTATCGGATTGGTTCTTGGGCTCACATTGGCGCATTACTGGGTCGACCAGTTCATCTGGCGGTTTCGGACGCCCGAACGCCGAAAATGGCTGACATCGCGGTTTCAAATTCTGGCGCCGCAGTCCGGTAAATGACCGGCCGTTAGAGCCCGGAACTGGGCTTTGTCTATCTGAATGGCATCGCCTTATATTTGGCGGGAAGTTCGCGCCAGTGCGCGTCCAAACGAAGCGTGTGAACAATGCCGTTGTGCACCCGATGATAATTGAAACGCGCCTGCCCTGGGGAGGGCTCAATCCGAGCCAACACTCCATGGGGCTAAAGATCTAATAAAGCTTTCAAAACCAGAACCTCCTTCAGTTAAAGGTCTTTAATCACAACCCTGGCAATTAGGGAATCCGCTTTTAGTGGAATAAACCACGGCTTCCGGCTCAGTCGAGTGCGAAGCTATCCTTATAGTCGAGCTTTAGCGCCGGATCCTGATCGTCCTTGTCGAAATAACAGTTGCCTACGACGAGCGTCTCGATGTCGGAACCCATGAAGCAGCGGAAGGCATCCTCGGGAGTGCATACGATGGGCTCGCCACGGACGTTGAAGCTGGTGTTGACGAGCACCGGGCAACCGGTACGGCCCTTGAATGCCGTAAGCAAAGCGTGATAGCGCGCATTCGTCTCGGCGTGCACGGTCTGGATGCGCGCGGAGTAGTCGACATGGGTCACCGCCGGAATTTCCGAACGCGGTATGTTCAGCTTGTCGATGCCAAACAGTGCGTTTTCCTCGATTGTCATTGGTTGGCGGCGTGATTTTTTAACGCCTGCGACCATCAGCATGTACGGGCTGTCGCTGTCGAGTTCGAACCAGTCGGCCACGTCTTCACGCAGCACTGAGGGTGCGAAGGGGCGGAAAGATTCGCGGTACTTGACCCTGAGGTTAAGTGTCTTCTGCATCGTGGGGGAGCGCGGGTCGCCGAGGATTGAACGCGCGCCCAGCGCCCTCGGACCAAACTCCATGCGGCCCTGGAACCATCCAACGGCTTTCTCTGCGGCAAGCGCATCGACCGTTCGCGCGATTAGCCCCCCGTCATCGAGGGTCACGAACCGCGCGCCGGCTGCGGACAATCGACGTTCGATCTCGTCCTGTGCATACTCAGGGCCTAAATAGGAGCCGTGCATTGCGTCGAGCGCACCGTTGACGGCGCGCGGCCGACTTTCGAAGTGATGGTAGCCAAGGAGTGCCGCTCCCAGAGCGCCCCCGGCATCGCCCGCCGCGGGCTGCACCCAGATGTTCTCGAATTTGCCATCGGCCAGCACCTTGCCGTTGGCGACGCAGTTGAGCGCCACCCCTCCGGCGAGGCACAGATTTTTCGAGCCTGTGTCTTGCGCGATCGTATTTGTCAAACTCAACACCGCCTCCTCGATGACAGCCTGGATGGAAGCCGCAAGGTTCATCTCGCGCTGGGTGATCGGGCTTTCGGGATCGCGTGGCGGCGCGCCGAACAGTAAATCGAACTTGTCATTGGTCATACGCAACCCGGTACAGTAGTCGAAGTACGACAGATCGAGGCGGAACGAGCCGTCGGGCTTGAGGTCGATCAGGTTGTCCAGAATCGTTTGCGCGTATATTGGCTTTCCATAGGGAGCGAGCCCCATCACCTTGTACTCGCCTGAATTAACTCTAAACCCCGTGTAGTAGGTCAAGGCCGAATACAACAGACCCAGAGAATGCGGGAAGTGAATTTCGCGCGTCATTGTCATTGCGTTGCCGCTTCCGGCTCCCAGCGACGTAGTCGCCCATTCGCCGACGCCGTCCATGGTCAGGATCGCCGCCTCCTCAAAGGGTGAGGGGTAGAACGCGCTCGCCGCATGGCTTTGGTGGTGCTCGGCAAACAGAAGCCGGCTCTTCCAGTCAAATTCGGGCGCGTAGCTCCGAAACTGTTTGCGTAGCAAATTCTTCTGGAAAAGCTTTTCTTTGAGCCACACCGGAATCGCCATGTTGAACGAACGGAAACCCTTGGGTGCGAACGCTACATATGTCTCGAGCAATCGCTCGAACTTGAGAAACGGCTTGTCGTAGAACACGACATAGTCCACTTCGTCCAGCGTCGCGTCGGCCGTCTCCAGGCAGTAGCGAATCGCGTTCTCCGGAAAGTCCGCGTCATTCTTCCTGCGTGTGAAGCGTTCTTCTTGCGCCGCCGCGACGATACGGCCGTCTATGACCAGAGCGGCGGCGCTGTCGTGGTAAAATGCGGAGACTCCGAGTACGCGCACGCCTGCGGCCTTCAGAAAATCGTATAGATGAACGGTGCCACCGCGGAGCCCTGCGTTAGCACAACCAGCCCGCCGAAGACGACCATCATTATTATGATCGGAAGCAGCCAATACTTCTTGCGTATCCTGATAAACATCCACAATTCGACGATCAGCGACATGGTTTGCCTCAGAATTGCTGTTTCATGGTCTTCGGCGTCGGGCCCGGCGGTTGGCGCTCAATCCAATAGGTCTCGGCGCGCGGATCGAAGCGGCGGCGCAGAGGATCCTTGCCAAGCGCACGCATCACCAACGCCGTCGGCGTCACCGCGAAATAGAAGATGAGCCCCATCACCACCGGGTTGACGATGCTGTGCGTCAGCAGACCGAATTTCGTCCACAGATGGTTTAAAGGTTTGAGAAGCGCAGGCCTCACCAGCGCCACCGCAAGCAACGCCGCAACGATACCGAGCGGCCACAGGCGGGCATCGCCGCCTCCGATCATTGGCCATAAACCGATCAGCGCGAATACCGCCGCGAACACGATTGCGAAGCTGCGGTCCGACGAACTCTTAACCGCATCGTCGCGTGCCAGCCTTTCGTGAATTCCTTGATCCACTTTAAATGTCTCCAGCGCGGCAGGACCGGTCCCTTATCGGTCTCTGAGAGTCAGTTTGGAAATAGTTGCTCACCCAGACCAAACGTGACTTTTTTAACCGTCGGATTATCATTAACGTGGAACTACCACTCAGGCAAGCTGACGGGATCAGGTTGTTCTATATATGTGGGTCGGATGGCCAAGTGCATTCAGGCCCCGGGTTATGCCGTCAAAATTTTGTAAATCATGTTTGGAACCCGGCCATATTTGGAGGGTGCCTAGTGTTCGCGCATTTCGCACCCTATGTCGCAAAATTGTTTTGATTCAATTCGACTGTACAGTTTGTCGACCAGGAGGGATCCCGGCTATTTCCTTCAACGTGGAGCTAAACGAAACGTTCATTTGATTTTTCTTCGCAGTTCCGCCGGCATGGAACCATGTGCCGCCAACCGTTCGATGACGGCGCTGGCGATGATTTGATGGCCTCGGGCACTGAGGTGGCCGTCTCCCGGAATCCCGATGCTTTCACCAGCTGCGAGCGCCCGAGTGAACGCGGCAGCCATATCCACCAGCAGAATGCCATGTCGTTCTGCAATCTTCGTCAGTTTTGGGTCCGCGGATTCCGCCGATCCGGTGGAGTAACCGGGAATATAAATCACACAAAGAATGGCGTTATGTTTTTTTGAAATTGCCTTCATTTTCATCAAAACGTGTTTCGTCGCAGAATAAATTCTTTCCTGATAGCGGCCATCTCCCGGATAGACATGATACGCATCAACGATCGATTTTTGCTTTGCCTTGATGGCGTCCCATTTCGCGATCAAGGCGGGGTCGTTTCCGGCCGCATAAGCGGCGGCTTCTTTAACCCATTCATTGTTAAGAATCATGGTTTGGTCGGGATTCTCGGGCCGGCGTATATAAAGCTCTTTGTCGCCGTTTTTGAATTGCACCGTCGGAAGTTCCGTGCACACGGGGGAGCTGGTATTCGCACAGATATTCACATTTCTGATGTAATGATCCACCCAAAAACCATAGAGAATAAATTTCGGATTTGCCTTAGCGAACCTTTCCGCCATCAATAGTGCGCCGACACCCCCTTGTCCCGACACCCCGAAATTGGCGGCCGTAATGCCAAGTCGTTTCGCGACCAGGCTCGCGAAGGTGTTTTCATTTTCAACGCCATGTCCGTAGGCCTGAGATCCGCCAACGACGATTAAGCCGTCCTTTATCTTGCCTGAATCCCCAGGGCCATGAACCCTGGCACCCAGATTATTGGTGAACAGATGGAAGGTCTGTTTGCCAGCGATGCCGAAAACATTAAGATTGGACCGGAGTCTATAGCCGGTTGCATCGTCGGATATGAACAGTGAATTCTTTGCCCGAAACCACGCGGTCGCGAATTCCGGTTCACCGTAAAACAATAGAAATACCGCCACGGCGACCGCGGACGACAGGACCGGAATGATGACCCAAGTCACGATGATATTTTTAGTTTTTCCGGACAACTGAGGTATGCCACGATCAGGAGAATATTAAACTGCAATCGGGTTTTTCTGAACGACACCTCACAAGCGCCAAAAACGGGAGCGTAGGATGCCCAAGCAACGCCCTGTCCGTCGGCGGCGAGAAATGCTGCTGACTACTCTTTGAACGCAATATTTGGCCATGTAATGCGTTTACTTTCAGTCAGCCGAAGGGAGAGATTATATTGGCGGCTGCGGATGGAGTCCATCAGGGCCCAAAGTCCGTTCCGGGCCAGGCTGTGTAAAAACGCTCTTCTCTCCTTTGTATTAATCACGCTGCCAACGGCGAAATTGTATGAGCGGCGAAACTTTCGTTTCCGCCTTGGCGCGACTATCGGGGATTATATGGTTGACGTACCATGAACTCCGACCTTTTACCAAAAGAGCGTGACAGGTCAGACGCTTGTGAAAAAATCGAGATTACCCCCGAGATGATCGAGGCGGGGGTGCGGGAATTGGCGTTGTTTGATCCTGCGGAAGACCCGCCGGAATATTGGGATGAATGCGTGAGCGGGATTTATCGCGCGATGCGGCTAACGCGTAATTGACAACGGAAGTTCGGCGTTGGGACTTAGTCTAGCGCTGGTCAACGTAAGCGATATTTTTGTGACCGCGCCGATGAAGCGTGCTTTCGGGTGCTCGGCGTCGAGACCTTCGAGGAATTCATCATAAAATTTTGGTAGCAACAGGCATGCGGTTTTAATCTCGGGAGTTTCGAAAAACAACGCGAATTTCCCGTATCCGATCGCATTCGCGCCGAAATTCTGTATCGATGAATCCGAATGCATGCGCCACCCGGATGAGCTTCGAGAATGTTGAAAGAGGGGCGTCGCGCTCGAACAACGCCTCTTGTTCTGAGGTCCCAAGTTCAACCATTCTAGACTGAAGAAAACCCCGAAGAGCTTCTTCGACGGCAGTTGCGGCAACAAGAGCGGGGCCACGGGCATGTTCGTCGCTCGTAATTTCTCTAAGAAGGATATTTAAATCTTCATCGGTGGGCGGGCGCTTGGTAAGTTCTTTTAGACCTTTCAATCAAGCCGCAGAAGCCATTGGGGAATCTCCTTGAGCGAAAAATCGGAAAAGCGCCGTGACGATCTGTTGCTGAAGCTGCTTCAGACACCGCCGCAGCCACGTCCAATACGTGAGCGGCCTAAGCAAAACACAAAGGCTCCTCGGTCGCGTTCTTCGAGAGCAAGGACACAGCGAAAAGGCTAACCCGATTTCGAAGGGTTGCGCGAGTCTATCTTATTTTTCGCGCGCCATCGGCGAAACGCTTTAGTTTTCTGTTTAGGCGTTCGCGGCTTCGTTAGGCTGTCGGTAGGTCAACCGCTTGCCAGATGCGCCGCGCAGGAGTTCGTCGCCACGCTCCGCGTCAGACATGGCGCGCGTGTTGTGCCTGAAATCAAACTCCGCAAGATAGCGATACAAACGGGCTTCGCTCACGCTGTGAAACGATCCCATCACGCCGCGCTTCAACAGCGCGAAGTAGCTTTCGACGGTGTTGGTGTACCAGAAGTCAGCACGGACATACTCACCGGCGCTGTGATTGACGGACCCGAAACCGGAGAACTCTTTCCCGACCTTGGGATAGACCGAACTGTCATCGGTCATCAGGTACGACTTGCGGCTGGCGTTCTTCACGATGATCGGGCGCAGCGTCTTTGAGTTGACGTTGGTCACATGGAAGGACCGCACTTCGCCGTCGCGCTCGACCAGTGAGACCACGGCGGCTTTCTTCGGCGCGGGCTTGCCACGATGCGCGTTCTTGGCTTTCCCGCCGACGTAAGTTTCATCGACTTCGACCACCTTATTGTCGCCCCCGATGGGGCCACGACTAGGGTCGATGGCGCACTCGCGCAGCCGGT
>CAZPMO010000109.1:11906-16153 GCA_964587515.1 uncultured Rhodospirillaceae bacterium | reverse complement strand
AAGCCGATTTGCCCCACCGAAGGCCGGATTATTCCGCCCCGTGGCGTCGTTGCGCGTCTTTGCCGATGCTGGGCATCGCCATGCGAAGCGCGCCTAACCACGGGGCGGAATAATCTCGGTCAAATGGTTCTATTTGGTTGGATCATGCTCTAGCGAGGGGAGCCGACCGTGGACCCGATGATCATCGCCATCGTCGGCATCCTCGGGATGCTGGGCATGATCCTGCTGCACGTGCCCATCGGCATCGCCATGGCGGTGGCCGGTTTCGGCGGCGTGTGGGCGATCATCGGCCTCGATCCGGCGATCAAGCTGTTCGCCACCGCGCCGACCGAAGTGCTGGTGACCCAGGCCCTGGCGGCGATCCCCATGTTCCTGCTGATGGGCAGTTTCGCCGCCGCGGCAGGCCTGTCGGGTGATCTCTACCGGTTGTTTTACGCGCTGATCGGCCATTATCGCGGCGGGCTGGCCATGACCACCATCGCCGGCTGCGGCGGGTTCGGCGCCATCTGCGGCTCGTCGCTGGCCACCGCCTCGACCTTCATGCGCATCGCGCTGCCGGAAATGACCGCGCGGCGCTACAGCCCGACCCTGTCGGTGGGCTGCATCGCGGCCGGCGGCACGCTGGGGATTCTGATCCCGCCCTCCAACCTGATGCTGCTCTATGGCGTGCTGACCGAACAATTCGTCATCGCGCTGTTCACGGCGGCGGTGATTCCCGGTCTGATCTGCATCGCCATCTATTTCGCGACCATCGCCATTTTCGTGCGCGTGAAGCCCGAGGCGGGTCCCGCCGGGCCGCGCATGCCGTGGGACGAACGGTTGCGCGTGGTCAGGAATAGCTGGGGCGTGCTGCTGCTGGCCGGGATCGTCAGCGGCGGCATCTATGGCGGCGTGTTCACGGTCCTCGAAGCGGCCGCGGTCGGCTGCATCGTCTCGTTCCTGTTCCTGTGTTTGCGCGGCCGGCTGTCGCTCCAGGTGATGCGCGACGTGCTGGCCCAGACCGCCGCCACCACCGGGCTGATCTACATCATCATCATCGGCGCCACGGTCTTCACCACCTTCATGACGCTGAGCCAGTTGCCCGTTACCCTGGTCGGCGGCATCGAAAGGTCCGGCCTGCCGCCCTGGATGGTGATCTTCCTCCTGCTGGTGATGTATATCGTGCTCGGCAGCATCTTCGAGACCGTGGCGGCGATGATCATCACCCTGCCGGTGGTGTTTCCGCTGGTGGTCGGCCTCGGCTTCGATCCGATCTGGTGGGGCATCATCAACATCATGGTGATCGAGATCGGCCAGATCACGCCGCCGATCGGGATTATTCCGTTCGTATTGCACGGCATGGCGCCCGAGGTGCCGCTGAAGACCATTTTCAGCGGCATCATCCCGTTTTTCATCGCCGATCTCACCCGCCTCGCCATCGTGGCGCTGTTTCCCGCCCTCAGCCTGTGGCTCCCCGGCGTCCTCGGCATGATGATTTAGAGCGCTATCCGACCAAATGGTCCTATTTGGTCGGATAGCGCTCTAAGCGGGCCGCCAGCCTTAACGATTTCTTACCGGCGATCGCTAAATTCATGAATTAACAACCTGATTTCGATAGAATCGGCGCTGTATTAATCGCATCGGTAGAGCCCGATGCAGGGTAGACAAGGCACAGGCTGCGAGGACGCGAACGCCTCTCGCCATCGCCAATTACGGGCGAAAACATAGTGTTTGGTGACGGGTTTATCGGCCAGGCGGACCGGGAGCGGGTCGTCGCCGCGAGTATCGATTACGCGTATGACCCCTGGCTGGTCTGTCTGTCGCTGGTGGCGGCGATCTTCGCCTCCTATTCGGCCTTCCACATCGTGGCGAGCATCCGGCAGGCATCGCGACGCCGCGTCAAGATGGGCTGGCTGATGTCCGGCGCGGTCGCCATGGGCGGCGGCATCTGGACCATGCATTTCATCGCCGTGCTGGCCGTCGAGATGCCGATGCGGGGGAGTTACGATGCGGCCCTTACCGCGATGTCGGTGGGATCCGCGGTCCTCGCGTGCGGCCTCGCCTTCATGGTGGTTTGCGCCGGCCCGAAGAGCTTCGCCCATCTCCTGGGCGGTGGAGCCATCCTGGGCGTCGGGGCCGGCGCGATGCATTACCTCGGTATGGCGGCGATGCACATGACGGTGATCGTTCGCTACGATCCCGTGACCTCCGCCTTGTCGCTCGGCCTGGGGATCGTGATATCGACCGTCGCATTGCATCTGTTGTTCAGCGGCATGGCGACCGCCAATGCGAGCCACCGAAATTGGTTCGCGCGGCTGGTCTGCGCGGTCCTGATGGGGCTGTCGATCTCCGCGATGCGTTACACCGGCATGACCGCGACATACTTTATCCCCGCGCCGACACACAATTCGAATGTATTGATACTCGACGGCCCCTGGCTCGCGACCGCGGTCGGTATCACAACCTTCTTCTTGATTGTACTCGCGCTGGTGGTGTCGATCATCGAGCAGCGACCGAAGATTAACGAACACCAGTTCGAAAGGAGCGAAGCGTTCCACCAACAGCTTATCGATCTCTCACCGGATAGTATCCTGGTGCATCAGGACAGCCGGATCGTTTTCGCCAATCCCGCGGCGGCGGAAATATTCGGCGCGGACTCCGTCGGAGATCTCATCAGCATTTCCTCGCTTGATCTCGTGCCCGAGGAACAGCACGAACAGATCAGGAAACGGCATCGGGATGTATCCGAAGTGGAAGGCGCGGTGGCGATCCGGGAACAGATTCGCCAACGTTTGGACGGAACCATTTTCACCGCGGAATCGGCGGCGGCGCGCGTAACCTGGCAGGGCCGGGTCGCGGTGCTGTCCATCTCGAGGGATGTTTCCGAACGCAAGCAGGCCGAAGAGGCGATGCGCGAAAGCGAAGAACGCATGCGCCTGATCACCGACGCCGTGCCCGGAATGATCGCCTATATCGATGCGAACGAGCAAATCCGTTTCGTCAATAAGACCTACCGGGAGCGGTTCGGTCTGAAAAACGAGGAAATTATCGGCATGTTCGTCAAGGATGTGCGTGGCGATAAGGACTACCAGTCCGCGCGACCTCATATCAACAAGGCGCTTTCCGGGCATCACCAAACCTACGAGGCGGAGCGGAAATTCGGCGGCGAAGATTCACGTCATTATCTGTCTCATGTGATCCCGCATTTCGGCGAAGGCGGCGATGTCGTTGGCTTCTTCACCCTGTTTACCGACATCACCAAGCAGAAACAGGCCGAGATCGCGACGCGGGAAGCCAAGGAAGCGGCCGAGCTCGCCAACCGGGCGAAAAGCGATTTCCTGGCCAATATGAGCCACGAGATCCGCACCCCCATGAATGGCGTGATGGGCATGGCGGAGTTGTTACTCGAGACCGATCTTTCCGAGGAACAGGAAGGCTTCGCACGCGTCATTCGGGATTCGGGCGTGTCGCTGCTGACCGTCATCAACGACATTCTTGATTTCTCGAAGATGGAGGCCGGCAAGCTCGCGCTCGAACATGTCGCGTTCGATCTTACCGAAATTCTTGAGAGCGTCGTTCGTCTCCTTGGTCCGCGCGCCGACGAGAAAGGGCTGACGCTGGAGACCGAGATGTCGTCGGCCATTCATCCTCATGTGATGGGCGACCCCGGCCGGCTGCGGCAGATCCTGCTCAATCTGACCAGCAACGCGATAAAATTCACCGAACAAGGCGGGGTCACCGTCAAAATTGCCGCCGAAGACGCGGCCCGCGGCGAATCAAGGTTGCGTTTCGAAGTCAGCGACACCGGCATCGGGCTTACCGAGGTGCAGCAGCAGGAACTGTTCGTGAGGTTCACCCAGGCCGACGCCTCGACCACGCGGAAATATGGCGGCACCGGTCTGGGGCTTTCCATTTGTCGGCAGCTTTGCGAGCTGATGGGGGGCGACATCGGTGTCGAGGCCGCGCCCGGCCAGGGCAGCACGTTCTGGTTCGCGGTCGGATTCGATCCCGTGCCGGCCGGCGAAGAAGTTGCCGATCGGGGCTTTAGGTTCGGCGTCCTTGCCGGGCGTTCGAATGCGCCGCCGCCACCGCCCAAGCTGAGAATCCTGTTGGCCGAGGACAATCCGGTCAACCAGAAAGTCGCGCTCGCCATGCTCGCGAGAAGCGGGCATCGGGTGGATGTGGCCGGCAACGGCGTGGAGGCCGTCAACGCCGCGCGATCGGAAACCTACGACCTGATCCTGATGGATGTGCAGATGCCGGAGATG
>CAZPMO010000109.1:0-11896 GCA_964587515.1 uncultured Rhodospirillaceae bacterium | reverse complement strand
GACCAAGACGATCCGCGCCTTTGGCGGCGACCGGGCGGGGGTTCCGATCATCGCGCTGACCGCCAACGCCATGAAAGGCGACCGCGAACTATATCTCGCCGCCGGGATGAACGATTACATTTCGAAACCCATCGATCCGGTAAAGCTGGCTGGCGCGATCGCCCGCCAATGCGGCGTCGACGCGGTCGATACGAACTCTCCCGCGCCTCCGACCGGTAAACCGCCCGACGATGGGGCGAGCGAAGACCTCGCCGCTTTCACCGAGTCGCTCGACAAGATAATCAACCGCTGAATCTCAGTTCCGGCCAGCGACGGGCCAGCTCGGATGGTGATCGTCGATCAGGAATGGATGGCGGTGACGATGGACGGCGTGACGGTGCGGATGCCGGTGCGGCTCGGGGCCTTCCCAGCCCTCATGATCGTGCTGGTGATGCAAATCATCGTGGGTGTGCAGATGTTCGTGGTCCATCGCATGGTGTTGGTGATCGAGCTCCCGATGCTCACCCGCCGGCCACAGGCACCACGCCCCCGCCGCGCCGACGATGACCAGACCGGCCATGGCCGCGAACGACGCCGCCAGCCCATGGGTTGCGCCCAGCCAGCCGGCCAGCGGATAGCAGATCAGCCAGCAGGCGTGTGACAGCGCGAACTGGGCCGAATAAAACGCCGGGCGATCCTCATCGCGCGACGAACGCCGCAGCAGACGCCCCGCCGGCGTCTGGATGAGCGACGATCCGGCGCCCAGCAGAACCCATATGGCGAGGAGACCGAACAGGTCCGGCCGGGCGAGCCCGAGCCCGAGCCCGACGGCGAGCAAGAATCCTCCCATCAGCATGACCGGCCGGTCTTCTTTGCGCTCCAGGAGGCGCGGCAGGGCCAGCGCGACAGCCATCGACCCGCCGCCGGCGGCCGCGAACGCCAGCGCGGTTTCGGTCGCGCTGCCGCCCAGCGTTCCCTGGACGTAGACCACCGTGTTCACGATCACCATCGCCCCCGACGCCGCGACCGCCAGCGACAGGCACAGCAGCCCGCGCAGCCGGGGGGTGGCCAGATAGGCGCGGATACCGAAGGTGAGGGTCGACCAGGCGCCGCCGGCGCGGCTCGTCGGGGCGGAGGCGGGCAGTCGGACGGACATCACCAAAGCGGCCGAGACGAGGAAGGCGAAGCCGTTTGCGGCGAACAGAACATCGAAACCCACCACCATCAGCGCCAGGGCTGCGACGGTAGGGCTGAGAAGATTTTCCAGGTCATAGGCGAGGCGCGACAACGACAAAGCGCGGGTGTAGTCGCGTTCGTCGGGCAATATGTCGGGGATGGTGGCCTGGAAGGTCGGCGTGAACCCCGCCGAGCACGCGTTGATCAGGAAGATCAGCGCATAGATCTGCCAGATCTGATCGACCAGCACGAGGCACAGAACCAGCCCGGCGCGCGCGATATCCAGCCCGATCAGGACGGCGCGCCGGGGCAGGCGGTGGACGATGCCGCCGGTCACCGGGGCGATGAAGACATAGGCGATCATCTTCAGGGCCAGCGCCGTGCCGAGAACCGCGCCGGCGTTCGGCCCCGCGAGGTCGTATGCCAGCAAGGCGAGCGCGACCGTTGACAACCCGGTGCCGCCGAGCGCGGTCACCTGGGCGAGGAACAGCCGCCGGTATGTCCGGTTTTCACGGAGCGGACCAAACATCGGCGGACGATAGCACGCGGTGGCGCGGCTGCAACCGCGCCGCGATTCTCCGCTTTCCCGTCAGCCGTCCGCCGCCGCGAACCAGTCGGCGATGGCGCTGCCGGTCAGGAACACGGTGTCGTCGCGGGCTTGCAGAATATCCAGCATCCGCTGGAGATAGACGATGCGGTGCGGCACCGCGATCAGATGCGGGTGTAGCCCGAGGGTGAGCACGCGCGGCTGCGTCGGCAGTTCCGCCTCGAAACATTCCAGCGTGTCGACCAGCCGGCGATGAATTTCCGGCGAGGCGTGTTTCTCGACCGCGTATATCGGGCTGTCGTTAAGCTCCAGCGTATAGGGCATCGCGATCATCGGCCCGTGCTTGGTGGTCATCCAGCAGGGCAGATCGTCGAGCACCCAATCGAATATGAAATCTATTCCGGCTTCCTTCAGAATATCCGGCGTGTCGAAGGATTCGCGCAGTCCCGGACCGAGCCAGCCGCGCGGCCGCGTTCCGGTGAAGGTCTCAATCTTTTCCAGCGCGAGGTTGATCATCTCCGCTTCGCCGGCCTCGCCCTGAATGGCGCGCTGGTGGATGCCGTGGCCGATGAATTCCCAGCCCGCGTCGCGGATCGCCGCCGCGCAATCGGGATAAGCGTCGATCACGCCGGCGTTGAAGCTGCAGCTCGCCGGCACGCCGCGCTCGGCGAACAAGGCCAGCAGCCGGGGCATGCCCATGCGCATGCCGTATTCCGCCCACGCGAAGTTGGGCACGTCCGGCACCGCGTCGACGCCGTGCGGGCCGGGCAGCATCTTGCGCGGCATGGGCTGGTCGAACTGCCAGTGCTCGACATTGACCACCAGGTGAACGATCAGTTTCTTGCCGCCGGGCGGGGAAAGCGGCGGCCGGTCGCTGGAAAGTTGATAGGGAATGCGGGGATTGCTCATGATCAGATCTTCGGGTCGGGACAGGGAAGGCCGAGCGAGGTTGCGCCGTACAGATGTCCCTGCACGTCCCAGCTCAGCGCGATGTGGTGGGCGACCGCGTGGATATCTCGCCAGGCGCGGTTGGTGGGATCGCCGGACGCGATGCCGCGGCCGCCGGTTAATGGGTAAATGGCGTCGATGGCCTGGACGCAAAGCCGCGCCGCGAAGCCGTTATCGGTGCGATAGCGGGTGCGCGCGCCGATGTCCGGCATCACGCCGTCACGGCCCAGCCTGTGAATTTCATCGAGGTTGCGCAGCACCAGCGCTTCGGCCGCGTCGACCGCGCCCAGCGCCTCGCCGAGCCTGAGATGGACGCTTTGCAGCCCGGCCAGGCGCGCCTGGGTCACCGGGGCGCGCGCGCCCATCTCCGCGATCACGGTCTCGATCGCGCCGCGCGCCGCGCCGATCGCGGTTCCGATGATGTTGAACGAGAACACCCCGTGCATCGGCAGGTGATAATTGTAGTTGGGATTGACCGCGCTGCCCGGCGTGGGGTCGCCGCGCAACTCCATCACCCGCAGCACGCGATGGGCCGGTACAATCACGTCGTCCACCGCGATATCGTTGCTGCCGGTGCCGGTCAGTCCCGTTACGTCCCAGGTGTCGAGCACGTCGCAATCGCTCAGCGGCAGAAGCGCCAGCATGGGATCGGGCGGGCCGTCGCCGTCTTCGATGGCGAATGCCAGAATGGCCCAGGCGCAATGGCCGATACCGCTGGAAAACCCCCAGCGGCCGCCGAGCCTGATCCCGTCGCCCGCGCGCGTCGCGCGTGCCTCCAAGGCCAGGAAAGAGGTCGAAATCATATTCTCCGGATCATCGCCCCACACCTCGTCCTGGGTCTCCGCCGGAAACATGCCGATCAGCCAGGAATGGCAGGCGGTAATCGAGGCGTCCCAGGCGCTGGAGGCGCAGCCCGGACCCAGCGCGATGGCGAGCTCGGTCTGGGCCCCGTAATCGAACTCGTAGCCGCCGTATCGCTTGGGCTGAAGCGCGCGGTAGAAGCCGGCCTGGCGAAACGCCTCGACCGTTTCGTCCGGCATCCGGCGCAGCCGTTCGGCCTCGGCGGCGCGTTCGCGCAGCATAGGGACCATGTCGCGCGCCCGCGCCAGCATCGCGTGCTTTTCAGTCTCTCCGGATGTCGCCATCCCGTCATTCCCTTCTTTCGGGGCCGGACGTTTGGACCATCTTATCGTGTCGGACCGGGTTGTTGGACCGCGAAAATCGCTTGGCAGGCCGGTGTCCAAATTTCATACTGCGGGCGGCAGGAAACGAAAAGGACCGGTCATGAGTTTCATCGGAATCGACACCGTCGTCTTCGCGGCGCCGGATATGAAGACCAGCAAGCGCTTCTTCTCCGACTGGGGATTGAAGAAGATCAAGGACACCAAATCGGGCGCGGTGTTCGCGACCGAGATTGGCAGCCAGATCGTGCTGCGTCCGGAAGGTGCGAAAGACCTGCCCGCGCCGGCCACGCCGGGCATGTGTTTCCGCGAGGTGATCTGGGGCGTGTCGTCGAAGAAGCATCTCGACCAGATCGCGCGCGAACTGGGCCGCGACCACGACCTCAGGATCGACAAGGAAGGTACCATCCATACCACCGACCCCAGTGGTCTCGGCATCGGGTTCCGGGTCTGGAATCACAAACGCTCGCTGAAACCGTCCCGCGCCGGCGTCAACACGCCCGGCAACCGCGAACGCATCAACGAGGTCAGCACGTTTTACGATCGCGCCAGCCCGCTGCGCATGGGGCATATCGTGTTCATCGTGCCCGACCTGAAAGCGACCGAGAAGTTCTACACCAAGCGGCTCGGCTTCTTCCTGTCGGACCGCTACGCCGGCGGCGCCGGGGTGTTCCTGCGCTACGCCGCCGAAAGCGATCACCACAACATGTTCTTCATCAACCGGCCCGACGGCGCGCCCGAATTTCACCACATCGCCTTCGAGGTGCGCGATATCCACGAGGTGTTCGGCGGCGGCATGCATTTCGACAAATGCGGCTGGGACATCGAGGTCGGTCCCGGCCGGCACCCGATTTCGTCGGCCTATTTCTGGTACTTCAAGAGCCCCTGCGGCGGCGCGGTCGAGTATTTCTGCGATTCCGATTACGTCACCGAGGACTGGAAGCCGCACGCCTATCGCATCAACCGTTTCTCCGAATGGCATGTGGTCGACGGCGTCGGGGTGGCCAATGACGGCAAGAAACGGCCGTCCATGGCGGCGAACGCCGGGCGCTGATCTACTATATCGCAGCCGCGGCGCTGGTCGCGGCGATGGTCAACAGCCTGCCGCTTTGGCGGCTGGTCGGGCGCGTGGCGGGCCCCGGCGGCGCCACGATCGCCCCGGTACTTGCCGCCTGCGCCGCGCTCGGCATCCTGGTGGCGCTCACCTTGAGGCGACGCGACCGGCGCGTCCGGCGGATCGCGCTGATCGGCGCGGCGGTCGTGGTCGCGGTTCTCGGCCTGCTGATGACCGATCCCCAGTTTCCCGCCAAGCGCATCCATGTCGGCGAATATGTTCTGGTCGCGTGGTTGATCTGGCGGGGTCTCGCCGGACGGCTTGACGGATGGGGGCGCGCCGCCTTCGCCGCGCTAATCGCGTCCCTGATGGGTGTCCATGACGAGATGATCCAGGGGCTGCATCCTGAGCGCAGCTTCGGCCTCTGGGATATGGCGGCGAACGCCTGCGGCGCGGTGGCCGGCGCGCTCGCCGCGATGGGCGCCGGTCCCATGGATGGGCGCCGAGCGCGCGTCCGCGGCATCGGATACGCCGCCATCTTCGCTTCCCTGCTGATCGTCACCGCACCGCTTTATCTGGCGCTCGCACAGGCGACCGGCTGGACGTTTCGTTAGGTAGTAGAGCACTTTGAAATTGGCGCGAATTGACAATTCTGGAATACCGGCAACCGGGATGCCATATTATCCATATGAGCAAAAGACCAAAACGCCCGCGTGACC
Source organism: uncultured Rhodospirillaceae bacterium (assembly GCA_964587515.1). Classification (GTDB taxonomy): domain Bacteria; phylum Pseudomonadota; class Alphaproteobacteria; order MPNO01; family MPNO01; genus CAZPMO01. The sequence goes on along the minus strand of CAZPMO010000109.1, from coordinate 6,292 downwards.
CGAATCAACTGGCGAAACGAATCGTGGATATAGCTACGGGCGAGGCGGACGAAGAGCCGGAATTGTCACCCAAAAAGCGTCGCGCATCGAAAGCAGGATCGGTTGGCGGTCCTGCGAGAGCAAAGGCCCTTACGCCGGAAGAGCGCTCAAAGATAGCTTCAATTGCCGCACAAGCGCGATGGAAGAAACGTTAAGCCGCGTCGTCGTCTTCGTCCATTGCAGCGAGTCGGAGATCAAGGTCAAACTCTAGATCGGCTGGCAAAATTTCGACCTGCTGATCACCGAGGCGGTTGTCGTTCCAGTGGATCTGATCCAAGCGCAACTGCAACTGGTCATCGACGGTTTGCTCTCGGCGCATCACGCTTGCTTTGCGGAAGTTCTCCGGCTTGGTTTTCGGATCATCAATATCGATGTAGGAGAAAACCAACTGCCCATTTGCTTCGGACCTGGGCACGGCATGATAGCCTCGGTACGGACGCCCCGTTTTTCGATCATGCCGAATGTCTTGCCGCGCGGCATCCTTGAAAAGCCGCGCCAGTCGATCCTCTTCAGTAACTGGCGGGGGTGCTTTCCATCCAATTTGCATCGCCATTTTGGCGACCGCATGCATATCAACTTCAGTTTCACCGGTTTCGTCGATCCAAAAACGGATAAACCGCTGACGTTCTCTTACCTTCGACAAATAAACCTCCTATTCGCCAAGTGGGTAAACATCGCCCCACCCATCAACTGCCGTGCCGGCCGTCACGTGTGATCGGATGTTTACGAGGTGCTCACGGAACCGATCATACCGGCCCGTGCAATGCTGGAGTTGTCCGGCGACAATGCCTGGATGCACCCCAAGAATCTTTGCAAAACCGAGTAGGTCTCGCTCCGAGAAAAAAGGAGCTTTGCGAGCAACAAAGCTATCCATCTTTGCAGCCGGAACGCAGAAATTCTGCGCGGCGGCGTTTGCAAGTCGCTCTTCTTCTATAACGCTCGCACCAGTTCCGGCCCGTTCGCCCTCAAGCTCCGTGTCCAACATCATCGCTGCACGTCCGTGTACTAAACGGACGTGTTCAAGTTCATGTCTCAGCACGAACCAAAAATTGTCGATCCGATCATGTCGCATCGAAAGACCGACTACGGGGGATTGGTCGTCTAGCCAAAAACAAACACCATCAATTTTCGCCGACGGCAATGACTCAACGATGACAAAGCGGACGCCGCACTCAGACAAAATGCTAGGCACCTTGCGAACCTCTTCCGGTGCCACCATCAGTTTGCGGAGATTGCGAAGCGCCTTCTCCAATGCTTTCTGAGAGTACCTAGCCACCAACAATTCACCCGCGATGGACTTCACGCGGTACAGCCACGCCAACTGCGCAGGAGTGGGGTCGGAATTAACCAGCGTTTGTTTTGCGGCATGAGGAAGCACTTCGATCTCGTCCGCGCTTGATACGCCGAAAAACTTTATAAGGCCCGCCTCGACCGCTTTCAGATCGTGGATATCGTTTGCAGCAATCCATCCGCGTTTGATCATGGGCGCAATGGGTAAGTCACCAAAAAGCGCAGCCCTAGTTGCTCGTCCTCGGTCTGGTTTAGATGAAATTCGGGCGACTGCGAGATCGTACTTGCGCTGCAATCTTAAGAATTTTTCGGCCTCTACTCCGAACACATCTTCAAGCGCCAAAGCGGTCTCCGTAGTGACCTTTCCCTTTCCAGCGACGATCTTGTTAATCGTGCTCTCGTCCTTTTCGAGCACGACAGCCAAAGTACGTTGTGACCATCCGCGTTCTTCGAGAAGGTCGGCGATCAACTGACCTGGCGTATTGTATTCCGTCATCATTACCTCAGTTTTACACACATTTTCACAGCACGCAAGTGGAACCTGCGCATATAATCAAACTGCCCCTTTATGCTTGACATAAGCATCAAATGGTCCAGTTATAAATACATGAACAAGATGCCTCCCGAAAAGCGCGCCCACGTCCTCCACATGCTTTGTGAGGGGAACTCGATCCGATCAATCGAACGGGTGATGGGAAGCAGCAAGCACACGATTTCTAAGCTGCTGGTCGATGCTGGTAAAGCATGCATGGCCTATCACGATGAGAACGTGCGCAATGTGAAAGCGTCCCGCATTCAGGTCGATGAAATCTGGAGCTTCACCTACGCGAAGCAAAAGAACGCCGCGACCGCCAAGGCCGCACCGGAGCAAGCGGGCGATACGTGGACATGGACCGCACTTGATGCGGACAGCAAGATGATTGTTTCCTACTTCATCGGCGGTCGTGACGGTGAATGTGCGATGTGGTTCATGGACGATCTGCGTGCGCGACTTGATAATCGCGTGCAGTTAACCAGCGATGGGCACAAGGCATATCTGGAAGCGGTCGAGGGTGCGTTTGGCGACGATATCGGATACGCAATGCTAGTGAAATTTTACGGTGTTGCTCCCGAGTCAGCAAAGGGGCGTTACAGCCCTGCCGAATGCACTGGCGCAAAGAAGGAGCGCATCATCGGCAAGCCCAACATCAATCATTTTTCAACTTCTCATGTCGAGCGCAACAATCTGACGAACCGAATGCACATGCGCCGGTTCACCCGTCTGACGAACTCATTTTCTATGAAGATCGAGAACCACGCATACGCCGTCGCACTCCACATGATGTATTACAACTTTGTGCGGATGCATTCGAAACTGCGCATGACACCTGCCATGGCAGCGGGAGTAGCGGATCGTCTATGGGAGATTTCAGATATCGTCGCGTTGGTTGAGGCGGCGGAAGTTGGACCCGCAAAGCGCGGTCCCTATAAAAAGCGGGAAAGGGCGTAATTTTCAAAGTGCCCCACTACCTTTCGTTAGCGTGCTTTGCAATGTCCTGTTAGGTTGCGATTTGCAACGGCACCAGGAGGGGGCGGATGGCTGTACGATCGGACGATCTCGACCGGTTCATGGAGGGCGTCAAGCGCCGCAATCCGGGTGAAACCGAGTTCCATCAGGCGGTTTACGAGGTCGCCGCGACCATCATCCCGTTCATCGCCGATAAACCGCATTACCAGGAAATGCAGGTCCTGGAGCGCATGTCGGAACCCGACCGGGTGGTGATCTTCCGGGTCTGCTGGGACGACGACGACGGCAATATCCGGGTCAATCGCGGCTATCGCGTCCAGTTCAACAACTCCATCGGCCCCTACAAGGGCGGCATCCGCTTCCATCCCTCGGTGACGCTGAGCGTGCTGAAGTTCCTGGGTTTCGAGCAGACCTTCAAGAACAGCCTGACCGGCCTGCCCATGGGCGGCGGCAAGGGCGGCTCGGACTTCAATCCAAAGGGCAAGTCGGACCGCGAGGTGATGCGGTTCTGCCAGTCCTTCATGACCGCGCTGCACCATCATATCGGCGAGGACACCGATGTGCCGGCCGGCGATATCGGCGTCGGCGCCCGCGAAATCGGCTACATGTTCGGCCAGTACAAGCGCCTGACCAACGAATTCGTCGGCGTGCTGACCGGCAAGGGCCTGGAATTCGGCGGCAGCCTGATCCGAACCGAGGCGACCGGCTACGGCACGGTCTACATGATGGAGAACATGCTGAAACACGCGGGCAACGCGGTCGACGGCAAGATTTGCGTGGTGTCCGGGTCGGGCAATGTGGCGACCTACGCCGCCGAGAAGATCATCCAGCTCGGCGGCAAGGTGGTGACCATGTCCGATTCATCGGGGTTCATCTTTGATCCCGCCGGCATCGACACCGACAAGCTCGCCTGGGTCAACGACCTCAAGCAAATCCGGCGCGGCCGCATCTCGGAATACGCGGACGAGTTCGGCGTCGATTTCCATGAAGGCCGGCCGTGGAACGTGCCCTGCGACCTCGCCTTGCCGTGCGCGACCCAGAACGAGATCAACGGCGACGAGGCCAAGGCGCTGATCAAGAACGGCTGCATCGCCGTTTCCGAGGGCGCCAACATGCCGACAGAGCAGGACGGCATCGACGCCTATATCGACTCAGGCATTCTCTATGCGCCTTCCAAGGCGGCCAATGCGGGCGGCGTCGCGGTGTCGGGCCTCGAGATGAGCCAGAACAGCGCCCGCATCTCGTGGAAGGAAGATGAGCTTCAGAAGCTTCTCATCGGCATCATGGACGACATCCACGCGAGCTGCGTCGAGTATGGCGACGAAGGCGATCATGTGAATTACCTGAAGGGTGCCAATATCGCGGGATTCGTGAAGGTCGCCGATGCGATGCTTGCTTACGGTGTTGTATGAGAAATAACGTATAAACTGCTGAAATATAAAAATTAAATATGGAGCGGGCGAAGGGAATCGAACCCTCGTCGTAAGCTTGGGAAGCTTCTGCTCTGCCATTGAGCTACGCCCGCTTTCCGGCGATGATTGTACTCTTCCCGATGCGCGGGACAAGTAACAAGGGAGTAAACCGATGAGACTTTGCCGTTTCGACGGCGACCGGCTGGGGCTGGTCGAGGGCGAGGAGGTGGCCGACGTCACGGCCGCCCTGGAGGCCATACCGGCGACCCGCTGGCCGGCGCCCCATGGAGATGCTTTGGTCGCGAACCTGGACGCGGTGCGCGCGGCGGTGAACGGCATCGCCGGCAACGCGGCGCGGCGTCCGCTGGCCGAGGTCGGCCTTTTGAGCCCGGTGGCGAACCCGACGAAAGTGATCGGCGCGCCGGTGAACTACAAGGCGCATCTGGAGGAGGCCCAGGCCGATCAGGGCGTCAGTTTCGGCCAGGCCATCAAGTCCATCGACGAGTACGGGCTGTTCCTGAAATCGCCGGTCCTGGTGGGGCCGGCCGAAGGCGTGGCGCTGCATTTCACCGAGCGGCGCAACGACCACGAGATGGAAATCGCCGCGATCATCGGCCGCGAGGGCAAGAACATCGCCTATGACGATGCGCTCGATTACGTGGCGGGCTACGCCATCGGGCTCGACATGACGGTGCGCGGCACCGAGGAGCGCTCCTTGCGCAAGGCTATCGATTCTTATTCGGTGCTGGGACCGTGGCTGGTCACCGCCGACGAGATCGCCGATCCCGACAATCTCGATTTCTGGATCAAGGTCGGCGACGAGGAGCGCCAGAAATCCAATACCAACATGCTGATTTACGATAACCGCAAGCTGATCGAATACGCCTCCAGCTTCTACACCCTCTATCCCGGCGACGTGATCATGACCGGCACGCCCGAAGGCGTCGGCCCGGTCGCGCCGGGCGACGTGATGCATTGCTGGTGCGAGATTATCGGCGCCATGGACGTGCCGGTGCGCGCCGCATGAGCGATGAAATTCTAACCGGGCGGGTCGCCTCGGGCATCGGCCAGGGCGTCTTTTTCACCGGGCTGGACTGGGCCCGCGAACAGTTCATGGGCAAGCTCGGCATCGAGCCCCATCCCGGCACCTTCAACATGGTGCTCGACGAGGAGGATTCCATGCAGAGCTGGGTGCGGCTGAAGCGCACGCCGGGCGTGGTGATCGAGAACCCCGGCGACGGCCCCAACGATTGCGACGGGCGCTGCTGGAAGGTCAGCGTCGCGGGCGAGGTCGAGGGCGCCATCGTGCTGCCCGAGGTATCCGGCTACCCGCCGGCCCAGATCGAGATCATCGCGGCCGTCGGCTTGCGCGACGCGCTCGGCCTCGAGGACGGCGATCCGGTGACCATTGCGTTAAACCAACAAAGCGGAGACGAGACATGACGGCCGATATCAATATCTACAACCCCGATGCGCTGGGCGCGCCCATGGGCCAGTACACCCATGTGACGCGGGTCAAGGCGTCGGAATTCCTGTTCATCGCCGGCATGCTGTCGGGCGACAAGGACGGCAACATCATCGGCGAACGGGATTTCGACGCCCAGTGCGCGCAGGTGTTCGCCAATGTTCACGCCGCGCTGCGCTCGACCGGCGCCGACTGGTCCAACGTGGTGCAGTTCACCACCTACCTGGTGCATTCGCAGTCGATCGAGGAATTCATGGAATTCCGCCTGCGCGAATTCCCCAAGATGTTCCCCGACGGCAAGTACCCGCCCAACACCATGCTGATGGTCGACCGCCTGGTGCAGGAACCGTTCCTGGTCGAAGTCCAGACGATCGCGGCGGTCTGATCCGAGTTCCGCTTATTCCGCCGTCCCGTCGCGGCGGGCGATCATCGGCGCCAGCGCGTCCTTGAAGTCGCGGCGCGCCTGTTCGCCGTGGATATATTCGTAATCCAGTTCCGGCGGCGGCCCGGCCTCGACCTTCAGGGTCACGAACACCGGGCCCGTCGCGGCCAGCACGGCCGGCAGATCGGCGGTGAACT
>CAZPMO010000108.1:0-16263 GCA_964587515.1 uncultured Rhodospirillaceae bacterium | reverse complement strand
TTACGTCAGTGAACGAAATTGAGAATTTGCAAAGGTCCCACAAGGGGAGAGGGATCATCAATCCACTAGCCCGGGATCAGCTATTCGGCCGGTCGGCGATCAGGCCCGGGAATTCGAGCGACTTTAATATCTCCTCGAGGCTCGTCAGGTCGGCCGGCAGGACGATGCGCGTATCGTTGCTGGCCAGCACGGTCAGCCGCGTGAGAAATTTCTCGGCGAGCTGAAGACGGATCGATTCTTCGCCGCCGCTCTCGTTGATCGCCGCCGAGACGCGCTCGATCGATTGCGCCGTCGCCTTGGCGATCGCCAGAATTTCCTCGGCCCGTCCTTCGGCCTCGTTGATCTGGCGCTGCATCTGGCCTTCCGACAGATTGATCAACTCGAGCTTCTCACCTTCGGACATGTTGATGCGGCTCAGCTTTTCACCTTCCGATTTGGCGACCACGGCGCGGCGCTCGCGTTCGGCGGTTACCTGCTTCTCCATCGCTTCGTGGACCGTCGGCGGCGGCGTCAGGTTCTTGATCTCGTAGCGGTGGACCCGGATTCCCCAGGCCTCGCCGGCGCGCTCCAGCACGCCGACCACGCGCGAGCTGATCAGATCGCGCTCCTCGAATGTGCGGTCTAGGTCGAGCGTGCCGATGACCGAGCGCGTCGTGGTCTGGGCGAGTTCGGTGGCGGCCTGGGAAAAATTCGTCACGCCGTAACTGGCCCTGACCGGGTCCGTGACCGAGATGTACATGACGCCGTCGACCTCGACGCGGACCTCGTCCTTGGTAAAGCATTCCTGCGGCGGAACATCGATCGCCTCCTCCTTGAGGTCGCGGATGAAGGAGACGCGGTCGAAGAACGGAATCAAGGCGTGGAAGCCGGGTCCCAGCGTCTTGTGGTAATTGCCGAGCCGCTCGACGATGAAAGCCGATTGGGTCGGCACCACCCGGATCGAGGTGAAGAATTTGCTGATCAAGATCAGAAACAGCACCCCCCAGACCACGAGATTGAAGATGTCGGTGATCGAGAGGTCGCCGAGGATCGAGGTTGATTCGAGCATGTCCACGCCTCCTTATTTCGCGCCGCCGCCCCACGGTCCGGCGGCGGCGGGGGAGTTTCCTGCATCTCCGCCGGTCATCGTCGCCATGCCCTCGAAGAAGCCGCGCACGTTGGCAAGCTCGAGCGGAATGACCGAGACGTCGGACTTTTCGGCGATCTCGCTGAACGACTCGATATAGCGTTCGACCAGTTGTGCTTTGACCGCGGAAGACCCGCCCGGCTTTTCGATCGCCGCCGCGATCAACCTGGTGCCCTCGGCGGTGGCCGTGGCGACGATCGAAATCGATTCGGCGCGCCCCCTGGCCTCGTTGATGCGGCGCTGTTTCTCGCCCTCGGACAGGTTGATCTCGGCCTGGCGCTCGCCTTCGGAAACGGCGACCATGGCGGCCTTGTCGGCCTCCGCGTTGGTCACCTCGGCGCGTTTCTGGCGCTCCGCCTCCATGAGCTTCTCGAGCGTCGTCATGACATGCATCGACGGCGTGATGTTCTTCAGCTCGTATCGCAGGATTTTGATTCCCCATGGGTCCGACGCGCTGTCGATCTCGGCCACGATGGTCTCGTTCAGGGCCTCGCGCTCCGCGAAAGTCTGGCCGAGCGACATCTTGCCGATCTCGGAACGCATAGTGGTCTGGGCCAGGTTGACCGCGGCGCGGCGATAATCCTCGATGCCATAGCTCGCGCGCTGGGCGTCCATGACCTTGAGGTAGACCAGCCCGTCGACATCGACCTGGATGTTGTCGCGCGTGATGCAGCTCTGGCTCGGAATGTCGATGACCTGCTCGCGGGTCTCATGTCGATAGGCGATACGGTCGAAGAACGGGATCAGGAAATGGATCCCGGGCTCGAGCACGGCGCGGAACTTGCCGAGCCGCTCGACGATGCACATCTCCCGCATCGGCACGATCACTATGGTCTGCCAAATGACAAAAATCATGATCAGCAGAAAGACGGTTAGCGTCGTCAACATCGATTTCCTCCAATTCGTTCATCGGCGCGCCGGTCGGCGGCGCGGGCCATTCAGGCGAGATCCTCGGGCCCCTCTTCAATCGGCTCGACCACCCAGGTGATGCCCTCGCGCGTTACCAGCTTGGCCCGGCTGCCGGGCTCCAGGGTCCGCTCATAGCATGTGGCCACCCAGGTCGTGCCGCGGAACCGGATACGGCCCTGTTCGCCCTCGGGGATGGTCTCCGCAACCTCGACGACGGTGCCGAAGGCATCGAGGTCTTCGTCGGTCGACTGAACCGCCTCGTCGCCCGGCATCATCCGCTGGAACAATCCGCGCAACGCCACCAGCATGACGATGGAACCGATAAACCAGCTCGTCAGCGCCTGAACCAACCCCTCGATCAGGCCGAGCCACAGCGCCAGCGCCACCAGCAGCGCCGCCGCGCCGAGGAACCCGAGCACCATCCCGGGCACGATGATCTCGGCGGCCAGCAGTATTACGCCGCCCACGATCCAGTATGTCAGCATTCCGCCCCCTCGCGGTTTCCAGTGCGGCTGTCCGGGATCGCCCGCTCGCTCGACGAACGCAAATCATTCAAGACATGGCCGGATGCGGCGCCACTCTACCTATCCCCGCCACGGTTCATCAACCACCCTTTGCGTTGGCATGGAAACGACCATCTGGGGTCGCTGGTGTTCCTCAGCCGCGCGCCTTGGGCAGGAACAAATAATCCCAGGGGTTCGGCACCTCGCCGATCGGGACCTCGATGACGGTGGGGCCGGCTGTGTCGAAGCCCTGGCGCAGCGCCCCGCGCAAATCGTCGGGCGTCTCGGCGCGCAAGCCCTGGGCGCCGAACAGTTCGGCCAGCTTCACGAAATCGGGGTTGTGCAGATCGCTCGCGATCACCTTGCCGCCATGGTCCTCCACCTGCATGCGCTGAACATTGCTGAACGCGCCGTCCTTGAAGATCACCGTGACCACGTCAATGCCCTGCTGGACGGCGGTGGACAACTCCTGGACGTTATACATGAAGCCGCCGTCGCCGTTGATTGAGACCACCGGCACGTCGGGCCGCGCGACCTTGGCGCCCAGCGCGGTGGCGAAGCCGAACCCCAGCGTGCCCTGATAGCCGGTGCCGATGAAGGTGCGCGGCTGGTAGACCGGGAAGGCGAGGCGCGCGACATAGCCGATCTGGGTCAGCTCCTCGACGAAAATGCCGTCATCGGGAAGCTCGGCGCGGATGGCGTCCAGATAGGCGATCTGGGGTCCGAGGTTCTGCTCGTATTCGGCGCGGATCGAGGCCTTCAACGTCGCCATCTCGTCCTTGCGGGATTCGCGGGCGCGGTTATGGGTGCCGAGCCGCGCCGCCAGCGCGGCAAGACCGGTCCCGGCGTCGGACGCGATACCGACGGCGGGCCGCTGAACCCGCGTGATTTCGACCGGGTCGATATCGATGCGCACGAATTTTAGCCCCTTGTCGAGGCCCCAGCTCGGAATTTGCGGGTTCAATCTGGTGCCGACGCCGAGCACCACGTCGGCGTCCGCCCACAACCGATGGCCGGCGAGGAAGCTTTGCGTCAGATAATGCCGTTCCGACATGGCGCCCAGCGCGTTGCGGCTCATGATCACCGGCGCCTCCAGCATTTCGGCGCGCGCCTGCAATTCCGCCCCCGCATTGACCGCGCCGCCGCCGGAGAATATCAGCGGCCGTTCCGCCTTGCCCAGCAGTTGGGCGGCCTGTTCCACCAGATCGGGGTCGGGCGCGGGCGGAGGAGCGGCGGCGTCGGGCGCCGGAATCTCGATCTCGGCCTCCTGGGCCATGATGTCCAGCGCCATCTCGATCTCGACCGGACGGATGCGGCCCGTGGAAAGTTGCCGGAACGCCTCGCCCACCAGTTCGGGCGCTTCGCGCGGGTGATCGGCGCGCGCCGCCCATTTCGTCAGGCCGCGTATAAGCGCAAGCTGGTCGGGAATTTCGTGCAGCACCCCGACGCCGCGTCCGATCAGGTGCGATGGGATTTGCCCGGAAACGCATAAAACCGGGGCGTTGTTGGCGTAGGCGGTCGACAGCGCGGCGGTGGTGTTCAGCAATCCCGGCCCCGGCACCACCGCATAGGCGCCGACGCGCCCGCTGGCCATCGCATAGCCATAGGCCATATAGGCCGCGCCCTGTTCGTGGCGGGTATGGATGACGCGCACCGCGTTGCGTTCGTCGTGGAGCGCATTGAAGAAATGATCCATCTGGATGCCCGGGATACCGAAAATCGTATCGACCCCGTGCGCGATCAACGAGCGCACAATCGCCTGCCCGCCAGTCATCCGGGTCATGGCGACTTTCCTTTCGACCATTGTTGTTCCGTTGACTTTAGGGCATGGCCCGTGCAGTTGCATGGTGTAAATACTTGCGTCGGCGGTCCTTTGGCGAAATCATGGCCGCTTTCCGAAACCGCGAGGCGCCAATCCATGACCGAGATTCTTTCGTCCCTTCCGGAAAAGATCGATCCGGCGCACACCGCCGTCGTGGTGGTCGACATGCAGAACGATTTCTGCGCTGAAGACGGCTATCTTCACAAGAATCTCGGCGTCGATATGAGCGGCAATATCCCGCTGGCCGGGCGCATCATGGACCTGGTGGGCGCGGCGCGGGCGGCCGGCTCGATGGTGGTCTGGATCAAGGCCAATTACGAACCCCGCTACCTCTCCGGTCAGGCGCTGTCGAAGCTCCAGCAAAAGCAGATTTCAACGATCTGCTGTGAGGGAGGAACCTGGGGTTGGGATTTTTTCGGGGTCGAGGCCGAGGCCGACGAATGGGTAATCGAAAAACACACTTATTCCGGTTTTCACGGCACCGAGCTCGATCGTGTGTTGCGGTTTCGCGGTATTCGCACGCTGGTCATGACCGGCGTCGCCACCAACGTTTGCGTCGAATCGACCCTGCGTGACGGCTACTTCAACGGCTACTACATCGTGATGCCCGAGGATTGCGTCGATTCCGCGGCGCGCGATTTGCACGATGCGACACTGATGAACGTGCGCATGCATTTCGGCGACGTGGTGGGAACGGGCGCGGAAATCGCGGCGATGTGGTCGATGGACGCGGACGCCAAGCTGAGCGAGACCGGTTAGTCGCGCAACGCCGCGCTGATTGCGCGTGCAAGTTCCGACCGTACATAGGGCTTGCGGATGAAGTTCGACGTGTCGGTTTCCGACTCCTCGCCGACAAAAACATCGTCGCTGTAACCGGAGGTGAAGACGACTTTCAGACCGGGGCGCCGTTGACGCGCCGTGCGCCATAAATCGAGCCCGCTCACGCCGCCCGGCATCACGACATCGGTAAACAGCAGATCGATTTGCGCCGCGCCGTCCAGATGTTCGCTCGCGGCGGGGCCGTCTTCGGCTTCCATCACATCGTATCCCAGACTGGTCAGGCGATGCACCGCGATGGCGCGGACCGCCGCATCGTCCTCGACCACCAGGATCGTGCCGTTGCCGCGCGGCGCCGATTCCTCGGCGACGGCTTTTTCGCCGACAGGGGCGTTCGTCACATCGCGCGGGAGATAGAGCCCGACCGTGGCGCCCTGTCCCGGTTCGCTCTGAATTTCGACGCCGCCCCCCGATTGTTTGGCGAAGCCATAGACCATGCTGAGGCCCAGCCCGGTGCCTTCTCCCACGTCCTTGGTGGAAAAGAACGGGTCGAACGCCTGCTCCCGGACCTCGCGCGTCATGCCGGGGCCGGTATCACTGATTTCCAGCACCGCGTAATCCCCCGGCGCGAGGTCGGACCGTCTATCTTTGCCCGCCGCATTTACCGTTCGGTTGGCGGTCCGGATCACGATTTCGCCGCCGTCGGCCATGGCGTCGCGCGCGTTGATGACCAAATTGAGCAGCGCCCCTTCGATCTGACCAGGGTCCGAAAGCGTCGGCCAGAGATCGTCGCACGGGTCAATATAGATCGCGACCGTCTCGCCCAGGGTTCCGCGCAGCATGACCCCCATATCGGCGATCAGCCCGTTCAGGTCCACACGGGTGACTTCAAGCGCCTGCGAGCGCGAGAAAGCGAGCATCCGCCGTGTCAGCTCGGCGCCGCGCAAGGCGCCCTTCTTCGCCGCCGCGACATATTTCGCCATCCGATTTTTGGCCGGCAGTTCGTCCTCGATCAGTTCGACGTTGCCCAGGATCAGCATCAGAAGGTTATTGAACTCATGCGCGATGCCGCCGGTCAGCCGGCCGACGGTCTCCATCCTCTGGGCCTGGCGCAGCATCGTCTCGGCGTTGCGTTGTTCGGTGACGTCGGTGTTGAACGCGCCGATGCCGACGGCGCGCCCGTCGCCGTCGAGGACAGGAAATTTGACTACATTGATCTGGTGATCGCGGCCGTCGGCGAAGCGCAATACCCGTTCGCGTTCTACCGCCGTGAGTTTTTCCACGACTTCCCGGTCATGCTCGGCGACCGACCCCGCGCGCTCCCTGTCGAAAAGATCGGCCGGGGTTTTGCCGATCAGATCCTCTTTGGTGCGCCCGTACCATGTCTGGAAACGCTTATTGACCATCAGATAACGGCCGGACAGATCCTTCAGGAATATGGCCGATGGGCAGTTGTTCACCACCGCGGCGAATCTTTCCTCGCTTTCGCGCCGCGCCTCCTCCGCCGCTTCCTGACGGGTGATATCGCGGATGCTGGCCAGGAACGCTTCTTCGCCGTTCCACGAAAGAAGCGCATTGCTGGGGGCTCCCAGAAAGTCCGACCCGTCAAGCCGGACAAAGCGGATGCGGCCATCCGGGAGGCCCGGACTTCCCGCCCTGAGCTGATCACGACGCCCGCGGACATATTCGTGGAAATCCGGGTGCACGAGGTCGATCGCGGTCCGGCCGACCAGGTCCGAAGCGGCGCGCGCGCCGAACATTGTCACCGCCGACGGGTTAACAAAGGCGATCTTACGGTCGCGGTGGATCACGATCGCATCGGGCGACAGCTCCACCACCTTGCGGTATCGTTCTTCCGATTCCGCAAGTGCGGTCTCCGCCCGCTTGCGCTCCGAAATATCGCGGGCCACGACGAGACCTGCTTCCTTGCCATGCCAGCTATAGGGGGCGGTGGTGCACTCGACAATGGCCTCCGTGCCGTCGAGCTTGAGAATTCGGTGCTCGACGAAGTGCCGGGACGCCCCGTCGCTCGGCATCGCCGCCCGCCGTTGCCTGATCCTTTTGTGACTGTCCGGGTGGAAGAAGTCGATCGCCGCCCTGCCAATAATCTGTTCCACGGACTCCGCGCCCAGCGTGTCGGCCGCCGCCCGGTTGGCGAACACCACCACCCCGTCGCATTGCACATAGACCGCTTCCGGAGTCATCTCGGCAAGGGTGCGATAGTGCTGCTCGCTTTCGCGCTGCGCTATCGCGGCGCGTCTCGCGGCGCGGCGCGAAGTCCAGCTCCAGGCGGACGACCCCGCCAGCAGGACCGCCAGAATTCCCAGGGCCGACAGCACATAGCGCCGTCCAGAGAGGAACTGTCGCCGCGCTTCACGCGCCGGGTCGAAGATCAGCTCGTCGAGATCCAGAGGATTTTTCACCAGCCGCGCTTCCCATAACGCGCGATGCATGCCGCGCCAGCGCTTGCGGTTAACGTGGCCCAGCTCGATCAACGGGTGGTGGATCAGCTGTCTCACTTCGTCGATCTGAAAACGGTTCTGAGCTTTCGCGTCGGGCGACGGAAAGCCGCGCGGTAGCTCTCGCGTTATCCGGTCGGCGACCTGCACGGAATTTTCCAGCGCGTATCGCCATCCCTTGAGACTGGCGGCAAGGAAGCGCTGCACGAGTTCCGGATTCTTGCGCACCATGTCCTCGCGGCCGAACAGGGAATCGCCGTAGAAATCGATCCCGTAAGCGAGGGGGCGCAACATATCCAGCTCGATTCCGTGTTTGCGGGCGAGCCACATGGTCGAAAATGTGAAACCGGCGAAGGCGTCGATCTTGCCGGCCCGCAACAGGTCCCATGAACGGCCGGCCCGGCTGTCGGGAAACAGCGGTGTTATGGTGGCTGGGTTGAGGCCCTCGGCGCGCAGGACGGTTGCGAGTTCCATGTCTGCGAGGCTGTCGTGGACGCGGCGAACCCGCATTCGGGCCAGATCGGCGGGCGATGTCAGCCCGGCGCCGGCGCGCGCGAATATGGCCACCGGGCTGCGCTGAAAGATCGGCGAGATCAGCGTCAGCCGGGCTCCCCTATCCCGGGCCAAAAGAATGTCGATGGAACCGACCCCGAAATCGGCCCGCCCAGAGTCCACCTCCTCGGCAGCCCTCAATACCTTGCGGTGGGGACCGATCGCCGATCGGATTTCGACGTCAAGCCCGGCATTCGCGTAATATCCCTGCCAGAGCGCCGCGTAATAGCCGGCGAACTGATACTGATGGTCCCATCGCAACTGAAGGGAGAGTTTCTCCGCGCCACGGGCGGGCGACGCGATCAAAAACGCCGCGACCATCATGACGGCGAACGCCGGCAATCGCGATCCGCGTAAAATTATCGCACATGGTACGGCAACCCGAACCATTCTGGCCTACCCGTCAGAAGTTTCCGCGCCTTAATCCGGCGCGTCGCGATCCGTCGCGCCAACGGAAAACTCGCGCCGAGCGCCATTCTTGCGGTTTTGGTGAATATTTGGTTAACGGCGGGTATTGACCGCCGGTCGGTCAACCTTCAGGCAACCTCTTCGAGACGCGAACGCAGCGAGTCGTTTTTCCGCTTTTCGTCGGCCAGCATTTCCCCCATCACGTCGCGAATGCTGATGATGCCCAGCAGTTTTTCACCCTTCATCACCGGCAGATGACGGATGCGATGCCGGTCCATGCGCGCCATGACGTCGAACATGCCTTCGTCCGGCGTACATGTGACGGGGTCGCTCGACATCAGCGACCGCACGGTCTGAAACATCAGGTCCGGCCCGAATTCGATCACCGCGCCGGCGACATCGCGCTCCGACAGGATGCCAACCGGCTTTCCCGCGTCGAGGACGATCACCGCGCCGATATTATTGTCGACCAGGCGCATAACGGCTTGCAGAACCGGACCCTCGACATCGACGGTGATCAGTTCCTTGCCCCTGGTCTTCAGGATATCCTTGACTTTGAGCATGGCGGGCTCCGGGATTCACGGCGAATGCCTTGCCCTTTATCATTTATCTTTAATCTTTCAGTTTAGTAAACGCCCCTCAGCCGGTCGATCACGGCGGCCGCGTCCTCCGGCGCCGCGTCGGCGCGCCAGGCGACGTGGCCGTCCGGACGCACCAGCGCCAAGCGTCGCCCGTATAGCGCCCGCGCGGCCGGATTGGCGATTTCCGCGATGCTCAGCTTCATACCGCGGGCCGTGGCCGCGGCGCGAAGCGAGCCCCCGTCCGGGGCGTTCTCGCCGAGCCGGAGCAGGGTGAACCCATCGCCGAACAGATCGAGAACCGAGCGCCCGTCCTCCAGCCACAGATGTGGCGCGCGCCCGCCCGGCCGCCCGCTCGGCGTATATTCCGACGGGGGATCGGGCGGCACCGGTGTCCCGTCGGGACACACAATCGGCGATTCTGCGTAGCAATATCCCATGGCGATGCCGTCGCTCAGGAATTGGCGCGATCGCGTCTCCTTGATGAGGGCGGCGATGCGCGCCCGCAAGTCCCGTCCCTCGTCGGTGTCGTCTTCGATCGCGGTCGCGTCGGGCAGCGCGTATTGCTCGAAATTGCGGGTCGCCTCGGCGATATTGCGCAGGCCCACCGGGCGGCGTTCCGCCTCATAGCTCGCGAGCAGCCCGGGGCCGCCCCAGCCGGCCAGTGTCGCGGCAAGCTTCCAGGCGATGTCGAGCGCGTCGCCGATACCGGTATTAAGCCCGAACCCGCCTGTCGGCGAACATTGATGGGCCGCGTCGCCGACCAGGAACACGTCGCCGTCGCCGTAGCGCCCGGCGACCCAGCTGCGCCGCGTCCAGGGCTTCACCGAGATCAACTCGTATGGAAACGCGCCGCCGAAAACGCGCTCGAGCGCGGCGTCGGGATCGGCGGCGGCGCGCGCGGTCGCGTCCGCCGTGCCGTGCACCGTGACCCGCCACAAATCGCGCCCGTTCTGGCTCGACATGCCGGCCCACAGCCCTTCGGGCTTCAGGAAGAAATTCAGCGAGGCGGCGCCCTTGTCGTGACGGGCCCACAGTTCGGGCGAGCGGAAAAAGATATTCAGCGAATGGTCGAGGATCGAGGCCTCGTCCGGCATCTCGCCGAGGGCGGCGGGGATGGCGCTGTTGCCGCCGCAGCACGCCACCAGAAAACGGGCGGCGATGGTCTCGACAGTGTCGGTTCCAAGATCGCGCACCGTCGCGGTAATCCCCGCACCGCGCCGCTCGAACCCCTCGAACCGGCAACGGGATCGCAGCGTGACCGTCTCGTGGGTCGCCACATAATCCCTGAGGATCGGATCGAACCACAACTGGTTGCAGCGCTTGGGGCGTTCCGGGCCGTGGGTGAAGTCGCGGTCGGGGCGATGCGACTGGCGCAGTATGGTCGTCAGCTTGTAGCCCGTAAGGCTGGTCGCGAACATCGCCGCGTTGGGGAAGTCGGACGGGGTTCCGGCGGCGCGCACTTTCCCGGCGATGCCCCAGCGCCGGCAGATCTCCATGGTCCGCGCGTTGAGCTCGCTGGCCCTCGGATGATCGACCGCGCCGTCGGTCTGCTCGACGATGGCGCAGCGCACGCCAAGCCGGCCGAGCTCGGCGGCCAGCGCGAGACCGACCGGACCGCCGCCGACGATCAGGACCGGGACGGTCGCGGCGTCATCCGGGGTTGCGGGCATTTTGTCGGCGGGCATAATCAATCCTCATGGACACAGATTATTCCATTTGGGCCTTCGCCTATACCCGCTCCAACATGCCGCGCGATTTCTTCGGCGGCACGTTGTTGAATTCCAACAAGGGCATGATCCGCAACCCGATGATCTATTCGGCGGTGCTGGGCGGCGCGGTCGGCGAGACGCCGCGCCCCATCGTCATCGACACCGGCATGAAGGGCGGCTGGTCGCCGTCGGGCAAGGAATATGAAGGGGTCGAGCATCCCGAGACCGTGCTCGCCAAGGTCGGGCTCGCCCCCGCCGACATCGAGACCGTGATCCTGACCCATCTGCATTTCGACCACGCCGGCAATCTCGACCGCTATCCCAACGCCACCTTCCTGGTGCAGCGCGCCGAATATGACGGCTGGCAAAAGGTGTTCGACCTGCCGGGCGACTTGGGTTCCGACACCAAGGGCTGGCCGATGTCGTCCATCAACCCCAATGATTTCGAACTGCTGGACGCACTGATCAGTGACGGGCGCGTACAATTCCTCGACGGCAACGCCGAGGTCGCGCCCGGCATCCACTGCCACCTGGCTGGCGACACCCACACCTTCGGCTCGCAATGGGTGGAGGTGCGCACGTCCGACGGGCCGTATGTGATCGCCGGCGACTGCGTCTACTGGTACGTCAATGTGGAACGCATGTGGCCGCCCGCTTATGTCCAGGGCAATTGCTGGAACCTGATCGACGCCTATCGCGATATCCGCGGCGTTCTCGACGACCGCGTCGACCGCATCGTCCCGGGCCACGACCCGGAAGTGTTCGAACGCCATCCAAGCTGGACCGCCGGCCTCAACCCGGTCGCGGAACTTCACCTCGCGGCCGGCGACGCTTCGCGCCGCCCGGCGGGCTGAGCCATGCTGCACGCCGCCCAGGCCGCGCGCGGAATCGTGACCGCGCCGCATGGCCTCGCGGCGCAGGCCGGGCTCGCCGTCCTGCGCGACGGCGGCAACGCCATCGAGGCGATTGTCGCCGCCGCCGCCGCCATCGCGGTGGTCTATCCGCACATGAACAGCATCGGCGGCGACGGGTTCTGGCTGGTCCATGCGCCCGGCGCGCCGCCCATCGGCATCGATTCCTGCGGCGCAACGGGGGCCGGGGTCGACGACGCGCTCTATGCGGGCATGGCGGCCGTGCCGTCGCGCGGACCGCTGGCCGCCAATACTGTGGCGGGCGCGATTTCGGGATGGCAGGCGGCGTTAGAGGTCGCGGCGGAATGGGGCGGGACGATGGCGCTTCCCCGGCTGCTGGAAGACGCGATCTGGTATGCCCGCGAAGGCTTCCCGGTCAGTGGCAACCAGTCGCGGGTGACGGAGGCCAAGCGCGGCGAGCTTGCCGAAATCGCCGGCTTCGCGGACATCTTCCTGACCGAGTTGGGAACCGCGCCCGCCCCTGGGATGCGCTTCCGCAATGCGCGCCTCGGAGAAACGCTGGCGGCGCTGGCCGAAGAAGGTCTCGACGGGTTCTATCGCGGCCGGCTTGGCGCGCGCATCGCCGCCGACCTCGCCGCCGCCGGCAGCCCCATCACCGCCGCCGATCTGGCCTCTCACACGGCCCGGCGCGTGACGCCGCTTTCCGTCCGGCTCGCCTCGGGCCGCGTCTATAACCTGCCGCCGCCGACCCAGGGCGCGGCCTCGCTGATGATCCTCGGCCTGTTCGACCGCCTCGGGGTGGCGGAGCCCGACGGGTTCGATCATCTGCACGGGTTGATCGAGGCCACCAAGCAGGCGTTCCTGCTGCGCGACGCCCACATCGCCGACCCGGATTTCATGGATGTCGATCCCGCTGCCTGGCTGGGCGATGAAACTCTCGACCGTGTCGCCGCGGACATCGACCCGGCCCGCGCACTCCCCTGGCCGCAACCGGCCGCGCCGGGCGGCGACACCGTCTGGATGGGCGCCATCGACGGCGAGGGGCGCGCCGCCAGCTATATCCAGAGCGTCTATTGGGAATTCGGCTCGGGTGTGGCGCTGGGCGAGACCGGCATCGTCTGGCAGAACCGGGGGGCGAGCTTTTCCCTGAGCCCCGGCGCGCGTAACCGGCTGGGACCCGGCCGCAAGCCGTTCCATACACTGAACCCGGCGCTGGCGCTGCTCGCCGACGGCCGAACGCTGGCCTACGGCGCCATGGGTGGTGAGGGCCAGCCCCAGACCCAGGCGGCGGTGTTCACCCGCCATGTGGGCTTCGGCCGGGATTTGCAGGACGCGATCACCGCGCCGCGCTGGCTGCTGGGCCGCACCTGGGGTGACGAGACCACCACGCTGAAGCTGGAATCACGCTTCGACCCCGAATTGATCGACGCGCTCGCCGCCGCCGGCCACACGGTGGAGATCGTCGAGCCCTTCAGCGATCTCATGGGCCACGCCGGCGCCGTGTCGCGCCGCCCCGACGGCACCCTGGAAGGCGCGACGGACCCCCGCAGCGACGGCGGCGTGGCGGGGTATTGAGGGAGGGTCGAAGTGTTGCGCGGGCGGGTCTTTGGCGTCAATGGACTCATCTCCGGCCGGCGCGCTACCGGATTGGCGCGTAATCACTGAATTCCCAACGTCGGAATTGGCCAGGGCTTGGTATAACGATCCTGAATACGCACCGCTGATAAAACTGAGAGATACCGGTTCAAGGTCCGAGATCGTCTTGATCGAGGGTTTGAATTAGGGATTTCCTGAGATTGGAAGCATGGCTGAAGAGCGCGTCCAGAGAATGCTTGCGGCAATCTTGGCTGCTGATGTCGTTGGTTATTTGCCGCCGGTTCTGGAACGGTGCCTGGCGTGATCTTTTTATATCTCGGACTATCACTATGGATAGGCGCACATCTGTTCAAGCGGGTGTTGCCCAGACAGCGCGCCGCCCTGGGGAAGGCGGGGCTTGGTGTGGTGGCCGTCCTGGTGCTGACGGGAATCGTTTTGATGGTGGTCGGTTACCGCGGTTCAGATGATGTACTTCTTTACGCACTGCCCTCCTGGGCACGGCATTTGAACAATCTTTTGATGCTCGTCGCCATCTTCCTGATGGACGCGGGAAGGGTTGGAGGCATCGTCGCGGCGAAGCTACGCCATCCGATGCTGAGTGGTGTCGTCGTATGGGCCGTGGCGCATCTCCTGGTCAACGGAGATTTGGCTTCACTTGTTCTTTTTGGTGGCCTTGGGATCTGGGCGCTGGTCCAAATGGCGGCAATTAATCGCGCCGAGGGACCGTGGACCGCGCCGGCCAAGGGTCCGATCACCAAAGACGCCAAGCCTCTACGCCATCTTTGCTGCTGTGCATTACTGGCTTGGTTATCCGGTCATCGCATTGCTCGCGTGAAATACTCAATGCCCTAAACCGCAAATGCTGATTTTGACGGTGCATACGGCATATTTCGGCACTCGACCGGATCGAAATATACGTCCGCTTCACCCCCAATATGAGATATCCCCGACACTGCCGCTGACTTCCGCTCCTGGACCCATTGCGGCCATTCGGCCCCGATGGACTCCTCCGTGAGGCCCCCATACAATCTCGCCCGTTAGTTGTCCTGAAAGCAGACACGTCCCATGGCGGAAGAACGCGTCCAGAGAAGGCTTGCGGCGATAATGGCTGCGGACGTGGTTGGCTACAGCCGGCTCATCCGCGAGGACGAAGCCGGCACGCTGGCGCAGCTCAAGGTGTTGCGTAAAGAAGTCTTCGATCCACGCACAGCGGAGCACAACGGCCGCATCGTCAAGACCATGGGTGATGGCGTTCTGGTCGAGTTTCCGAGCGCAGTTGATGCGACCCAGCGCGCGATCAAAGTGCAACGGGCCTTGTCCAGGCGTAACGAGGACGTACCGCTGGATCATCGTTTCGAACTGCGGATCGGCATCAACCTCGGCGACATCGTAGCCGATGGAGACGACATACTCGGCGACGGCGTGAACGTCGCCGCGCGTCTGGAAAGCCTGTGTAATGCCGGTGAGGTGTACATTTCGGCGGCCATCCATGACCAGATAGAGGGTAAAGTCTCCGCGACGTTCGACGATCTCGGCGAGCACACGGTCAAGAATATCGACAAACCCATTCGGGTTTATCGTGTGTCCGATCAGGCGGGCGCCCCCGTGAAGGCGACTAAGGTCGAAGGCGCCGACAGACCATTGCCTCTCCCAGACAAGCCGTCGATCGCGGTTCTGCCCTTCACCAACATCAGCGGCGATCCTGAACAGGAATATTTTGCTGACGGCATGACCGAAGACCTGATCACCGATCTTTCCAAAATTTCGGGCTTGTTCGTCATCGCCCGTAATTCGTCGTTTACGTTCAAAGGCCAATCCGTCGATGTCGTGGAGGTGGGCCGCAAGCTCGGGGTTAAGCGCGTCCTCGAAGGCAGCGTGCGACGCGCTGGCAACCAAATTCGGATCAACGCACAGCTCATCGACGCGAAGAACGGCGGCCACCTCTGGGCCGAACGCTATGACGGCGAGTTCGAGAATATTTTCGCGCTCCAGGACGAGATCACCGCGAAGATCGTCACGGCCCTGAAAGTGACCCTCACGTCGGGCGACTTGGCGCGGGTGGAGCGCAAACCGACGACCAGCATCGAGGCCTATGATCTCTATCTCAGGGCGCGCGAGCGCTATAACCGTTATTCGCCCGAGGCGTTCCGCGAGGCGCTCGTATTTTTGCAGAAGGCGATTGAGTTGGACCCGAATTTCGCTGACGCATACGGTTATCTATCCGCGTGCTATATGGGTCCTCATGTGTTTCGTTGGCAAAACGTCGAGGGGACCCTGGATCACGCTTCAACGGCTGCAGAGAAGGCGGTCGCCCTCGATCCCGAGTCCGCCGTCGCGCATTATAGGCTGGGCTGGGTCCGATCATGGCAACAACGGGATGAAGAAGCCGAAATGAGCTTCGATCGGGCGGTGGATCTCGCGCCGGACATGCCCGAGGTGTTCATCTATCAAGGTGTTCATAATCTCCGCACCGGAAATCTCGAACGCGCCCTGCAGCTGACAACCAAGGCCTTGACGATGGACCCGTTCGCGCCGCTTGCGGAATATCACATAGGTATGGAGTACCTTTTCTTGGGTCGCTTAGAGGAGGCGGTGGCCAAGCTGGAGATCGCCCGAGACCGTACGCCAGCCCAGTCGGGTGTGCGCCTGCATCTGGCCAGCGCATACGTGGAAATGGATCGCGTCGACGACGCGGCTATAGAAATCGCGGCGCTTCTAAATTTTTCCCCCGAGTATACGGTGGCCCTGGCCGATGAGATTTTCGCCTATCGCATCGATGCGTTCCGCGAGCGTTTGGCGGATAATCTTCGCAGAGCCGGCCTGCCGGAGTGACACGCGAGGGAGAGTAATTTCACGCAATGGTTGGTGTCGCCAACGAGCACCGAATGTCTCTTGTTGGCAGATATTGTTGATAAAGTCGCTTGTGTTGTTGATTGGTGCGTGATTCGT
>CAZPMO010000107.1:0-16303 GCA_964587515.1 uncultured Rhodospirillaceae bacterium | reverse complement strand
TTACCCGCGCCGCCGCCGCCGAGATGGCGAACCGGGTCAATGCCGTCCTCGGCGGTTGGGCGGCGGGCGACGATCCGGCCCTGGCGCGCGCGGTCGCCGACCTTACCGGCGCGGAACCGGACGATGAAATACTCACCATCGCGCGGCGGCTGTTCGCCGACGTGCTCGATGCGCCGGGCGGCATGCGGATCATGACCATCCACGCCTTCTGCGAATCGCTGCTCGGCCGGTTCCCGCTGGAGGCCGGCGTCGCGCCCCATTTCCAGGTGATGGACGAGCGCACCGCCGCCGAGACCATGCATGCCGCCCGCGACGATCTGCTGGAACGCGCCCAGCGCGGCGGAGACCCCATACTGGCCGATGCCTTGGCGACGGTCACGGGCTGGGCCGGCGAAGACGAATTCGTCACGCTGATGGCGCTGATCGCGCGCGACCGGGGCCGCCTGGCGACGCTGCTGTCGGGCGATAGCGCGCAGTTGCGCGAACGCGTGATGCGGCGGCTCGGCGTGGTGCCCGGCGAGACCGTGGAGGCGGTGGTCGCGACCGCCTGCGACGAGGCGTCGTTCGATGCCGAGGGATTGCGCGCCGCCGCCGGCGCGCTGGCGCGCGGGTCCGACACCGATCAGAAGCGCGGCGCGTCGATCGCCGGCTGGTTGGCCGATCCGGGCAAACGGGCCTCGTCGTTCGACGATTACGCCGCCCTGTTCCTGACCCGCGAGAACCAGCCACGCAAGACGCTGATGACCAAACCCGTCGCCGAGGAATTCCCGGGCGCGCTGGAAATCATGGCGCGCGAAGCGGCGCGGCTGATCGACGTAACCGCGCGCCGCAAGGCGCTGGCCGTGGCGCATGCGTCCGGCGCGCTGTTGGCGCTAGCCGGCGGGCTGCTGGAGACCTATGAGGCGCACAAGACGGCGCACGCGCTGCTCGATTACGACGATCTCATCCTCAAGGGCCGCGCGCTGGTCGAGGCGGAGGGCGGCGCGTCATGGGCTCTCTACAAGCTCGACGGCGGGCTCGACCATATTCTGATCGACGAGGCGCAGGACACCAACCCCGACCAGTGGGCCGTGGTGCGCGCCATCGCCGAGGAATTTTTCGCCGGCGCCGGGGCGGGGGAACGGCCGCGCACCGTGTTCGCGGTCGGCGACGCGAAGCAGTCGATCTTCAGCTTCCAGCGCGCCGCGCCCGAGGAATTTCGCCGCATGAGCGCCTATTTCGCCGAGCGCGTCGCGCAATCCGGCGGCGCCTGGGAGTCGGTCGGCCTCGATGTCTCGTTCCGTTCGGCCGAACCGGTGCTGGCGGCGGTGGATGCGGTGTTCGCGCGCGAAGACGCCCATGACGGTCTCGACGAGGAAACGATTACCCATACCGCGCACCGCGCCGGTCAGGCGGGGCAGGTTGAAGTGTGGCCGCCGGTGCTGCCCGATGACCGGGACGATATCGACCCCTGGGCGCCGCCCAGCGTGCAAATGGAGGGCGATCCGCCGGCCCATCGCCTGGCCCGCGTGATCGCCGCCCGCATAAAGAACTGGATCGCGGACGGCGAAAGGCTGGAAAGTCGCGACCGCGCCGTGCGCGCCGGCGACATCATGGTGCTGGTGCGCCGCCGCACCGCCCTGGTCGACGAGCTGGTCAGCGCGCTGAAGAATCTCGATGTTCCGGTGGCCGGCGTCGACCGCATGGTGCTCGGCGACCAGCTCGCGATCATGGATCTGGTGGCGCTGGGCCAGTTCCTGCTGCTGCCGGAGGACGATTTGACCCTGGCCTGCGTACTGAAAGGCCCGCTGATCGGGCTCGACGAGGAGGCGCTGTTCGATCTCGCCTATGGGCGGGCGGAGGACCGGAGCCTGTGGCGGGAACTTCGCCACCGCGCACCGCGCGACGACCGCTATGCCGACGCGGTCGAATTACTGAGCGCCCTGATGGCGCGCGCAGATTACGTCCCGCCCTATGAGTTCTACGCCGATATTTTGGGGCCAAGGCGCGGACGCGAACACATTGTCGCGCGGCTCGGCATGGAGGCAAATGATCCGCTCGACGAGTTCCTGGCGCTGGCATTGTCCTTTGAGCGCACCCATCCGTCGTCGCTTCAGGGGTTCCTGCAATGGTTCGTCGAGGGCAGGAGCGAGATCAAGCGTGATCTCGAACATGCCGCGCGCGACGAGGTGCGCGTGATGACCGTCCATGGCGCCAAGGGACTTCAGGCGCCGGTGGTCATCCTGGCCGACACCATGCAGACCCCGCGGCGCGGCGAAACCCGGCTGCTGTGGAGCGAAGACGAAGGCGGTCCCGATCCGCTGGCGCTGTGGACACCACGCCGCGCGGTCGAGGAACCGGTAAGCGCGGCGCTCCGCGAGGCCGCCGAGCGCGAGAACGACCGGGAATACCGGCGTCTGCTCTATGTCGCGATGACCCGCGCCGAGGATCGGCTGTACGTGTGCGGTTACGGCACCCGCAACAAGACGCCCGAGGATTGCTGGTACAATCTGGTCGTCCGGGGCCTGTCCGGGATCGCCGAGGAGGTGACCTTCGATCTGGCCGCACCCGGGATCGCGGGTTGGAGCGGAGCCGGCCTGCGAATGGAAAACGCGCAACGATCGGAACCCGATAACGCCAGGGTCGAAGCGGCACGCGCGACCGAAGCGCCGCCGCCGCTGCCCAGCTGGGCGCGCGCGCCGGCCCCGGCCGAGCCCGAGCCGCCGCGGCCGCTGACGCCGTCGCGCCCCGCCGACGACGCGCCGCCGGTCGACCCGCCGCACGGCGACCGCGAGGCCGCGATTCGACGCGGCAATCTGGTCCACCGGCTGCTGCAAGCCCTGCCCGAGATCGAACCGGCCGGCCGGCGTGCGGCGGCGCGGCGCTTCCTGGAACGGCCGGTTCACGAATTAGTGTCGACGCAACGCGACGAGATCATCAACGAGGCGTTGGCGGTGCTGGAATCGCCCGAATTCGCGCCCCTGTTCGGTCCGGAATCGCGCGCCGAAGTGCCCATCGTGGGCGAGGTCGGCGGGATGGTGATATCGGGCCGTATCGACCGGCTCGCGGTGACCGGCGAATCGGTGCTGATCGTCGATTTCAAGGCGAATCGCACGCCCCCGGCCGAAGACGGCGAATTGCCGGTCGCCTATGTCCGCCAGCTCGCCGCCTATCGCGCGGTTCTGCGACGTATTTACCCAAAATTTACCATCCGCTGCGCCCTCTTGTGGAGCGCGGTTCCCAGGCTCGATCCGGTGGGCAATGCGGTCCTCGACCGCCATGCACCTTGACGGAGACCCGAGCCAAACTTAGATTCCAGGGGTATTCTGGTTTCGCTTGCAAGGGGCTTTTCCATGACCACCAAGGCAATTTCCGACGACTCGTTCGAAACCGACGTCCTCAATGCCGATGGCATGATACTGGTGGATTTCTGGGCGGAATGGTGCGGCCCGTGCAAGCAGATTGGCCCGTCGCTGGAGGAAATCGCCAGCGAAATGAGCGATCAGGTTACGGTCGCGAAGCTGAACATCGACGACAATCCGATGACGCCGTCGAAGTTCGGCGTACGCGGCATTCCGACGCTGATTTTGTTCAAGAACGGGGAGGTCGCGGCCACCAAGGTCGGCGCGGCGCCCAAGAGCAAGCTGGTGGAGTGGATTCAGTCGGCGCTATGACGCCGCCGCCAATCAAGAATCAACGAACCCCGCCACGAGGCGGGGTTCTTGTTTCCGGGCGGCGCCGCTTAATGCCCGCCGCCGCCCGCGCCGTCTTCCAACACGTAAAGCCGGTCGCAATAGGGGCATTCGACGCGGCCCGTATCGGCCAGACTGAGGAATACCCTGGGGTGACCGAGCGCGCCGCCGCCGCCATCGCAGGCGACACGCGTTTCGGAGACATGGATGGTCTCGGGCGCTTCGTTGGGTGTTTCCATGACCGGGCCATTATCCTTTCAAGGGCGCCGCGCATTGACCGCGGCGACCGGCGGATGATACCCACTTGCGGTCCGCGATCAACCTCCGATCGTTCCCTCTGACCGACCCGATAGCCATGTCCCGTTCGCCCGATCCAGACGCGCCGGAATACGCGGTCCAGACCGACAAACTGACCAAGATATACCGATCCACGCGTGACGGCGCCGCCAAGAAGGCGCTCAGCGAGGTCGATCTCGCCGTGCCGCGCGGGTCGATCTTCGGATTGCTGGGCCCTAACGGCGCCGGCAAATCGACCCTGATCAACATCCTCGCGGGACTGGTGGTAAAGACCGACGGAGAGGTACAAATCTGGGGCTCCGACATCGACCGCGAGACCCGGCGCGCGCGCGCCGCCATCGGCGTGGTGCCGCAGGAAATCAATCTCGATGCGTTCTTTTCGCCGCGCGAGGTGCTGGAGACCCAGGCCGGGCTTTACGCGGTCCCGCCGGCGGAGCGGCGAACCATGGAAATCCTTCGGGTGCTTGCCCTGGACGACAAGGCCGATTCGTCGGCGCGTTCGTTGTCGGGCGGCATGCGCCGACGCCTGCTGGTGGCCAAGGCGCTGGTCCATTCGCCGCCGGTTCTGGTTCTGGATGAGCCCACCGCCGGGGTCGACGTCGAACTGCGCCAGCATCTGTGGGGCTATATCCGCGAGCTCAACGCCGAGGGGGTCACCATCATGCTGACCACGCATTATCTGGAGGAGGCCGAAGAGTTGTGTGACCGGATCGCGATCATCGATCGTGGCCGGCTGGCGGCGTGCGACACCACACCGGCGCTGATCGCGCGGCTCGACCGCAAGGAACTCGCGATCATCGTGACAAGGGATCTGACCGCGCCGCCGGAGCAGCTCGGGCGCTGGCCGGTGGAGCTGGTCTCGCCGCGCCGCCTGGTGGTCAGCTATCAGCCGAGCCGCACAAATGTCGGCGATGTGCTGTCCGCGGTGCGCGAGGCCGGTCTTGAGATCGCCGACCTCACCACCGAGGAAGCCGATCTCGAGGAAATTTTCCTGCGCCTGACCGGCAGCGTCTGCGCGCCCGCCGAACCAAACGTACCGGGCATCGGCGATCCCCAGGCCGGCGATCTGTCGCTGACGCGCACCCGCCCGCAACCCTAGTGACGAAACGCATACTAATTGCGTGGTTGCTTCTTGTCGCGGTGGCCTGCGCGCCGCGCGTCGAGCGCGGTGGCCCCGTCATCGCCGAACCCAGTCTTGAACAGGCGCGCATGGTGGCCGATGACGGCGCGGTGCTGCCATTGCGGCGCTGGCTACCGGAAGGTCCACCGAAGGCGGTAATTCTCGCGCTGCACGGCTTCAATGACTATTCGAACGCCTTCGATAAACCAGCCGCCTTGTGGGCCGCGCGGGGCATCGCCACATACGCCTACGACCAACGCGGATTCGGCGCCGCGCCCCATCCAGGCATCTGGTCGGGGACGCGGACCATGGTTCGCGACGTGCGCGCCCTGGCGACACTGCTGCGCCGCGATCATCCCGGCACGCCGCTGTTCCTGCTTGGGGTCAGCATGGGTGGCGCCGTGGCGATGGTCGCGACCGCCGACGCCGGCAGGCAGAAAATGTTCGACGGCGTGGTCATGGTCGCGCCGGCGGTCTGGGGGCGTCGTCATATGGGCGCCATCCAGCGCGGCGCTCTGTGGCTAATGGCCCATACGGTGCCGTGGTTTCCGGTCAGCGGCCAGGGGCTGGGGATCAAACCGTCCGACAATATCCCGATGCTGCGGGCGCTGAGCCGCGACCCGCTGGTTCTCAAGCAGACACGGATCGACGCGGTCCACGGCCTGATCGATCTGATGGATGCGGCCTTCGAAGCCGCGCCGGCGATTTCGCGGCCGACGCTGATTCTCTATGGACGCAAGGACGAGATCATCCCGAGCCGGCCGACCCACGAGATGCTGCGGAGCATCCCGCGGAACGGCGACGTCCGCGCCGCGCTTTATAACAGCGGCTATCATATGCTGCTGCGGGGTCTCGACGCCGCGACCCCGCTCAACGACATCGCCGCCTGGATCATCGACCGGCGCGCCCCCTTGCCGTCCGGCGCCGACAAGGATGCGCGGAAGCTGATGGCGCGCGACGATTGATGCGTCAACCGCCGCCGCACGACCCCGCGATATGGGCCGGCGCGAGGATGCGGCGTCCGCTCTTCTCGCACTGGCCGGTCACATAAACGGTCGGCGCGCTTTGGCCGGTTTCATCGAAGCGGATGGGTCCCGTAACGCCGTTGAGCCGGGTTTTCGCGAGCGCATCGCGGATCGCTTCGGCGTCGGCCACCGAGCCCGCGCGCCGCATGGCGTCGACCACGACGAACAGACCGTCATAGGAAGCCGCCGCGTAGCCGTCGGGCGACTGGTTGAACTCGGCCCGGTACCGGGTATCGAAATTCCTGACCGCCGGGATTTCCGCTTCCGGCGCGAACGTGATGATCCGCACCATGCCGGCGGACTGATCGCCGCCATTTTCCGGCGACCCGATAATCCGCAGGTCGAGACCGGCCGCCTGAATTTGTTTGATCGCCTTGCCGCCGAATTTCGCATCGGTCAACAACATGACGGCGGCCGCGCCGGTGGACCGTAATTTCGCGATAAGGGGCGCGAAATCGGGCGCCGCGGCGTCGAAATATCCGACATGACCCCGACGTATGCCGCCCGGCAGAACGTCCTTGATCCGCGCCACGCGCTTGCGGCCCAAAGCGTCGTCGCGCGCGAGGAACGCCAGTGGCGACCAGCGACGCTCGGCGATGAATTTAGCCATGACACTGTTCAATTGGCGGGCCGGCGCATTAATCCGGAATACCCAGCTGTTTTCCTCGGTTGTCAGCCCATCCAGCGTCGGTGCGGTAAAGACGATCGGGACTTCAAGTTGACGGGCCGCGGCCGCTTCCGCGACAGCGGCCGAATCACATACTTCGCCCAGAACCACCGGCACGCGGTCGCGCCGCACTAGATTGCGGATCGCGGCGGAACCCTCATCAACGCCGCAACGCGTGTCATGAATTTTCAGGTCGATCACGTATTTCTTGCCGCCGACGGTAAAGCCGCCCGCCTTTTTGAGCTCCTTGGCGGCGAGCTTAAATCCGCTGAGCTGGGATTTACCTGCTTCCGCCAGGGGCCCCGACGTGGCGGAAACGATCCCGACCGAAACGATCTGCTGGGCGACGGCGTTACCGGCGATCGATAGCGCGACACAGACTCCCAGAAAAACTCGGGCTCGATTCACTCGGCTGCGACGCGCTCGCTCGAGCCCGCCTCCAGCAGCGCGATAATCTCATCGGTCGGGCGCACGTCGCCGTAGGACTGGATAAAGCTGAATAGTGTGGCGGTATGTTCGGCGTCCGAGCGCGCCGCGTTGCCGTCCGACACCATCACCGATTTAAACCCGAGCTGCATTGCATCGCGCGCCGAGGTTTCGCAGCAGACATTCGTGACGGTGCCGGTGATCAGCACCGTGTCGATGCCGCGTTCGCGCAGTCGCGCCTCGATGTCGGACGAGCCCTGGAGAAAGGCGCTGAAGCGGGTCTTGTCGAGAATCAAATCTTCTTCGCGCACGTCGAGTTCGGGCCAA
Source organism: uncultured Rhodospirillaceae bacterium (assembly GCA_964587515.1). GTDB lineage: Bacteria > Pseudomonadota > Alphaproteobacteria > MPNO01 > MPNO01 > CAZPMO01. The sequence continues at coordinate 8,770 of CAZPMO010000107.1, read as the reverse complement.
AGGGCGTGGCCCTCGGTGCCGGCGTTGAGGTTCGCGCTGATCCGCCCGGCATTCTCGGGATTGACCACGAATTCATAAAAGGTCGGCCAGCCGCCATCGGGTGTCGGCGCCGTGGTGATGCGCATCCAGACCACGGTCCCGCCCGCGTCTCGGGTCGCTTCGGCGAGCCGGTTGACGTTGGGCACGATTTCCCGCGCCACCGGGATTTCCGATGGCTTGCCCTCGGCGAGGAAAGCGTTCTGCATATCGATCACGACCAGCGCCGTGCCCGAACCATCCAGGTTTTCATAGGCGTTCAACCGGCCGCGTCGCGCGATCACGCGCTCGACGATTTCACGGGGCAATCGGGGATCATGCATCGCAAACCTCCATCAAATAGCGCCAGAGTGTGGCATCGGACGAAGCGTCGCGCCAGCCCGGTGTATTCACATCTTCAGCCGCCGCGCACCCGGTCGATCACCGCGACCGCATCTTCCGGCGCGGTATCGCCGCGCCAGGCGACGTGGCCATCGGGACGCACCAGCACCAATTTCCGTTCGTACAGGCGCTCGGCTTCCTCGTTCACAAGCCGTTCGCTGCGCAGCGGCACACCGCGCATCTCGGCGGCGCGTTCCAACGGCGTTGCGTCCGGCGCATCGTCCCCCAATCGCAGCAAGACGAAGCCGCGCCCGAACAGATCGAGAGTCGTGCGGTTGTTCTCCGGCCGATCTCGCGGCGCCTCCAGCCAGACATGCGGCGCGCGCGAACCGGGCCGCGCGCTTTGCACCAAAATCGCGGGATCGTCCGGCGGCGGCGACGCGCCATCGTCGATACAAACCGGCGAGCCGTCATAGAAATAACCCAGTTGCAGGCCATCGGTGCGGAACATCGCGCCCACCACGTCGACGATTTCCGCGCCCAGCGCGCGGCGCGCCGCGGCTGCGTCGGCGGTATCGGCCTCGACCCCCGGCGGGGCGCGAAATCGGTCGTGATCCTGGTGAAACACGGTGGTCATGGCCACGTTGCGGGCGCCCACCGCGCGGCGTTCGACATCGTAGCTGTCGAGCAGGGTCTCGCCGCCCCACCCTTCGATGGCCGCCGCCAGTTTCCATCCGAGATCGACGGCGTCGCCGATGCCGGTGTTCATGCCCAGCGCGCCGGTCGGCGACAGCTGATGGGCCGAATCTCCCGCCAAAAATACCGGTCCGTCGCGGTAACGCCTGGCGACCACGCCACGCCGGGTCCAGACGCTGGCCCCGACCCATTCGACCGGGATATCGGCGCCGGTGGCGCGGTAAAGCTGCGCGTCGACATCGATATTGTCGCGATCGAAGCCTTCCGGCGTGTCGATGATCATCAACCGCCATAATCCGCCGACGGGATCGATGGCGCGCACGTTCGCCCACGCCCCCTGTTCGTCCACCAGCAGAATGAACACCGCCGGGTCGAATCCGACGCGCTCGGCGAAGTCGTGCGAACGGAAATAGAGATGGACCGGCCGGCCCAGCACCCGGTCGCCATCGACTTCGATGCCGCGCGCGGCGCGTATTTCGCTGGTGGCGCCGTCGCACGCGACGAGGAACCGCGCATCGATGCGTTCGTGTTCGTCGGTCTCCAGGTGGGTCACCTCGGCGCTGACGCCGTTTCCGGTCTCGGTGAACGAGTCCAGGCGGCAATGGTAATCGAGGCTGACCGAGGGGAACGACGCGGCAAGATCGCGCAGGATGGGATCGAACCAGAGCTGTGAACAGATCTGGAAGGTCTCCGGGCTCGCCGGTCCCGGTTTCTGATCGCGCTTCGGCGGCCGTGGCTGGCGGCCCAGCTCGTGGCCAAGCCGCGTCATGAAGGCGACGTCCATGGGATAGTCCCACGGAAACGGACAGTCGCGCACCGTGTTCGCGACACCCCAACGCCGGCAGAACTCCATGGTGCGCAGATTGACCTCGTTCATCTTGGGCGTGGTGATGACGCCGTCGGTCTGCTCGACCAGGATGCAGTCTACGCCGCGCCAGCCCAGCTCGGCGGCCAGCGCCAGCCCGACCGGCCCACCGCCGACGATCAGCACGGGGGTTTCGCGGGCAATGCTCATGATTTGCGCCTGATCAAAAAGTGGAATTCGCCGTCATTTTCGGCCGCCGAGATCAGCGCGTGTCCGGTCGCATCGCAGAACGCCTTGAAATCCTTCATCGTGCCGGGATCGGTGGCGAGCACGGCGAGGGTTTCACCCTTCCCGATATTGCGGATCGCCTTGCGGGCGCGCAGCACCGGCAGTGGACATTTGAGCCCGCGCGCATCCAGAGTCTCGTCGGTGGTTTCAACCATGGGCGCAGTTTATCGTATCGGGCCGGCAAACGCGCTATTCTCATACCAACACATAAACACGGAGACGGGAGGGACACATGGCGGATACCGTAAAAACACACAGGCTAACCAATGACGGCGCGCTGAAGATGCTGCGCGCGGCGATGGACAAGGCGGCGGCCATGGGCGTGCCGCAATGTATTTCCATCGTCGATGCGGGCGGTCACCTGCTGGCGTTTTCGCGCATGGACGGCGCATTCGCCTTGTCGATCGACACGTCGCTGATGAAGGCGAAGACCGCCGCATCCTACGGCGAGCCCACCGGCCACATCCTCGAAGGGGTCGATCTCAAACTCGCCATCGCGACCCGGGGCCAACGCATCAATCTGCCGGGCGGGCTGCCGATCATCGTCGACGGCGATGTCGTCGGCGGCATCGGGGTGGGCTCCGGCACCGGCGCCCAGGATCTGGAAGTCGCCAAACAGGGCGTGGCCGCGCTGGACGGAGCCCAGGTTTTCGAATGACCCTGGAGGCCAAATTCACCGAGATCGAGGGGCGCCGGGTCCATTACTGGGAAGGCGGGTCCGGGTTCCCGGTCCTGATGCTGCACGGCGTCGGACCCGGCACCTCCATTGTCGGCAATTTCGGGCCAGTGCTGGAGCCTCTGGCCGAGCGCTATCACATTCTCGCATGCGACCTGATCGGCTTCGGCGAATCGGCGCGCAAGCCGGAAGAGCCGTTTTTCGATGTCGATCTCTGGGTCCGCCAGGGGCTCGCCATGCTGGACCTTATGCCCGATGGGCCGTGTGGCGTGGCCGGACATTCACTGGGCGGCGCGTGCGGCGCGACGCGTATTACCAAGGCGCTGACCTCGTGCTCGATCGGCGCGAGCTACCCGCTGAACCAAGCGCTCGATGAATTCTGGGAATTGCCGTCCGATCGCGCGGGATTGCGCCGCGCCATGGAGGCAATGGTCTGCGATCCCGCGAACGTAAGCGATGAGATGATCGAAGGGCGCTGGGAGCTTCTCAACCAGCCGGGATATGACAGCTATTTCGGCGCGATGTTCGCGCCGCCGCGCCAGCGTTTCATCGACGCCGGCGTGCTGTCGGCCGGCGAACTGGCCGACATCGGGGCCGAGATCACGATGATCCACGGCCGAGACGACCGGCCCTGCCCGCCCATGGAGACGACCATGGTGCTGGCCGAGAGCCTGCCACGCGCCGAGGTGCGCCTGATCGGGCAGTGCGGCCATAATTTGCCGCGCGAACAAACCGGCGCCTATCTGTCGGCGGCGTTCGATCTTTTCGGATGATGTGCTAATTTTCGCCCTCATCAAACGCGACCATGACAAAAAATTCAGGGAGGCAGGTTCGGGATGAGTAACGGGACAAGCTATGATTACGTGATCGTCGGCGCGGGGTCGGCCGGCTGTGTGCTGACGAACCGTCTGAGCGAAGACGCCGATGTCAGTGTGCTGGTGCTGGAAGCCGGCGGCCGCGATCGCGATCCCTGGATCCACATCCCGCTCGGCTGGGGCAAAATTCTCACCGAGCGCCGCCACGACTGGGATTATTTCACCGAGCCCGAACCCAATATGGAAGGCCGCAAGATCGAATGCGCGCGCGGCAAGGTTCTGGGCGGGTCGTCATCGATCAACGCCATGGCCTATGTGCGCGGCCACCGCGGCGACTATGACCGCTGGCGCCAGTATGGGCTCGACGGCTGGTCCTATGCCGACGTGCTGCCCTATTTCCGCAAGACCGAATCGTGGATGGGCGGGGCCGATGATTATCGCGGCGGCGATGGTCCCCTGAAGACGCGCCCGACTTCCTATGTCGATCCCATGGTCGACGCCTATCTGGACGCGGCGCGGGCCGCCGGGCACGACGTCACGCCCGATTACAACGGCGCCCAGAACGAAGGATTCGCACGGCTTCAGCAGACCATCGGCGACGGTCGGCGGTGGAGCGCGTCGATCGCCTATCTGCGTCCGGCGATGAAACGGCCCAACGTCTCGGTCGAGACCGGCGCGCTGGTTACCCGGCTGGTTTTCGAGGGCGGCCGCGCGGTCGGCCTTGAATACGCCAAGGGCGGACGCACGACCGAGGTGCGCGCCGACCGCGAGGTGCTGCTGTCGGGCGGCGTGATAAATTCGCCGCAAATCCTGATGCTCTCCGGCATCGGGCCGTCCGAGGAATTGTCCCGGCACGGCATCGAGACCCGCGTTGAGATTCCGGGCGTTGGCCAGAACCTACAGGATCATCTGTCGGCGATTGTCGAATATCACCGCCCGGAACCGGGCCCGTTCCACGCGCAGATGCGCTTCGACCAAGCGGCGATCAACGTCACGCGCGCCTATCTGCTGGGCACCGGACCGGCAACCGATCTGCCGAGCGGCTTCATGGCCTTCCTGAAGACCCGCCCGGAACTGGAAATACCCGATATGCAGTTTCTGGTGCGCACGGTGCCGGGCGACGCCGGCCCCTGGTTCCCGGGATTCAAGCGCGCATACCGGGACGGCTTCGGCTGCCGACCGGTATTGCTGCACCCGGAAAGCCGGGGCGAATTGAAACTGGCCTCGGCCGACCCGCGCGCCCCGATCCGCATCCATCAGAACTTCCTGTCGACGGAGAATGACATCCGCACCATGCGCGACGGTTTCAAGATGGTGCGCGAGGTGGCGATGCAGAAGCCGCTCGATCCGTTCCGGGGCGAAGAGACCGCGCCCGGCAAGGACGTGCAAAGCGACGCCGATATCGACGCCTTCATCCGCAATACCTCGGCCACCGCGCACCACCCCTGCGCCACTTGCAAGATGGGGATCGACGACATGGCGGTGGTCGACGGCGAATGCAAGGTGCGCGGCGTCGACGGGCTGCGGGTCATCGACGCTTCGGTTTTCCCGGATCTGGTGGGCGGCAATATCAACGCGCCGGTCCTTATGATCGCCGAAAAAATGGCCGACGCAATTCGCGGCCGGCCGGCGCTAGCCCCGGCGGAGATATAGAGAACCAGGCATGTTTCTCTATTTCCCCGGCAATTACATGTGGTCGCTCGGCGTGCTGCGTTGCATGGCGTCGGGCGGCACGATGGGGGATATCCACTGGGCTTGCGAGCCGATCCGCGACGCCGCCGACGTCCCGCCCTCAGGCGATTTAGAGGCCTGGCATACGCGCTGGATCGCGCTGTCGCGGCAGGTCGAGGACACCGCGCGCACGGCGCTCGCCAAGGGCCAGACCGTGACTGCGCGCGACGGTTTCTATCGCGCCGCGCTCTATTATCAATGGTCGGACGCGTTCCTCGACCCGTCCGATCCGCGCGGCGACGCGACCTATGGCAAGCACCTGGAATGTTTCCGCGAGTTCGGCGCGCTGTGGCCGACGGCATTGGAATTCATCGAAATTCCGTTCCGGGACTATACGTTGCCGGCCTATTTCGTCGCGCCGGAGGGAGCCTCCGGCCCGACCCCGGTGGTTATTCTGTCGGACGGGCTCGACGGCACCAAGGAGGAGATGTTCCCTGTCGCCGCCGCGCTGGCGGCGCGCGGCATCGCATGCCTCGGCATCGACAATCCGGGACAGGCGGAAACGCTGCGCCGCGGCGTGCGCGCGGAATACGATTCCGAACACTCGGCGACCGCGGCATACGACTATCTCGCCGGGCGCGGCGATATCGACCCGGCGCGCGTCGGAATCATGGGCGCGAGCCTGGGCGGTTATTACATTCCGCGCGCCGTGGCGTTCGAAAAACGCATCCGCGCGGCCGTGGCGTGGGCCGCGATATATGATTTTCACAAGATGTGGCGGATATTGCTGAAGGTGGAACCGGGCAAGGCGGCCGGGCCGATCACCGCCGAGACGCCGACCGGCACCACCGGCAACCACGTCCTGAAGATTCTCGGCGTCGACAATTGGGACGATGCGTTCGTCGAACTGGAAAAATACACCCTGGAGGGCGTCGCGCCGCTGATCGAGTGCGATTTGCTGGTGGTCCACGGCGAGGAAGACAAGCAGACCGAGGTGTGGGACGCGCAAAAGCTCTATGACGAAGCCGGCTCGAAACACAAGGAACTGAAAATCTACAGAAGCGACGAAGGCGGCCAGGCGCATGTGCAACTCGACCGGCCGGGACCGGCCGTGCACATGATCGCCGACTGGTTCGTCGAACGACTCACGGCTTGAACGAACAGGGAGAACGACCATGGCGAAGACGATTGAACATATTCACTGGCCCGACGCGCCCGATATGTGGATGCCCTATGCGCCGGCGATCCGCGTCGATGGCGGCACCACGGTCTATCTCGCCGGGTGCACGGCGGCGCCAGTCTATCACCACCACCCGCACCGCCCCGAGGAATTCGACAACATGCCGTCCGACATGGAAGGTCAGGCGCGGGTCGCGTTGGAAAACCTCAAGAAGGGGCTCGATGCGGTGGGCGCGGACTTCGGCGACATCGTGAAGGCCAACCGCTTCGTGACCGATCTCACCGATCAGGACGCCCTCAACAAGGTGTGGGCCGAATATTTCGGCGACAACAAGCCGACCACCACCACGGTTCAGGTCGTCCAGCTCGCCACCGATCCAAGATGTCTGCTGGAAGTCGACGCGGTGGCGATTGTGGATTGAGCGGGCCGGCGCCGAGAAAAACTTCTCCTAACGCACCAGGATCAGCGTAACGATGCCGGCTATCACCAGCGCGATGCCGGCAAGTTCGGTGCGGTTGGTGCGTTCGCGGAAGAAGAACACCGAAGCGATAAAGGTGAAGACAAGCTCGATCTGGCCGACCGCGCGCACATAGGCCGCGTTCTGGAGCGTAAAGGCGGTAAACCAGGCCATCGAGGCGGCCGCGCCACAGACGCCGACGGCCAGTGACCAGCGCCAGTGGACGAACACATCGACCAATGTCCGGCGTTCCTTGACGGCGATATAGAGCCCCATGGCCACGGTCTGGATCACCACCGCGATCGCCAGTGAATAGGCCGCCGCCATGGCCACGCTGTCGTGTTCGAGCGCCAGCGCGGCGGCCCGGAAGAACACCACCGAAGCGCCGAGGAAGGCGCCGCAGACCAGCCCGATCAGGGTCGATTTTTCCGCCATGTTAGTCAGCAGGGACGACAGCGCGAGCCGGCTCTGGCCGACCGACAGCAGGATGACCCCGACCACAGCGACGATGATCGCAAGGCCGGCCGGAAGGCTCAGCGTATCGCCAAGGACCAAAAAGCCGAGCAGGGCGATCTGCACGATCTCGGTCTTGGAATAGGTGGTTCCGACGGCAAAATTGCGAAAGGAGAACAACCACATCAACAGAACCGTGAAGATGATCTGGGAAAGTCCGCCCAGCACGCAATAGACCAGGAACAGATTATTGAAGCGCGGCAGCGCCAGCCCGCCCCACTGATGGAGCGCCAGCAGATAGAGCAGCGCGAAGGGCCAGGCGTAGAGAAACCGCACATAGGCGGCGCCCAGCGTCGACAGCCGGCCCTTGAGATGCTTTTGCAGCGCCGAGCGCGCGTTTTGCAGGAACGCGGCCGCGATGAAAGACGCAACCCGGGACAACGAAATAGACACGGCTTTATAACGGAAATGTCACTTGATTCGAAACGGCGGACCGCGAAAATTAACCAGCCTTGAAGGTCTTGCGTGAGATACAAACATTAATACAGATATCCACGAACGATTGGCCCGGTCATGAACCTGTTTCAGACCCTTCTGCGTCCCGACCACGAGGAATTCCCCGAACGCGCCGAGGTGGGCCGCGCCGCGAACCTGTTGCAGATCGGCGAGTTCCAGTTTCTGCAACTCGCCTATCGAGAATGGTTTGGCGACGATCTTGCGCCGGGCGCCATCGACGGGCTGTTCGATTCCTATATGCTCTCCAATCAGGTTCCGTTCTGGGCTCGCCAATACGCGCGCAAGATTAGCGAGCGGGCGAAGGCCGGCATGCTGGACGATAACGACCCGACATATCATTGCTACGACGCCCATTTCGTGGACCACGTGCCCAACGGCGGGTGCCGCTTCGCGGTGGCCGTGACGGTCGTGATCGGGATCCTGGGCGGCGGCATTCTCGCGGGCCATTACGCTACCGGTGGTGGCGGCACGTCCGTCCTGCCGCCCTATTTCAACGATGGCGAGCTGGACCCGAACGCGGACAAGCGCGGAACCTGATATAAACCCGGCGATCGGTGGTATAAGAGCTGTCTCTCCGCTCAAAATGGGGGACGGTTTACGATGTTCGAGTTCGCCGGAGAGTTCGAAGCGGCGTTCAACTGGATATTTCTCCTCGCGACCGCGGTGATCGCCTGGAAGGGCATTCGCGCGCGTAACCCTGACGGCAACGCCGACACGGTGCATCTTCTGTTCGGCTGCATCGCGGCGGTGTTCTTTTGCCTCGTCCTGTTCCAGGACGTGCTCGGCGTGGTGAAATTCTGATCCTAGAGCCTCGCCCGTTTAGTTTTACGCATATCCGGCGTGCCTGAAGTAGTTT
>CAZPMO010000106.1:0-16426 GCA_964587515.1 uncultured Rhodospirillaceae bacterium | reverse complement strand
CAACAAAATCCGCCGCGCGCCAGTCATTCCGGCCCACTTGGCTGAATACGGTGGGCTCAATCTTCGTGTCCTTGGCGTCTATATGGCGCAGCACGCAAAATTCGTGAAGCTGGCCTATGAGGCGTTCGGGCTGATGATCGTGCGTTCTTCCAAGGATGTGCAGAACATGGTGATAGAGAACCTCGCCGAGGAGGAAGGGCTGCTGGCCGGTCCCGACGTCGAGCCGCATAACCACATGAACATGATCTTCGATTTCTGCGAGGCGGCGGGAATGACGAAGGACGAGGTTCTGAATGTCGAGCCGACCCCGGCCTGGTGGGGACGGGCGCTGCATTACCGCTATGTCTGCGAGAGCGAGCCCGTGGGCGTCGCGCTGGCCATGCTCTCGACGCAGGAAGGCCAGCAACCGGAGCTTAATGCCGAGGTGACGCTGCCGGCGTTCAAGGCGCATTACGGCTACGAACGCGACGCGAAGGAGGTGAAGTTCTTCGCCGAGCACGAGATGGCCGACCAGGAACACTCCCAGCGTCAGCTTGATCTGTGCGCCCGGCACCTGGAAGATTCGTCGCTTCACGACCGCGCCCGCAAGGTGTGCGAGGAAGCCTGTATGCTGCGCTGGGCATCGACCACGGATACGTACCGTTTCGAGTCCCTCGGCGAAAAAGATTTCCCGCGCCAGGGCTCAACTGATCGCGCTTGGCTCCGCGGCGGAAGTGTCCTAAGTAACCGGTCGAAACAGGGGAGACCGAAGATGAGTGGAGCCGCGCCAATGGAAATCAGCGTCGAGGATTATGACGGGATGCGCCGCGACGGCGCGGTCCATGTTCTTCTCGATGTCCGAGAGCCCAAGGAACTTGCGATTTGCGCCCTTTCGGGCAGTCTCGATATCCCCATGGGCGAGGTGCCGGACCGGCTCGATGATCTGCCCAGGGACGAATTGCTTGTCGTGCTGTGCCGTTCGGGTAAGCGCAGCGGCAAAATCGTCGCGTTCCTCCGAGAACAGGGCTTCACCAACGCGACCAATCTCGTGGGCGGCGTGCTCGCCTGGTCAGAACGCATCGACAGCTCTATGCCGACCTATTAAATGGTCGTTCGTCCAGGGCGCGGCGCACGCGCGTGGACAACTCTTCCAGCGTATAGGGTTTGGCGAGGAGATCGAGCCCTGCGGGCACTCCCTCCGGAGACTGGAAGTTTTCCGCATAGCCCGTGCATAGCATGGCCGCGCTGTCGGGTCTTTGGCGCCGGAATTCTCGCGCGATGTCGCGGCCGTCCATGCCGCCGGGCAACGTGATGTCGGTAAACAGTAAATCGATATCGGGCGTGTCTTGGAGAAGCGCCATGGCCGAAGGGCCATCGCGTGTATCAAGAACCCGGTATCCCAGATCGGTAAGCTGAGCGACCAGAAGTTCCCGCACGTCTATATCGTCTTCGACAACCAGGATTGTTTCGGCGCCGCCATGTTCTGGACGGACATGGTTCTCCACTTCGGTTTGCGAAACCGGCATGCCGCTTTCAGGGTTCGATCGGGGAAAGGCCATGGTCACGGTGGTCCCCCGGCCAGGTTCGCTCTCAACAACGGCGTATCCGCCCGATTGACGGACGAATCCATGAACCATGCTGAGGCCGAGGCCGCTGCCCTTGTCCACGTCCTTGGTGGTAAAAAACGGATCAAAGGCCCGCTCGACGGATTCGGCGTCCATGCCTCCTCCCGTATCGGCGACGCGTATCGCCACACAGGGACCCGTCGGATCCTCGTCGTGAGGCGACGAATGGGCTGAATTAAATTGTTCGTTACGGAGGGTGATCCGCAGAGTCCCGCCGTCGGGCATCGCGTCGCTGGCATTGATCACGAGGTTAAGGATCGCGTTTTCAAGTCCCGCCTGGTCGGCGTGAATGCTCCAAAGGCCGGGTTCGGCATCTGTTTGCAGGCTGATTGTTTCGCCAAGAGTTCGGCGGAGCATGTCTTCCATGCCGTGAAGTAAACGCCCGGGGTCGGTGACCATTGGCTGCAAGGGCTGTTGACGGGAAAACGCCAGCAGCCGCCACGTTAGTTCGGCCCCGCGTTTCGCGGCGCGATAGGCTATTTCCGTATGGCGCAGTATCTTGGCCTGATCGATGGCGAGGGTGCGAACGGATTCCAGATTGCCGAAGACAACGGTAAGCAGGTTATTGAAATCGTGCGCGATCCCGCCGGTGAGTTGCCCCACGGCTTCCATCTTCTGGGCCTGGGCAAGCTGACGTTCGACAATCTGACGTTCCGCCATTTCCTTCTCAAGTGAGACCACGGTGCGACGCAGTTCTCCGGTTCGCTCGATGACATTTTGTTCGAGCTCATCGCGCGCTGCCCGCAATTGCTCCACCAGCTTTTCGTTCTCGAACCCCGTTCTGAATATCTCGTCGAACAACACATTATAGCGCCGCGCCGAATAAAGCAGGAAGACGAGGTAGATCCCCGCGGTCACGCTCATGAGCAGGTGCGGTTCGGTGGCTTTCAGCGCTAATAAAATTCCAACAGGAAGCAAGCTGGTGATCACATAAATGCTGAAGGCGGGAAGAATTGGTCCGAAGCTCGCCAAGGCGCCGGCCGACATGCCGGCCACGAAAACAATGGTTATGACGTCCTTGGCCATGGTTGCGTTCGCAGGATCCATAACCGGCGAAACATGTGACAGGAAGAGAATCGCGGCGGCGCCCCAACCGATGCCCGATATGAGCGCCGAGAACATTGTGGCGTGGAACCAGAAGGAAGTGTTCCGGTCACCTTTGTCGGTGCGTTGAAATTTCAACCAGATCGCAAGCCTTACAACGGATGCCAGCAACATCCATCCGAGCCAGGCAAGGATGATTTCAAGGGCGACCGAGTCGCGATGGGCGAGGGAAACGATACCGGCATTGACGGCGTATAGCGCCGAAGACCACAGAGCCGTGCCGTACACGGCCTCGGCACGGGCACGGCGAGCATGGTCGTCGAACGCATAGTTTTCGATTGCCTCGGACGACGCCTGGTTTAATCCAGACATAGCTGAGCCCCTGTTTCTTCTCTTAAGACCGTCCGGATCCGAACCGAAATCCGGAAGGTCATCCCAAATTTACTGATAAAGGAATTAGGACGTATGTCCAGAAAGTTATAGGCCCGGGTTGGCGGGTTTGCTGTTTTTCTGTTCGGGGGGGACATCATCGATGCGGTGACGATTGAGGAGCGGCATCTGGGTCATGCCGAACAGAAATGTCAGGCCGGCAATACCGAAAACCTTGAACGTCACCCAGAAATCGGTCGTTTGGGTGCGCCACACTGCTTCGTTCAGGACGGCCATCGCGAGGAAAAATATCGCGAACCGGAAGGTAAGCCTGCGCCAGCCCTGTTCATTCATGGGCCACGCCGCCTGCATCAACGGTTTCAATAGCGGCTTACCGAACATGAGGCCACCGAGCAGAATGGCCGCCATCAGCCCCTGTACGATTGTGGGCTTGAGCTTGATGAATGTTTCGTCGTTCAGCCACAGCGTCAGCCCGCCGAAAACCCCGACCACGACGGCTGTGATCAATGGCAGCGCTGGAATTCTTTTTTCGAAAATCAGGGCCAGCAAGAGTGAAATTCCGGTTGCGGCCATCAGGGCGACGGTCGCCGCCATCAATCCCCAACTTGTATAGGCGACGAAGAAGACGACGAGTGGTCCGTAATCGCTGAGCGGTCGAATCCATTTTGGTGGGTTGGTTGACACCTATTTCCCTTTCCGGATCTGTCGATGTGCTTGGTTCGACAATGGATGCTATCAGAAATAGGTTTCCGTTCTCCAATTTCAAACCAGAATCAATGAATAATAAATCTACTAAAAAATTAAGTATAAAAATTAATCATATTATTTAATCAACAATATTAAGGTTAATGAAAATTAAAAATAATTTATATTTTATTAAATCATTATTTAGAAAAATTAAGAATTGTGATATGTTATTTTGAACTCAAGTTAAGTGCCTCTTTGGGTAACGACTAGGAAATTTGAAAGGTTGAGCGTCTCCACGTCTGTCGGTATGGGCGCGAATGCCAGTTCATTCGAACCGGCCCGCAGGGGACAGCCGAACAAATCGGAAATCACCGTCATGGCGCGGATTTCCGTAAAAGACGGCATCGTCAGGCGGAGCCACCCCGCCTGACGAACCGGGTCCCTGCCGGCGCCAAGCCCCCGGTCCGGCAGGGGCCACCCTTTTTTTCAAAGGTTATCGAACGACTCGTTTTTTCAGTGTTTCCGCGCAATTTAACCAAATTTAAATCGTATTTTCCGAAGGTTACCGATCGGTCGCTTTAAAGTGGTTAGGCGTAGCATCGATGACACTTTCGTCGCGGATTTCCTCCGTAGCCGTGATTATCTTCACGGCCTGCTTTCTTGTATTTCCGACCATGGACGGTTCCCGGGCGGCGGTGGATATGCCCGTGTACCTGCTGGGATCCGGCGATCGGGTGAAAGTTACAATCTTCGGCGAGGAAGACCTTTCGGGACAATTCGAAGTCAGCGGTCATGGCATGATTGCCTTCCCGTTGGTGGGCGAGGTAAAGGCCGTAGGCTTGTCGCTCCGCGAACTCGAAGAGGAAATTTCTCGAAAGTTGCGCGAGGGCTTTTTGAAAAAACCTCGTGTGAACGCCGAAGTGGTGAACTACAGGCCGTTTTATATTCTCGGCGAGGTAAAACGACCGGGCAGTTATCCCTATGTTAGCGGCATGACGGTGATCAATGCCGTCGCTCTGGGCGGCGGGTTCACCTATCGGGCCCAAAAAGGCCGGATGTCGATTACCCGGGCGAATGATTCGGCGAAGCAGGAAAAGCGCATCCTGCCGGAGGACATTGTCATGCCCGGCGATATCATCAAGGTCCCGGAGCGCTTCTTCTAGTTCCGCATGACGGTCGTTTATTTCGTATCGCATCCGCTGGCTTTGCGGGCGCGGGACAGTTAAATTGACTCCTGTCTCAAACGTACCGCCAAGGATCGATAATGCCCGACAACGCCGGTGAAACGGCGCGGCGAGACTGGCCCGGAGAAGGGGGCGCGCGCGTTCCTTATTGGGTCTACCACGATCAGGGTAATTTCGAAAATGAGCGGGACCGCATTTTTCGCGGGCCGACCTGGAATTACATCGCGCTTGCCGCGGAATTACCAGAGGTGGGGGATTTTCGGCAAAGTTTTATTGGCGATATCCCGGTTCTGGCGGTTCGGGGTTCCGACGGCGCGATCAACGTTGTCCAGAACAGATGCGCCCATCGTGGTTCGCGGCTCACCGGCGAGACGCTTGGCAATTGCGGCAATGCTCTCACCTGCCCCTATCACCAATGGACCTACGATCTCGAAGGCGCGTTGATCGGCGTTCCGTTCCGGCACGGGGTAAAGGGCAAGGGCGGCATGCCCGAGGATTTCGACCTTGCCGATCACGGGTTGGTCCGGCTCCGCGCCGAAACGCTCAATGGCGTGGTCTTCGCGTCGTTCGACCCAAAGGTGGCGCCGCTGACCGATTACCTTGGTCCCGTCATGCTGCATTACTTTACGCGGGTCTTCGATGGTCGACCGCTGCGGGTTCTCGGGTATCAACGCCAGTTGATCGGCGGCAACTGGAAACTGATGATGGAGAACATCAAGGATCCGTATCACGCGGGTCTGCTGCATGTTTTCCTGGTTTCGTTCGGGCTGTTTCGGGTTGACCAGAAGTCGGAATGCCTGCTCGACGATTCTAAGGGTCATGCCGTGATGGCGTCGCGCCGCGCGGCGTCGGATGATCATGCGGGCACCGACGACGTCGCGAAGTTCGACCCGGACTACACGCTGGAAGACACCCGGTTGATCATGCCCGCAAAAGAATTTCCCGACGACGTAACATTGGCGATGCTGACCGTGTTCCCAAGCCTGATCGTTCAGCAACAGACAAACACGCTCGCGATGCGCCATGTCATTCCACGCGGTCCGGACCGGTTCGAATTGTCCTGGACGTTCTTCGGCTATGAGGGCGATGACGAGGAGATGACCGAACGTCGCGTCCGTCAGGCTAATTTGATGGGTTGCGCGGGTTACGTCTCGCTGGACGACACCGAAATGATGGAGTTCAGCAGGGCGGGCATCGCGGGCACCCGAGACGGCGAAGCGGCGGTGCTCGACCTCGGCGGGCGGGATTCGGAGCCGGGAGACCATTTGGTGACGGAGGCGGCGATCCGGGGGTTCTATGAGCGTTATCGGGCGATCATGGATTTCGCGAATGTCGGATGAAAGTACGTTGAGGCTCGCGGTGGAGGCGCTCCAGCTCGAATATGTCCATGCCATCGATGATGGGGAGATTGAACGGTGGCCAGAATTTTTTACCGATCCGTGTCTTTATCAGCTGACTGGACGGGATAACTACCAGCGCAATCTTCCGGTCGCGGTGATGCGCTGCGAAAGCCGGGCGATGCTACGCGACCGCGTGACCGCGATACGAAATGCCTCGGTCTTCGCGTCCCGTTATATTCGCCATGTCCTCGGCGGCACGCGAATTATCGGACGGGCCGATGATGAAATTCTCGCGCAAACCAATCTGGCGGTGTATCAAACCAACACCGACGGCGAGAGCATGCTGCTCATGGCTGCGGAATATCGAGATCGCATATTGGAACAGGACGGTGGCCTGAAGTTTCGGGAGAAGCTGGTGATATACGATACGTTGAGGCTCGCCGATTCCGTCGTTTACCCGATATAACGGTAACGAGACAAAAGATTTGCGCGCTCTGCTTTAACCATTAATCTCGAATATTATGATATACTGTTTGGTTGTAGTTTTATGGAGTCGAGCTTCGGACAATGTCTGACGCCCCTAAGCCCTTTAACGCCGCCGAACGTGAGCGTTTTCATGCCCTGCTGAAGCTCGCGGCTGAAAGCCCCTATGAAGGGGAGCGGGGGAACGCCTTGGCGGCGGCGGAGCGTCTCGCCTCCCAGCACGGCATGACTCTGGATGAAGCCGCGCTGTCGGAGCCCCCGGCGCCCAAGACGACCGAGCCGTTCATGCGGAGCACCAAGCGCGAGCGCGAGGCGGCTTCGGCGGTGGCGAGCGTTATCAACCTCATGGAATACTCGCTTCGTGCGGACAAGGCGCGTCGCGACGAAGCGCTTCGGGAGGCCCAGGAGCGGGGCCTCAACGCCGCGGAACGCCGACGCGCCGAACGGAGCCCGCAGACGCGGCGGCAAGCCCGGCCTTCGAAGCGCAATCCGGAAGCCCATGCCGAGGTCCTGCTCGCCGAGACCTCTCTGCCGTTGAAAGAAATTGTCAGCCTTACCGGCCTCGATATTTATGAAATCGTCGGTATGAAACTCAAGATGCGGGCAAACGCCTGACGTCCGTTTTCGATCGCTCGATCGTGATCATGGCCCGGTTGACGCGGCGTACCCGTCTATTGAAGATGCCTTGCGATCGCGACGCGGAGCGCCGCTCGAATATTGGAGGGCATAAATGGCGGCAGTTCCACAGATATCCGATGAAGCCCTCGCCGAGCTGATGATCAGCCGCGAGGATTGGACCGAGATGCGATCGAAACGTAATGAGATAGAGAAGAGCGTTCCCCAGGTCGGTGACGAGGCGCCCGATTTCAACCTCGAGAAACTTACTTTCGATGGTGTGCGGACCGGTGAATTCGTGCGGCTTTCGTCCCTGCGCGGCAAGCCGGTGACGCTTTATTTCGGATCCTATACCTGACCGCCGTTTCGTAATGAGTCCGTGCGACTCAACGAAGCCTACGACAAGTACAAAGACGGGATGCAGTTTTACTGTGTCTATATTCACGAGGCGCATCCCAGTGATGGTTGGCAGGTCAAGGTCAATTTGACCGACGATGTGATCTATGATCAGCCGTCGACGATGGAAGAACGCGCCGACGTCGCGGAGGCGTGTCAGCTGGATTTGCGCCTGAAAATGCCAATTCTGCTCGGCGATATGAAAAACGAAGCCGCTCTGGCCTATGCCGCCCATCCGGTTCGTCTTTTCGTGATCGATGAAAACGGGATATTGGCGCATCGCTCGGGTATGGGACCGCGTGACCTAGATGTGGAAGGCGCTCTGGCTGCGATCGGTAAACTCGCGGGGCCCTGAGCGTCGTCAATACCGGCGCGCCTTGGTATTACGGGTCGCGTTTGAACACGATTTCGCCTGGGTTGTGGCGATAGGTGGGGCCGTCGGCGAGCGGGGTTGCCAAGGCGGTGACGTGGCCGTCGGCGAGGCGCATAAAACGGAAGGAGAGGCCGGCGCGCAGCGGCCAACGGGTCTCTTCGAGGCGCCAGGTCTCGCCGCTCTGGTATTGCAGCCGGAACGTGAGCGAATGAAATCGCCCTTCGAGGCCGCCGTCGGCGCTTTCCGCAATGCGCATATGACCGTATGCGGGATGGCCATAGAGGCCGACATAATCGGTTGTTGCAGCGGTCGGGGTGGGGGCGGGCTCTGTTACCCGGGGCTGTCGCCGCGCCGCCCGGCGTTCCCTGGCGGATGAATAACGCGATGCCCAGTTGATCTTCGGACGACCGGTCAATCGATCGTATATCGACTGGCTCACGACCGCCGGCGCCGGGTTGCCGCCGGAAATATTCGTCAGCACGATCACACCAATGCCCTTCGCCGGCATGAAGGATAAAAGCGTGGCGTAGCCATCCATCACGCCGGGATGGGAGAGGAGTCGGTCGCCACGATAGCTGTCCACATAGAATCCCATCGCGTAACGTTGGCCGGTGAATTCCGGATGGCCGGGTGGATCGAGTTGAGCGGTCCGGGAGGTGAGCATCGCCTTCAGCGTCTCCCGCCGGATGACCGGCCGGCCGCCGTCGAGAAAAAACCGCAGCCAGCGGGTCATGTCCTCCAGGTTCGAATAGACCGCGGCCGCCGGCGCAATGGCGTCTGTGTCGCGCGGCGGAATGACGATACGGCCGTCTTCGCCGGGATAGTAACCCGTCGCCCGGTCGGCGGTGGCGAGGAAGGCGGAAATGTCTAGCCTGGTTGCGTCCAACCCCAGAGGCGTCAGGATACGCTTCCGGGTAAAGACCTCCCATGGCGCGCCGGCGACCCGCGCGACGACCTGCCCGGCGACCATGACCATCAGATTGCTGTATTGAAACGCCGCCCCCGGTCGGGCGAACGGGCGGAGATGGCGGATCCGATCGATCAGCCCGTCACGGGTGAAGGCCGCGAGATACCACAGCGCATCATGGCGCGGCAGGCCGGAACGATGGCTCAGCAGGTCGCGTGGCGATACCGCGCGTCCGCCGCGAACCGGCTTCGGTCTGAACGAGGGTAAGTAGCGCGACGCCGGAGCATCAAGATCGAGCCGCCCCTTCTCGAATAGGGAAGCGGCCCCGATCACCGTAAATGACTTGGCGATCGAGCCCACCGAAAACAGAGTCCGAGGTGTCACGGGCAAGGACCGGGCAACGTCCCGAAATCCGTATACGCGTGATAAGACTACATTGCCGTCCTTGACCGCCGCGACCGCCAGTCCCGGCGCCTCCCAACGTTCCATCGATTCTTCAACGATGGTGTCCAGCCAGTCACCATTCGACGCTTGCGCCCGTGAATTTGCCCCGACCGCGCTTATAATAAGCGTTATCGCCGCCGCCAGCGGAAAAGCGCTCCGGCGCCACATGAAAAATGGAGACCAGCGCGCCCCGAGCTTAACCATTTCTTTGTTCTCATTCCTTTGACTGCACCAGAGCGCGCGTCCAGCTAATCGGACGGATTGCACGAAAGGCCGTCGACCGTTCAATGTTCGAAGCAGCATTTCAATCCACGTCCATCGCGATGATGGTCACCGATACCGTGGGGCGAATCATCGAGATCAACCCTGCCTTCACCAGGGTCACGGGTTGGACACGTGAAGATGTTCTCGGCAAAGATTCCAGTTTGCTCCTGTCCGACCGGCGGGATCGGTCATTCTATCAGGATATGCCGGAAAGCCTCCGTACATCCGGCGCTTGGCAGGGGGAAATCCGGAACCGGCGAAAATCCGGTGAAATCTTTCCCGACCATCTAGTGATCAATGCCATCGCTGATGATCACGGCAAAATTTCGCATTACGTCGCGGCATACGCCAATATCTCGGCCAGCGGCAAGGAGCGGGAAGAACTTGTGCGACTCGCGTATCATGACTTCCTTACCGGCCTGCCCAACCGTGCGCTGTTCGCTGATCGGTTCACCCAAGCGATCTCCCTTGGGCGCCGGGCTGAGAAAAACCTTGCTGTGTTGCTGATCGATCTAGACCACTTCAAGGCGATTAACGACAGTTCCGGGCACGAGGCCGGCGACCTGATGTTGCAATCCGTGGCTAAGGCGATGACAAACAGCGTGCGGGCAAGCGATTCGGTTGCGCGTCTGGGCGGAGATGAATTCGCTATACTCTTGCAAAACGTTACCGGTCCGGACATGGCGATTCGGCTGACATCCCGCATTTATGCCGCTGTTACCCAGCCATTCGATATTTTCGGTCAGGAAACCAGGGTGGGCGCCAGTATTGGGATAGGCCTTTTCCCGGACCACGGCGAGACGCCGGAGGCGTTAATTCAACAGGCGGATCAAGCGATGTACGCGGTAAAGCAAAGTGATCGTGACGGCTGGCGGCTGTGCGATGAGGAAACAGCGCTCTAATTTCTTCTTGAATAAAGTTCGATTGGCGGGATTGATGCGCGATAGCGCCGTGAAGATTTTCGGTATCGCGTCGCCCGGTGTGATTTGAAGCCGGAACAGGACACAGATTGTCAGGGCCAAAATGAATCAGTCTCATTCAAATTCGCTGGCCGGGATTAATGCATTTTCCGATCTTGCCGCGGCGGAAATTGAACATCTCGGAAGCCGCTGCACCTGGCAGCGTTACGAGGCCGACCAGCAGATACTCGATCGCGACAGCGAAACCAATGACGTTTATTTCGTCGTTGAAGGCGCGGTGCGTGTCGTCAACTATTCATTGGGCGGAAGAGAGATTCAGTTCGGGATCGTTGAGGCAGGCGATTTTTTCGGTGAACTTGCCGCGATAGACGGGCTGCCACGCTCCGCGAATGTTACCGCCGCATCTGAAACGGTGACGGCGGTGATGGGCGCAAATGATTTTTTGCAAGCCTTGAAAAGAACTCCCAATTCGCACTTCATGTGAATTTGCGCTTGGCCGGAATCGTTCGGTTTTGTAACGAGCGGATCATGGATTTGTCGATCCTCAACGCCTTTCAAAGGGTCTATTCCGAAGTGTTGCGCCTCGCGGTTCCCGATGCGGGGGTATCGACGCAGTGGATCGTTCGTCCCTATCCACCCGAACGCGAAATCGCCAGCCGGGCCGCGACCACGCGCGAAACCGTTGCGCGCGCAATGGGCCAGCTCCGAAAGGCCGAACTGGTGAAGCGCAAAGGACGCAACCTGTACATTTTCGATCGCCCGAAGATTGAAGCGATCATCGCCAATTATCGGAATACAAGCAGCTGAACCTTTCGCGAATTTTTTCCGCGTTGCCGGCGGCGGTCCGCGGCGCGGTCTGGATGACGCTCGCGGCGGTATTTTTCGCGGCCCTTATTGTCTCTATTCGCGTGCTGTCGGCTGATTTTTCACCATACGAAAATCTGTTCTTTCGCGCGGTATTCGGAACAATTTTGTTGTTGCCGGCGGTCTTTCGCATGGGCTGGTCGCATTATGGAACGCGCCGTCTGTCGCTGCACGGCGTGCGCGGGTTGACGATGTGGATCGCAATGATCGTCTGGTATTTCGCTCTCGCCAATCTATCCTTGGCGGATGCGGTGGCGCTTCAGTTCACGCTACCGCTGTTCATGGTCCTGCTGTCGGCGCTTTTCCTCGGCGAGGCGACCCGACCGATGAGATGGGTGCTGCTTTTGGTCGGGTTCGCCGGAACGCTCATCATTCTACGGCCGGGATTTGTCGAAATCGGCCTCCCAACTCTGGCGGCGTTATCGTCGGCTTTTTTTTTACGGCGTGGCGCACATGATGAGCAAAATGCTGGCCCGTACCGAACCCGCCTCCGTGGTCGCCTTCTATATGAACCTTGTACTGTTGCCGATTTCGGCCGTGGCGGCGATGTTCGCGTGGACGATGCCGGAATGGCGGCATTTGCCCTGGCTGATCGCGCTCGGAATATTTGGCAATTTGTCCCAGGTCTTCATGGTGCGCGCGCTTGCCGCCGCGCCGGCGAGTGCGGTGATGCCGTTTGATTTTCTTAGACTGCCCTTTGTCGCGGTCATTGGATTTGCGATGTTCGGTGAGCTATCCGATGTATGGGTGTGGGTCGGCGCCGCGGTGATTTTCGGCGCCGCCTATCTGATCGCCCGTGACGAAACGAAGTCGGGGTGATGGTCCGGTGAAACAGGAACGGGCGCGAACCGAAATCCGCGCCCGTCCGATCGATCGATTACGGCTGGCTAGTTTAGATTATAGAAGGCCTTGGCGTTGCCGCAGAGAATCTTGCCCTTGACCTCGGCCGAATATTCATTGTTCGCGAGAAAATCGGGGATGTCAGAGGTCAAGTCGTCCTCGGTCGGTTCGTGCGGATAATCGGATGCGTAGATGATCCGATCCGATCCGTAGAAATCGAGGACATGCTTCAGCGAGCGTTCGCCCATTTCGCAGCTGACCCAGATACTGTCGGTATCGCGGAAGATTTCCGAGGGTTTTTGTTTCATGAACTTGCGCACCGGTGCGCCGAATACCGAATCGTATTCGTAATCCAGCCGATCCATCATGAACGGCACCCATGAACACCCGCCCTCGAGGAAGGCGAATTTGAGGTCGGGGAATGTCTCGAACACGCCCGAGAACATCATGTCGGTGACCTGTATCATCAGCGGTACCGGATGTTCCAGCGTGTGTACCTTGCAGAACGGTTGCAGATGATCGAAACCGAAGCCGCGGCTCGGCGCGCCGTGGAAGGTCATCGGAATACCGTGGCGCTGCGCTTCCTCATAAAGCGGCCAGTAATATTCGTCGCCGAACGACTTGCCGTTGACGGTAACGCTCGGCAGCAACATGGCGACGAAATTTTTACGGTCGTTCGCGCAGCGTGCGATTTCCTTCTTCGCCGCTTCGATGTCGTTGATCGGCGTGATGCCGATCCCGAAGAGACGGTCGTCCTTGGCGGTGTATTCCGCTTCAAGCCAGTTGTTATAGGCGATGCAGGTGGCGGTCTGGAATTCGTGGCTCTGCATCAGGCCGTAGGCGAGGGCGCTTGTCGGATAAAGCGCGGTGCCCTCGGCGCCGATGGTTTCCAGCATATCGCCCCACAGGGCGGCGTCGGTATGCCAGTATTTCCGACTGTCGTCGCCTTCGCTGACGATAATGCTGCGCGACCATCCATCGAGACTGGGAAAAATTCCCATGCCTTCAAGCCGGCGGTTACCCACATAATCGCCCTCGTAATACTTCTCAAGCTCGCGCTCGTTCTCCAGCACATGCCCGTCGCCATCGAATACCGGTATGCCGTGTTTCATTATCCGCTCCTCCTCAGGTGTTCCGGGTTTCGTGTATCCCGTGTGTTCTGATCCCACTGCGGTAGCGCGTGGGGTATCCGAAATGTGCTGGAATGGCGCTGAAACAGCAAGAGCAAAGCGCTGTCCGTTAAATCGATGGCGTGGTCGAGCTACCGGGGTGATATTGCCCGGCAAACTGAATTATTCTTGGTCTGGTCGGCCAATCGGAAAGGGGATCGTGACATGGATATTTCTGGCTGCGTTGCAATTATCACCGGTGCATCATCGGGGATCGGCGCCGCGACGGCGCGCCTGCTTGCATCGAAGAACTGCAATATTGCGGTCAATTATCGTGAAAATGCTGACGGCGCCGCCGAAACAGTGGCCGATTGCGAAGCGCTCGGCGTCGAAGCCGTGGCCATAAAGGCGGATGTGTCTTCGGACGGTGATTGCCGGAACCTTGCCGCCGCGGTCATGGAGAAATGGGGCCGTATCGACGCGCTGATCAACAATGCCGGGACCACGCGTTTCGCCGACGCCGCCGACCTTGAAGCCCTGTCAGCCGATGATTTCGCGGAGCTCTTCGCTGTCAACGTGACCGGCCCTTACATGATGATCCGCGCCGTCGCGCCGCACATGAAAGCCGCTGGACGGGGCGCCATCGTCAACGTTTCGTCGTTGGCCGCCGTCACCGGCGTCGGCAGTTCCGTGGCTTATTCCGCGTCCAAGGGCGCGCTCAATACCATGACCCTGACGCTGGCGCGCGCTCTGGCGCCGGAAATCAGGGTGAATTGCTGCTGTCCCGGAATGGTGGATACGAGATGGAACCGCGCGGGGCTGGGCGATGATCGCTATGACAAGTTGCGCGATGAGGTGAGCGCGACTGTTCCGCTCCGCCATGTGATCGAGGCGGAGGACGTCGCAGGCATGCTGGCCTGGATGGTGGAAGGCGCTGACTACATGACCGGAGAGGTAGTCATGCTCGATTCCGGCATGCATCTCGGGTTCGGTACGGCGGCGGCGCGATAATGCGCCATCACGTTACCAGCGGGCGTCGCCGGGCTCTGCCGCCTGGTCAGGTTCGTCCTCGATATCACCGAGGATTCCATGGGAGAGCCGGCTCAGCACATTGTCGCCGCCGGCGATCGAAAGATGCTCGTACTCCTCCAGCAGGCGTTGAACGATGCGCTCCGCGAACGTCAGATGCCACCCCTTGGGGTCTTCCTGCTTAACGCTGTTTATTTCGTCCATGGCGATCTTTATCGCCCGAAACATTTCGTTGGGCAGCCCGGTATTGCGGAAGATCATCCGCAGTCCACCCGCGCCGCGCTCATAAAGGAACGGGCGAGCCTTCGCTGATGGCACGCCCGCCAGAGCGGCGATGGCGCCTTCAAAGAAAATGAGATCGCCCTCGCACAAAGACCTCAAAATCAGCGACGGGGTAAGCTCGCCTTTGGACTTGAGCCGCAGAATCAGCCCCTCGACTTCGGGGGCTCGGTATTCGCTTGCGAGATTTTGGATCAACACGGATTCCTGGCTATGCCGGATGATGTCGTCGGCGACATCACGTGGAAAATTGTGCCGGTTGATGACGCGTTCGCGAAGCTCGACGCTGACATTCGCGATCAGACGTTCAACGATACTCAATGGCAATGAGGCGCGATCGGCGACCAGCGTCTGGATTTCCTGGTTCTGTTGGAATCGGTCCATCACCTTGCCGTAACCTTTTTCCGAAATCTTCGCGCCTTCATTGGCCAGCAGCGTGCCGACGACCTGTTCATTGTTGGTTTCGACCAGCGCGTCGGCGACGCCCGGTGTCACGACGTCCCGTTTCGCCACCGCGATTTGTTTGGCGACGTTCCCGGCATCGATGATCGACAGCAGGTCGCGTTCGCCGAGAACGCTTGAAAACTGGATGACCGGCAGTGCCACCGTTTCGATGTCGCTGGCCAGCGTCATCGCGAGGCTCTCGGGCAGGAAAGGGCAGGCTTTCACCTGCTCCGCCAGCGCTTCGCGAACCTGGGCTTCAACATCCTTCGCCATGATCTGCAGAATGCCGACCGCGACCTTACGTTCCCGGTTGCCCATTTCGCCGTTGGAGTATTCGGCGGCCAGCACGGCGGCGGTTTCCGCGCGCGCCGAAACGGCGGAATCCGAAAGTAGATTTTCGGCGCGTTCGAGGGCCGACGATGTCGAGGCGGTATTGCGTTTTGGCATGGCGGAAGGCTCCCCGGATCGCCGCTATTTCCGTCGGCGGATCCCTCGATGTGGCATGTCGTTTCCGAGCCTTAGAAAAGCCGCCAAGCTTTAAAGAAGGATTAAACCTCGAATAAAGGATAAATGTTTGAATTTATGGAGTTTTTGTCATGCTGGCCACGCCGCTGACACGTTCTTTCCGGCACCCAAATGTCCTTGATAATTGGCGACAAATCGGCGGCTGGCGCATCACGAGCCCGGACGCGCCTGAGCCACCCCGACATCATCATAGGAACGATATTTGGGCCACTCCCCCTTTGCCAGCGCCCTCAGTGACGGCGTCGGTTGGCCCAGGCGGTCACGATAGATCCAGAAATTCGCCAATACCCGGCGCACGAACAGACGGGTCTCCAGCACCGGCAGGGTCTCGATGAACAGCAGGGGGTCATCGCCAAATTTCATCAGCCGGCGCTGCCAGTAGCGAACATTTCCAGGGCCACTGTTATAGGCCGCGATCATACGAAGCAGGTTCTCCTTTATCGAGGGTGTCTCTTTCAGCCGGTCAAGATAGGTCTGGCCCAACTCGATATTTTCCTCGGGATCGAAGAGGTTCATCCGGTTTCCCGGCTTGCGTATGCTCCGCGCGGTCGCCGGCATGATCTGCATGAGTCCACGCGCGCCGACAGGGCTTTCGGCGAAGGCGTCGAAGTCCGATTCCTGGCGCATCACGGCATAAATCAGGGCTCGATCTATTCCCGGCTGGCCGTCGGAGGCCCAGGGCGGC
>CAZPMO010000105.1:0-16843 GCA_964587515.1 uncultured Rhodospirillaceae bacterium | reverse complement strand
CGACGCGATCACGCCCGCGGTCCTCGAAGGGCTGAAGCAGATCTACACGAAAAAACGCTCGTCCTGACAATAACAGCGTTTAATGCAACGACGGCTCTCGAAAGAGAGCCGCCGTTTCGCGTGGTGGCTTTTTATAACGGGGCAAAATGATGGTGGTACGAGGACCGCTATTCTTGATTGAACAATTCATGAACAATTGTTTTCACAATTAGAACCGGGGGTAGTACGTTGCATGAGTCAAACAAGCAGTCATCTGGCTGCCAAATATGATTTTTTGGGGGGGGGTCTAGGCCAATGGCCGTTTTAGTTCAAACCAACGCCAATCACCGAAACGCCGACAATTCAAATCCGCGACGAATTGGCGTCTTTGGCGCAATTATTTTATGCGTCGCGTTATTGGGCATCGCGGGATGCAAAACGACCGGATCCACATCAGGCAAGGTTGAATACAGCATATTCTTTTCACCGGGAGATCACGTCGAGCAATTACTCGCGGAGGGAAAACTCAAGCAAGCCTCCGAGGTTTACGGCGAACAGAAGGAATATTTCTCCGAAGATTCGAAATATAAAAATGGAGTCCGAAGCAAACTTTGGAACCGCGTCAAGGAAAGTTTGTCGCCGGACCTCGCACAAGCCACCTCGCGGATCGAAGCAATTAAATGGCCCGCCAAACCCGAGGAATGGGAAGCCGTTCGCTCGGAAATCGGCGAGGCGAGCACATTGGTCGCGCGCGTCGAGGGTTATGCGGTTATGGCGGAGAACAAGTTCCCGTTCCCAGCCTTTAATGAATTTAAAGACCGGATCGGAAACGTCGAAGGCCGAATTCGAGGGGAGGCTGAGACTCTGTTCGCGAGTTACGAGGTCACCAGGAAGCCAAGTTTTTTTTGAGGCATACCCAATCAAAATCGACGCCGAGAATTTTCTGGAAACGAATTCGGATGGTTTGGGCGAGCGATTAAAGTCGGCGACGGCCGAAGAAGTTCGGCATATGCAAACGACCTATGGGAAATTCTTGCCGGAGGCCGCGAAAGAAGATCTGGGCAGGCTTTATTACGCCCGCGTTTATCGCGTTGGCGCTTCAAGCAGCACACGCGGTTTCAGAAAAATTCTCGATGCGGTTACCAAGACGCGGACGGCGGGATTTTCCCTGAAATCCCTTCCCGGCGCCAATGTCGCGCTGGTTGAAGTGACCAGCAAGACGTTGTTGAAGGAAGGACAGATCGAATTTCCCACGGCGATCGACATGGACCTGCCCTTCACCGCGAACAAATCGAATATCGACAAGGCATTCACCGGCGCAACCGCCAAAAATGCCGATATTCTCGTTCTCATCGATGTGGCGGTGGCCCGCACGTTGCGGGACGTTCATACCAACGAACGCGTTCCGTCCGAATTCCAAATCGGAACGCGAAAAGTTCCGAACCCGGATTACAACATGGCGCAGAACGAGCTTAATCAAACCATGTTCGCGTTGCAGCAAGCCAATATGCAAAAGATTAGCGCGGATTCGGAATATTGCTACGGGCTCGGTTGCCTGGCCAAGGCCATCGGTCAGATCGCGGCGGCATCGGCGGTCGGAAAAGCAAGGCGAACACAGGAAGAAGCGATGGCCACGCTCGCCGCCACGCCGATGCAAATCGACGAGCCCGTCTACCGGCAATATGAATTCAACAAGACCACAATGGTTTCGACGAAGGTCGCGACCGTGAACTATTACGTCGTCGATCGCCTCGGCAAGGTGTACTTCAAGGACGTGTTCGATGTTCGGGACGAGAAGGAATTCCTGGTCGCCTATAAGCTGCATGCAAGGGACAAGGATCGGGAAACAAACCTGTCCGGGACTCAGACGGAAGAAGATGTCGCGGCATTCGAAAGCGAAGAGGTCGAGGTCAAGCTGTCGAGCATCCTGGAGCAGTTCACAGCGAAATCGGCGAAGCTTCGCCCGTTGCCGTCGTTGACCAGCATCCGTACCGAAATCCTAAAAGACAAGAACACCGCGCTCACCGCCTATCGGTCACGGAAGTTCGACGTCAAGCCAAGAAAGGACGACGACCGCTTTAACCGTGTCGTCGTGGTTCACAACCCGCAGGGTGGCCTCGGAACAGGTTTCTATATCCGTGACGATCTCGTTCTGACAAATTTTCACGTTATCGAAGGAGCGAAGTTCATCGATCTGAAGCTTTTCAACGGGACCGAAACATTCGGAAAGGTGATCGCCAAGGATGTCAGGCTGGACCTTGCCGTCATAAGGGTGCAGGCGCGCGGAAAGCCAGTGCGGTTCTTTACCGAACAAACCCTGCCGCTGGGGAGCCCAGTGGATGTCATCGGCCATCCGAACCGACTCCAGTTCACCATCACGCGCGGCGTCATTGGCGCATTGCGAAATATTCGCAGCCTGTACATGGAAGGCGGCAAACCGGTGCGCCTTATCCAAACGGACGCGGCAATCAACGGCGGAAATTCTGGAGGGCCTTTGTTCATGGGCGACAAAGTCATCGGCGTGAATACGTGGAAAATTGTGGCCACGCAATTCGAAGGGCTGAACTTCGCCGTTCACTATTCCGAAGTGCTGGAATTCCTGAAACGTAAGGGCATCAACATCCATACGGAGAGCTGATCGTGCGGCAAACATTGAAACGGAATTTGGTTTTTGCCGCGGCCGGCGTAATCATCGCCGGCTGCGCGCCGCAACAACGAATGGGAATGGTGGTCGATCCGAAAACGGGGCTTCAGATTGGATCGACGGTCAGCAAGAACATCATCGTTGATTCCAGCCAGTTCGTGAATCGGAAGGTCAAGGTCCGCATACGCAATACTTCGGGTGATCAGGCATTCGATCTGCACGGCTTCAAATCGTCACTGGAGCGGGCATACGCCGAAAAGGGATATGAACCGTCGAGAAAGGACGATTTTAGGATTCTGATCGACGTCAATGTCACCTATTCCGGGCAGGTAAGCCGAAATATGGCGAGCCAGTTCGGGTTGATCGGCGCATCGGCCGGAGGACTCGTGGGAACCGCCAAGGGCGGCGCGCTGGGAGCCGCAGCGGGAGTGGTCACGGGAGCGACCCTGGGCCACATCGTCGGGAGCTATGTCACCGAGGACACCTACGTCGTCGTCGCCAGCATCAATCTCGGGATCATGAAACTTCCCGCGAAAAAAAGCGGAAGAACCATCGTCTTTAGCGCGAGCCAAAAGAAGGAACGCAAGAAACGAAAAGCCGTCCGGCCGTTCGAGCAGCCGCTGAGCAATCGGATCGCGGTCTACGCCGGCGGCCGAAATACCCCGCAAGCAGCGATTTCCGGCGACGTCCGGCAACGTTTTCTGCGCATACTTTCGGACGCGATCTGATCGCGCCCGCGCGCTGGCGACCTCCCCTCACTCGGGCGTCGGTAACTCGCGCGGGACGCGCTGTTCCAGGTCGCTGAAGAAATCGGCGTAAGGCTGAAAGCCCGGGGCGTCGCGCACCATCTGCTCGGTCTGACGGTAAAGCTCGTCCTCCGGCATCCGGAAATCGAGCGGCTTCAGGAACGGCTGATAGCAGTACCACGGTGAATTGGCGAAGAATTCCAACTCGTTGCCCTCCGGATCGGAGGTGTACATCGCCCAGCAGAGGCCGTGGGTCACGGTCCTGATCGCGCGCTCGGACACCGACTCGAAGCGCTGATACATGGCGCGCAGGTCGCCGAGCGAGCCCAGCTGGAACGACAGATGGTGCAGCACCGGCGCGCCGCCCTCGATGATGGTGTTGGTGGGCAGCCCGTCGGGCCGGCCATCGACCAGAAAGACCTGGTGATGTTCGTCGGGGTCGAGCGTCATGAACGCCATCGTGACCCCCTGCCCCGTCTTGCCCTTGTCGGTAAGCTCGAAACCCAGCACCTCGGTATAGAATTTCTCCATCATCGGCAGGTCCTTCACGACCAGCCCGAGATGGCTGAATTTCATCACCGGGGCCTTTTGCATTGTATCCGCCATGAAATCCTCCTTTCACCTTAACTGGAAGCGGCCAGAGGGTTTGACAATGTGCCGATTCCCTCGACTTCGATCTCGATCACGTCGCCGGCGCGCATAAACACCTTCGGGTCGCGCCCGAAGCCGACGCCGGCGGGCGATCCGGTGGTGATCAGATCGCCGGGCTGCATCAGATACCATTTCGACAGGTACGAAATAAGTTTCGGCACGTTGTAGACCAGATCGTCGGTCTTGGTCGATTGCATGACCTCGCCGTTCAACGTGGTGGTGAGTTGCAGATCGTGCGGGTCGGGGATTTCGTCGGCGGTGGTGATGACCGGACCGCAGGGCGAAAAACTCGGCAGGTTCTTGCCCATGATGTTGCGTTCCCACCCTTGCACCGCCTGATCGGAATCCTCGGCGGCGCGGAACTCCGGTATCCAGTCGCGGGCCGAGACATCGTTGACGATGGTGTACCCCGCGACATAGTGGAGCGCGTCGGCCTCCGAAACGTCATAACAGTCGCTGCCGATCACCACGGTGAACTCGCCCTCGTAATCGATCTGATCGGGGCATTGGGGCGGCACGAATATGGGTTTGCCGGATCCTGTCAGCGAGGACTGGGTCTTGATGAAGGCGGTCGGATTGGGCGGCGGCGGGCGGCCGCCCATCTCGGCCAGATGCTTGCCGTAGTTGCGCCCGGCCGACAGGAACAGGCGCGGTTCCGGCACCGGCGCCATCAGGGGCGTACCGGTGAACGGGCGGATCGCGCCGATTTCCCGCAACCGGTCGCGCTCGCCGACACTCGCCGCCTCGGCGCTGCGGACGATTTGATGCACCAGTTCAAGTCCGTCGGCGCCGGCATCCAGAATATCGCGCACGGTGTCGGGAAGCCAACTCGCGACCCCTCTCGCGAGGCCCACCCCGTGAAGGTCGATAACCTCGTCGTCGCCGTGCAGCACGCCGGGACGGCCGATCCTGGGCGCATCGATTGTCAGAAGCTTCATCCTGCCCTCCTCCAGTTTTTGTTATGGTCCTTATTCAACACACATTGTTCCAGCCGATCGGCGCGCGCGCAACCGATCGGCCGCCCTTGCCGGGTCGAAGACGACATACTAAGTTCCGGGCCAATAACCAAGCTCATCCGGAGAGGCAGACAAATGGACATGACCGGCGAATATCGCATCCCCGCGACCCGCGAAAAGGTATGGGAGGCGCTCAACGATCCGGAAGTCCTGAAGCAATGCATCGCGGGCTGCCAGGAGCTCGACAAATCTTCCGACACGGAATTCTCCGCCAAGGTCAAGACCAAGGTCGGACCGGTTTCGGCGACCTTCACGGGCAAGGTCGAGTTGACCGATATCGATCCGCCGAACGGATACAATATCCAGGGTGAGGGCACGGGCGGCGTCGCTGGTTTCGCCAAGGGCGGCGCGTCTGTGAAACTGACCGAGGACGGCGACGCGACCGTGCTGAATTACGAGGCCAACGCAACCGTTGGCGGCAAGCTCGCCCAGATCGGCTCGCGGCTGATCGACGCGACGGCAAAAAAAATGGCCGACGATTTCTTCAGCAAATTCGCCGAAGCGGTGGGCGGTGCGGAGGAACCCGCACCCGAAACAACAGCGGAACCCGCGGCGCCGGCGGCCGCGCCGGCGGCGGAAGCGCAGGAGACTTCTGGCGGGCTTAGCCCGGCCGTCTGGATCGGCGGTCTGATCGCGGTCGTGGTGGTGGTGCTTATCATCGTCCTCAGTTGAGGCGACGGGTTGCGCGGCACGCTTGACCTGCCCGCCATGCGGCGGGATACTTGCGGCGCGTTGAAGGAATAAAGCCGGGCGGAAGTAAGCATCGGCTTGCGGGAGGCGTATACAGGAATATTTCGGCCGCGACCGGGGGAACCGTGCGGTCGATTCAAGGAGGGTCCAATGACTACAACCGTTTCCATGACGGTGAACGGAAAACCGGTGTCGGCCGAGGTCGAAGGCCGCACGCTGCTGGTGCAGTATCTCAGGGAAAAGCTGGGCATGACCGGCACCCATGTGGGCTGCGACACCAGCCAGTGCGGCGCCTGCGTGGTGCATGTGAACGGCGTCGGCATCAAGTCGTGCACCGTTCTCGCGCAGCAACTCGAAGGGGCCGACGTGGTTACCATCGAGGGGTTGGCCGATGGCGATACGCTGCACCCGATGCAGGAAGCGTTTCGCGAGAACCACGCCCTGCAGTGCGGGTTCTGCACGCCGGGCATGGTGATGAGCGCCATCGACATGGTGAACCGTAACGACAGCCTCGACGAAAAGACCGTGCGCCAGGAACTCGAAGGCAATATCTGCCGCTGCACGGGCTACCACAACATCGTCAAGGCAATCCTGGCCGCCGCCCCGGTGATGAAGGGCTAACAATACGGGCCAAGACCATTAACCGAAGCGGGGAGGCTCCGGGGGATGAGTGAAACGGGTATCGGCGCTGCGGTAAAGCGCAAGGAAGACAGGCGTTTCCTGACGGGACGCGGCAATTACGTCGACGACATCAGCCGGCCGGGACAGGCGTTCGCCGCCTTCGTGCGATCGCCGCACGCCCACGCGACCGTCAAGTCGGTCACTGCCGGCGCCGCCGAAAATGCGGACGGCGTGATCGCGGTGCTGACCGGCGCCGATGTCGCGGCCGATGGGCTCGGCGGACTTCCCTGCGGCTGGGGCATTACGTCCCGCGACGGAAACCCGATGGCGGAGCCGGCCTATCCGGTGATGGCCGCCGAACGGGTCCGCTTCGTGGGCGAGCCGGTCGCCGTGGTTATCGCCGAAACGGCGGCGCAGGCCAAAGACGCCGCGGCGCTGGTCGCGGTCGATTACGAGCCTCTCGCCGCCGCCGTGGCGACTGGCGAAGCCAACGCATCCGACGCGCCGCAGGTGCATGACGAGGCCGCCGGCAATGTCTGCTTCGATTGGGAATTCGGCGCGAAGGACGCGACCGACGCCGCGTTCGACGCGGCCGCCCATGTCGCCTCGCTCGACCTCGTAAACCAGCGCTTGGTGCCCCATTCCATGGAACCGCGCTCGGCGGTCGCCGAATATGAAGGGGCGACCGATCAGCTCACCCTTTATTGCACTAGCCAGGGGCCGCATGCGCAACGTCTGTTGCTGGGCGCCTTCGTGCTGCAGCACCCGGAACACCGTTTCCGCGTGGTCTCGCCCGATGTCGGCGGCGGATTCGGGTCGAAAATCTATCCGTATGCCGAGTACGCCGTGCTGTGCTGGGCCACCAAGAAGCTCCGCCAACCGGTAAAATGGACCTCGGATCGCTCGGAAGCCTTCCTGACCGACGCACACGGGCGCGACCATGTCACCAAGGTCGAACTCGCCCTCGATTCCGACGGCAAATTCACTGGTCTCAGGGTCAACACCACGGCCAATCTCGGCGCCTATCTCTCGGCCTTCGCACCGCTGGTTCCGACCTTCCTGTATGCGACTTTGTTCGCCGGGCAGTACACGACGCCAGCGATCTACGCCAACGTGCTGGCGGTATTCACCAACACCACGCCGGTCGATGCGCTACGCGGCGCGGGCCGGCCGGAGGCGACTTACCTGCTGGAGCGCATCGTCGATGTGGCGGCGCGCGAGTTGAAAATCGATCCGGCGGAACTGCGCCGGCGCAACCTGATCGCGCCCGATGCATTCCCCTATGAGACGCCGGTCGCGCTGCATTACGATTCGGGCAATTACGAAGCAGCTCTCGACAAGGCGCTCGACATGGCGGGATATGCCGGTTTCGAAGCGCGCCGCGACGAGGCGAATTCGCGCGGCAAGCTGCGCGGCATTGGCGTTTCCGCCCCGATCGAAGCCACCGGAGCGGCGCCGTCGGCGATCGCCGGCGCGCTTGGCGCCCGGGCGGGGCTGTATGAATCCGCCTCCGTTCGTTTTAACGCCACCGGCAACGTCACGGTGATATCGGGCTCGCACAGCCACGGCCAGGGCCACGAGACGGCATTCGCCCAGCTCGTTTCCGATAAGCTCGGCGTCGATATCGACAATGTCGACGTTGTCCAGGGAGACACCGCGCGGGCCACCATGGGCATGGGCACGTTCGGTTCGCGATCTCTCTCGGTGGGCGGCAGCGCCATCGACAAGGCGATGGACAAGATCATCGACAAGGGAAAGAAGATCGCGGCCCATCTGCTCGAAGCCTCTGTCGACGATATCGAATTCGGCGGCGGCAACTTCCAGGTGTCCGGCACCGACCGCGCGGTCAATATCGGCGAGGTCGCGTTCGCGGCCTATGTGCCGCACAACTATCCGTTGGAGGAATTGGAGCCCGGTCTCGACGAAACGGCCTTTTTCGATCCGGCGAACTTCAACTTCCCATACGGCGCCTATGTCTGCGAGGTCGAGATCGATCCGGAAACCGGTGCCACCGATATCCTGAAATTCTCGATCGTCGATGATGTCGGCACCATCATCAACCCGATGCTGCTCGAGGGTCAGGTGCACGGCGGCACGGCCCATGGCATCGGCCAGGCAATGCTGGAGGGCACCGTATATGACGATGCCGGACAGCTCGTTTCGGGCTCGCTGATGGATTACACCATGCCGCGCGCCGATGATTTGCCGAGCTTCGATACAGACACCACCGTCACACCGTGCCCGATGAACCCCCTGGGGGTCAAGGGCGTGGGCGAAATTGGCGCCATCGGCTCGCCGCCGGCGGTGATCAACGCGATTGTCGATGCGCTGAGCTCGCTCGGCGTAACACACGTGGACATGCCGGCCACGCCGCAAGCGGTATGGCAGGCCATTCAGCAAGCGAAAGCCTAGACGCAAAGGGAACGGAGCGAACCATGTACGACTTCACATACAAAAAGGCATCCTCGGTCGACGACGCGGTTGGCGCCGTTTCGAGCGCCGATGATGGCGTGTTCATGTCCGGCGGCATGACACTGTTGCCGACCCTGAAACAGCGCCTCGCCAATCCCTCCGACGTGGTCGATCTCGCCGGCATTGATGGGCTTTCGGGCATCACGGTCAGCGGCGGCACGGTAACGATCGGCGCCATGACCCGCCATGCCGACGTGCAGAAGTCGAAGGAAGTCGCCGAGGCGATCCCGGCGCTGGCGGCGCTCGCCGGCGGCATCGGCGATCCGGCGGTGCGCAATCGCGGCACCATCGGCGGGTCCATCGCCAACAACGATCCGGCGGCGGATTATCCGGCCGCGCTGGTCGGGCTCGGCGCGACGGTGCACACCAACAAGCGCGAGATCGCGGCCGACGATTTCTTTACCGGCCTTTTCGAGACCGCGCTTGAAGACGGCGAGATGGTCACCAAGGTCAGCTTCCCGGCGCCCGACAAGGCGGCCTATATGAAGTTCCCGAATCCGGCATCGCGTTACGCCATCGTCGGGGTGTTCGTGGCCCAGACCGACAGCGGCGCGCGCGTCGCGGTAACCGGCGCGGGATCGTGCGTATTCCGGGTCTCCGAGATGGAGAGCATCCTCGACGGCGTGTTCACGCCGGAGGCGATCGAGAACATCTCGATCTCGGACAGCGACCTCAACGGCGATATCCACGCCAGCGCCGAATACCGCGCCCATCTGGTGACGGTAATGGCGAAACGCGCGGTCGCCAAGGCGATCGGCTAAAACAGCTTTCACGCCGAGAACCAAGGGGAGACCGAAAAATTCTTCGGTCTCCCTTCGCTTTGTGATGTAGGCTGAAAATCAAGCAATACTCGGAAGATCAGACGCATGGCAGCTTCAGTACCGGATGATGTCGAGGCGGTTCTCGACATGCTTTCGAAAGGGAATTACGTCGCCGACCGTTCGTTGGCGACCGCCTTGTTTCTGGCGCTCAAGCTTGGACGTCCGCTGTTCCTCGAAGGCGAAGCCGGCGTCGGCAAGACCGAGATCGGCAAGGTGCTGTCGGAGGCGCTGGGCCGCCGTCTGATCCGCCTTCAGTGTTACGAGGGCCTTGATGTCTCCTCGGCGGTCTACGAGTGGAATTACTCGGCGCAGATGATCGATATCCGCCTCGCCGAGGCCGCCGGCGACCGCGACCGGGAACGCATCGAAGAGGATATTTTCTCCGAACGCTTCCTGATCAAGCGGCCGCTGCTTCAGGCGCTGGAACCCGACATTTCGGGCCTGCCGCCGGTCCTGCTGATCGACGAGCTGGACCGCACCGACGAGCCGTTCGAGGCGTTCCTGCTCGAGGTGCTGTCGGACTTCCAGGTCACGATCCCCGAAATCGGCACCATCACGGCGACGGAGCCGCCGATCGTGATCATCACGTCCAACCGTACCCGCGAAATTCACGACGCGATCAAGCGTCGCTGCTTCTATTTCTGGGTCGATTATCCGGACGCCAAGCGCGAGCTTGAAATCCTGGCCGTGAAGACGCCCGGTGCCGACAAGGATCTGTCGCGTCAGGTGGTCGCCTTTGTCCAGAAACTGCGCTCGAAGGATCTGTTCAAACTGCCCGGCGTCGCGGAAACCATAGACTGGACAAACGCGCTGGTGCAGATGGACAAGATCGACCTCGACCCCGAGACCGTGAATTCCAGCCTCGGCGTATTACTGAAGTACCAGGACGATATCGAAAAGGTGCGAGGCAGCGAGGCCGCCGCGATCCTGGAGGAAGTCAAGGCGGAGCTCGCCGCCATCCATCAATGACAGACGACGAGCGCGGCTTTTCAGGCGCCAATCCGCTGAACCTGCTCGATCAGCTCGAGGGTAGCCGGCTGGCGCCCAACATCATGCATTTCGGCCGCGTGCTGCGGGCCGCGGGCCTGCCGCTGGGACCCGGCAAAATCCTCGATGCGGTAAACGCGGTGCGCGCGGTGGGCATTGCCAGCCGCGACGATTTCTATTGGGCGCTGCACGCGGTCTTCGTGAACCGGCGCGACCAGCATGATCTGTTCGATCAGGCTTTCCATATCTTCTGGCGCGACCCGAAGCTGCTGGAACGAATGATGGGGCTGATGATGCCCGATCTGGAGGGCGACGAACCGCCGCCGGAGACGGAGCCTCCAAGCCGCCGATTGCTGGACGCGCTGTCGCCCAAGGACCAGGATGGCGACGAACCCGAGAAAGAACGCGAGGAAGAGCTCGAATTTGACGCGGCGATGACGGCCTCGGCGCAGGAATTGCTGCAGGAGATGGATTTCGAGGAAATGACCGCCGACGAGATCGCCCGCGCCAAGGCGGCGATCGCGCGTATGCGCCTGCCACTGGCCGAGATTCCGACCCGGCGGTTCCAGCCGAGCGTCCGCCATAAACGCGTCGATATGCGGGCGACACTGCGCGCCGCCCTGCGCTCCGGCGGCGCGTCGATCCCGCTGCGCTGGCGCGCACGCCGGACGCGTCCGCCGCCGCTGGTGATCCTGTGCGATATCTCGGGCTCCATGAGCCGCTATACCCGCATGTTCGTCCATTTCATGCATACGCTGACCAACGATCGCGACCGGGTTCATACCTTCATGTTCGGCACGCGGCTGACCAACGTCACGCGTCATTTGCGACACAAGGACATCGATTACGCGCTGGCGAAGGTAGGCGACGCGGTCGATGACTGGTCGGGCGGCACCCGCATCGGCGAGTGCCTCCAGGACTTCAACCGCTACTGGTCGCGCCGGGTTTTGGGCCAGGGCGCGGTGCTGCTGCTGATTTCCGACGGGCTCGACCGCGATGCGGGACGCGGACTGGAAGACGAAATGGACCGGTTGCACAAATCATGCCGCCGGCTGATCTGGCTGAACCCGCTCTTGCGGTTCGACGGATTCGAACCCAAATCCCAGGGAATAAGGGCTATACTGCCATATGTTGACGAATTCCGTCCGGTGCATAATCTGCAAAGCCTGACGGAGCTCACCGAAGCGCTGAACCGGCCTCCGGGCCGGCGGCGGGAGGGAATGCAGGAATGGTTACAAGCGATCTCAGTCCCAGTGAACTGATGAAACTTTCGAGCGACGACGAAGTTCTCGGCGAAGCCGCAAGCTGGCTTGAATCGGGCCGCACCGTGGCGCTTGCCACCGTGGTCAAGACCTGGGGATCATCGCCCCGACCGGTCGGCAGTCATCTGGCGATCGACGCCAATCGCAATTTCGTCGGCTCGGTTTCCGGCGGCTGCATCGAGGGCGCTGTCATTCACGAAGCGCTCGAAGTGATGCAGGACGGCAAACCGCGCGTACTGGAATACGGCGTGACCCATGAAATGGCGTGGGAGGTCGGGCTCGCCTGTGGCGGCCAAGTCAATGTCTACGTGGAAAAACTCGGATAAACCGCCGGAAGACAAAATGAAAACCGAAATCCTCAACCGCCTCCTTCAGGATCGAAAAGCCAAGCGCCAGGTCGCGTTGCTGACCCATCTGGAAAGCGGCGCTCAGTCACTGGTTTATCTCGATGGGGAACATGGCGACCTCACCGTCGATAGCGCGTTGCGCGCCCTAGCGATGGACGCAATCCAGGATGATCGCAGCGGAACGCATGAGACCTCGAACGGCGACGTGTTCATCCAGGTGTTCAACCCGCCGCTGCGCACGATCATCGTCGGCGGCGTGCATATCGCCCAGCCCCTGGCCCGAATGGCGGCGGTCGCCGGCTACGATGTCACCATCGTCGACCCGCGCGGCTCGTTTGCCTCGGAAGACCGTTTTCCCGGTGTTCACCTGGTCAACGACTGGCCCGATGATGCGCTGACCGAACTCGACATCGACCGGCGCACCGCGGTGATCACGCTTACCCACGATCCCAAGATCGATGACCCGGCGCTGCATGTGGCGCTGCGATCGGACGCGTTTTATATCGGCGCGCTGGGCTCGCGAAAAACCAACGCCGCCCGCCATGAGCGGCTGTCCGCGGACGGCTACACCCAGGACGAGATGGACCGTATCCATGGCCCCGTCGGTCTTTCGCTGGGTGCGGTTTCGCCGGCCGAAATCGCCGTCTCGATCCTCGCACAGCTCACCCAGGTCCTTCACCAAAAGGAGAAGGAAAAAGCCGCGTGAAATTCGGCGACACCAAGCTGGACGGGGCCGAGGGCGCGATCCTCGCCCATTCGGTACGGCTCGCCGACGGCGCCTTCAAGAAGGGCCTGATACTTACCGCCGACGATATCGCTAAACTGCGCGGTGCCGGATACCAGAGTGTCGTCGCGGCGCGGCTGGAGCCCGGCGATCTCGGCGAAAACGACGCCGCTGCTCATATCGCGGCGGCCTGTCGCGGCGAAGATGTCGCGGCGGGCGCGCCATTCACCGGTCGCTGCAACCTGACGGCGGCGCGCGACGGCGTGCTGGTTCTCGACCATGCGCGCATAGACCGGCTCAATCGCGTCGACGAATCCGTGACCGTCTCGACGCTGCGGCCATATACGGCGGTGCGCGCCGGACAGATGGTCGCGACGGTGAAGATCATCACCTTCGGCGTGTCGGAAAAAACGGCGGAGGCGTGCGCCGTGATCGCCCGTGAAGCGCCCGACCTGATCCGCGTCGCCGCCTACCGGCCGACACGCGTCGCGCTGATCCAGACCCGCCTGCCCGGCCTCAAGCCCAGCGTCGCGGCGAAAACAGTGGCCACCTCGCGCGCCCGCATCGAAGCACTGGGCGCCACCTTCCATAGCGAGGTGATTTGCGATCATACCGAGGCCGCCGTTGCCGAGGCGTTGGCGGCGGCGAAGGCCGCCGGTTGCGAAATCGTGCTGGTGCTGGGCGCGTCCGCGATCGTCGATCGGCGCGATATCGTGCCGGCCGCGATTCAGAATGCCGGCGGCACGGTGGAGCATTTCGGCATGCCTGTCGATCCCGGTCAGCTGATGCTGCTCGCGCGGCTCGGCCACATGCGGGTTCTGGGATTGCCGGGCTCGGCGCGCTCGCCCCGGCTGCACGGTTTCGACTGGGTGCTGCAGCGCCTGGTCGCCGGCATCGAGGTTACCGGTGACGATCTGATGGCGATGGGGGTTGGTGGTCTGCTGAAGGAAATTCCGACCCGCCCGATGCCCCGCGAGGAACTTGCCCCGGTGACCCAAGACATCCCGGAGATCGCGGCCCTGGTGCTGTGCGCGGGCCAGTCGCGGCGCATGGGGCCCGTCAACAAACTGCTCGTCGAGATCGATGGCCAGCCCATGGTGGCCCGCACCCTGGACGCGGTGCTGGCGTCGCGCGCCCACCCGGTGGTGGCGGTGCTGGGCCACGAAGCCGACGAGGTTCGCGCGGCGATCGGCGACCGGACCGTCTCCTTCGTTCACAACCCGGACTTCGCGGACGGGCTGGCCGGATCGCTGAAACGCGGGATCGCGGCGTTGCCACCCAACATCAAGGGGGCGGTCATTTGCCTGGGGGACATGCCCGATGTCGCGCCCGGCCACATCGATGCGCTGATCGAAGCCTTCGATCCGGGCGAGGGCCGCGGCATCTGCGTACCCACCCATAACGGAAAACGCGGCAATCCGGTCCTGTGGGACCGCCGCTATTTCGAGGAGATGACCGAAGTTGCCGGCGATGTGGGCGCGCGCCATCTGATCGGGGCGCACCCGGACGATCTGTTCGAGGTGGAAATGCCCGACGGCGGCGTACTGCTCGACCTGGATACGCCGGAAGCGCTAGAGCGCTATCCAACCCAATAGGCCTACTTCGTAGCCTTCATTAGATAAGCGATCAGATTGTCGCGATCCTTGGCTTTCTTCAGGCCGCCGAACGCCATGCGGATCTTGCCGCGTTTTTTCCCGAGAATTTTGCCGACATTTTTCTTGGGATTGACCAGAAACTCATCGAGGGTTTTCGCGGTCCAAACCAGCCCCTTGTCACCGGTCGCCTTCATGTCCTTGGAAAATTTGAAACCCTTGTAGGCTCCCGCCTTACGGCCGAACAGGGCATGCAGGCTCGGACCAATCGCCTTCTTTCCGGCCTTGAGCTTGTGACAGGCGCGGCACTTGTTGAACACCTTCTTGCCGGCCGCGGCGTCGCCGGCGGCCCAGGCAGGCGCCGACATGTTTCCGGAGGCCAATGTCATGCCGACGGCGATCAACGCGATTTTTACGAACTTCATGGGAATCCTCACGAACGACTGTGCCAAAAGACGCGGGATTATGGTTCAGGTCGTTACCGGGCGCAAGCGCCAACCTCCGGAAAACCCTTCTTTTTGAAAGGATCAAGGACCGCCGCTCCTAAGAACGGCGGCCCCCGAACGGCTCATCCAACCCAGCTTACGCTCCCGCCGCCGGATGCCACATACCGGCGAACTCCTTATTTGTATCGCGTCTCCCGAAGCTTCCCAGCCGTCTCCCGATCCCGTATCCCTAAGTCGGGGAGTCCAGCAGGCTTCCCGACATCTCATCCTCGGTTTCGATCACCTTGAGGCTGGCCTCATAGGCGCGCTGCGCGAGACCCAGATTCAACATCTCCCTGGCCGGGTCGACGTTGGGCTGAGCCACAAGGCCTTCTTCATTGGCGTTCGGATCCCCTGGATCAAACACCGTCACATGTGACGGGTCGACCAAACCGTATCTGGCACTGACGCCGCCGCCTTCCAGCGCCTCCTGTTCCACCCGCAGTGGTCGATACACCGTATCCTGTTGGCCGTTGCCGGTCTTGCGGCTCTGGCCGGAGGGCGAAATATCAACGTCCTCGGGCGGCGATGTGGTGCGCAAATTCGCGACATTCGACGCCACCGCGGCGACCACGCGAGATGCAGCTTTTAACCCGGAAGTAGCAGTCCTCGTCGCTGAAACCATTGGTATATCCAACATTTTCATCGCAGACACTTATTCCATTAAAAGCAATTATATCCTATTTCTCAGATATGTCAATATACTATCGTTTTCATTTTATTTTATATTATAAATAATGATAATACTTATTTTATATTATTTTTATTCAATGGCTTTATGTTTTTGAACATTTACGAATTCATCGACAAAAGCCTTCACCGCCGTCGAGATGCCGAAATCATGAAGGTCGTTATGTCCGCCGCCGGGAACAAAAAGGGGGGTTTTCGGCGGATTCACCGCCTCGAACAACCGCTGGCCGAACTTCAGCGGAACAATCGCATCGTCCTCGCCGTGGATAACCATCACGGGAATTCGCAACTGGCCGATCTTCGAGAGTGACGCGAAACGGTCACGCACCAGGGCTCGCGCGGGCACAAAGGGAAAGCGGTGTTGCGCCATGTCGGCGATCGATGTGAACGGAGCCTCCAGTATCATCGCGGCAACCGGCCGCTCGAGCGCCATCTGAACACTGACGCCGGCGCCCAGCGATTCCCCATAAATCACCAGCTTTTCGGGATCGACGCCCCGTGCCGCCAGGAAATCCAGCGCCGACCGACCGTCGGCATAGAGCCCGTTCTCGCTGGGGTCGCCGGTATTCCCGCT
Organism: uncultured Rhodospirillaceae bacterium; assembly: GCA_964587515.1. GTDB lineage: Bacteria > Pseudomonadota > Alphaproteobacteria > MPNO01 > MPNO01 > CAZPMO01. Next base: position 542 of record CAZPMO010000105.1, on the reverse strand, counting down.
ATATCCGCGCCATGCCGTCAGCAGAACGCCCCATCCGTCATCGAGATAGGGTCGCACCTTGGGTCCGCGATAGCCGATATTTCCGGCGTTTCCGTGAAAAAAAGCCATCACCGGCGCGTCCGCGCGCGCCGCGGGACGCCACCAGGCAAGCAATTCTATCCCGTCGGCGGTTATCAGCGTCACCGGCGCCATGTCCGGCACCCCGTACGCGGCGGGATCGGGCCGGGTCCGATCGGGGAAATAAATAAACTGCCGCTGGAACAGGTAGAGAAACCCGATCAGCCCGACATAAACAACGATCAGGGCGCCGGCGAATTTCAGCACGGCGCCTGACCCTTAGAGCATGATCCAACCAAATAGAATCATTTGACCGAGATTAGTCCGCCCCGTGGATAGGCGCGCTTCGCATGGCGATGCCCAGCATCGGCAAAGACGCGCAACGACGCCACGGCGTGGATTAATCCGGCCTCCGGTGGGGCAAATCGGCTTCTCGGGTGCGTTGCGACGCTTGCCCGATGCGCGCATCGCGCTACGCGCCGCGC
>CAZPMO010000104.1:0-16918 GCA_964587515.1 uncultured Rhodospirillaceae bacterium | reverse complement strand
AGCCGATTCGACGGAATCTTAAATCCGATTCAAACTAAACGGGCGATGCTCTAGCTAAACGGTGCATTCCCTAGGATATAGAGAATAGGTAAAAGGTCCAATAGGACAATCCGAAAAAACAGCATCGCGCGCCGCGCGCTGTGGACAAAATATTTGTCTGCTTATTAGACGCGGCGCCTGACGGTTCTCGGCAAATCCACGGCGCCGTATGGTCGGTGCGCCTTCCCACACCGGCTGTCCGACCGCCCGAGCCCCTACCCCTTCAGCGCTTCGATATAGGCCGGTAGCGCGAAGCTGGCCTGGTGGACGGCGGGGGTGTAGTAGCGGGTTTCGAGGCCGGCGGCGGCGTAACGTTGTTCGAGGGTCTCCAGCGGCGTGGCGCGGGGCGTGGTGCTGTTGCAGCCCCAGCCCAATGTCATGAACCCGGCGCCGTAGGACGGCACCTGGGTGAGGTAGAGCGAGGCGTCGGCGAAGATCGGTTTCATGCGGGCATGGGTGCCGCGCGCCTCGTCGGCCTGCATGAAAGTGACGCCGGACTGGGTGACGATGACGCCGTCCGGGCTCAGGCGTCGCTGGCAGTCGGCGTAGAACGCTTCGCCGAACAGCGGCACCGAAGGCCCCATGGGATCGGTGGAATCGATGATGATCACGTCGAAGACCTCGTCGGTTTCCGCCATGAATTTCACACCGTCGGCGATGATCAGTTCGGCGCGCGCATCCTCGAACGCGCCGTTGGAAATGCTCGGCAGGAATTTACGGCAGATATCCACCACCGCGCCGTCGATCTCGACCATCACCGCGCGCTCGACAGGGTGCTTGAGAACCTCCTCCAGCGTGCCGCCGTCGCCGCCGCCGATGATGGCCACCCGCTTGGCCGCGCCGTGCGCCAGGATCGGCACATGGGCCAGCATCTCGTGATAGGCGAACTCGTCGCCCTCGGTGGTCTGCACCACGCCATCCAGCGTCAGCACCCGGCCGAGGCGCGGGTTCTCGAACACCATGATGTCCTGAAATTCGGTCTTGCCCCGGTGGAGGATTTTCGAGACCTGAAGGCGCTGCTGAAGGTCCGAGTAGAGGGATTCGGTGAACCAGCCCTCTCCCGTCTCCAGCTCAGCCAATTACGCCCCGCTTCTGTTCGCCGACGGTCAGCCGTTCCGGCGCGAAGGCGTGGCGCAGCACCGGCACCGCGCGCATGGGATCGCAGCCGCCGCACATGAAGACATCGAACGCGGCGTAATCAAGCTCGGGCCAGGTGTGAACGCTGATGTGGGATTCGGCCAGCACCGCGACGCCGGAGACGCCGCCGTTGGTGGAAAATTCATGGACATGGACATGCAGGACGGTGGCCTCGCAGGCCTCCGCCGCCTCGCGCAGGGTCCGTTCGACCAGCGCGATGTCGTCGAGACCGGACGCGCCCCAGAAATCGATCAGGATATGGGATCCGGCATAGACCAGCCCGTCCTTGCGGACCAGATAGTCTTTTTCAGACCGCGGGTCAGAATCGCAATCCGAGACAATTTCGAGGTGATTATCGGGCTTCGCCAGAGATGCGTTCTGGGCCATTCATAGAGCCTCCGGCGCCAGCACGCGGCGGGCTTGGACAGGGTGATGACAGGCCGGGTATGTGGCCTATTCCGATCAGGTTTTCAAGGAAAAATCGGCGCGGCCGTGAAGATTCTCGGCGACCCGTCGGAACCCGCCCGAACGGCTTCAGAATTGATCGTCGGCCAGCGCCATGACGGCGTCCGCGCCGGACGTCGCGGCGCGTTCGAAGGCGGCGGCGCGGGGTAGGAAATTCTCCGCATAAAACCGCATCGTGGCGAGCTTGGCGGCATGGAACGGATCCGCCTCCCCGCCATTATCAAGCCGCTCGGCGGCGAGCAGCCCGGCGCGGGCCATCATATGGCCGCCCATGACGGTGCCGAACAAATTGAGATAGGGGGTCGCTCCGGCGGCCGGCGCGCGCACGTCGCCCTTGCCTGCCTCCAGCATCCATTCCGTGACGCGTTCCAGCGCGTCGATGCCGTCGGCCAGCGCCGCCCCCATGTTGATGATGTCGTCGTGGCCACTGGCGGCCAGCGCCGCGCCGGTCTCACGCATTTCGGCGATCAGCTCGGCGATGGTCTCTCCGTGGTCGCCGATCACCTTGCGGCGCATCAGGTCGAGCGCCTGAATTCCGTTGGTGCCCTCATAGATCATCGGAATGCGCGCGTCGCGCAGATGCTGGGCCGCGCCGGTTTCCTCCATGAATCCCATGCCGCCGTGAATCTGCACGCCGATGGACGTCGCCTCGAAGCCGAAATCGGTGGTCCACGCCTTGACGATCGGGATCAGAAGATCGACCCGCGCCTGGTGCCGTTGGCGCACGTCGGCGTCGGGATGGCGGCGCGCGGTATCGAGCCAGGCGGCCACGGTATAGGCCAGCGCGCGGGCAGCCTCGATGCCGGCCCGCATGGTCATCAGATTGCGGCGCACGTCGGGGTGGCGGATGATGGCGGCCTGACCCGCCCCGGGATCTGCGATGTCGCGTCCCTGGATACGGGTGACGGCGTAATCGCGGGCCTGCTGGTAGGCGCGTTCGGCCAGCGCGACGCCCTGCAGGCCGACCGACAGGCGGGCGTTGTTCATCATGGTGAACATGTATTCGATGCCGCGGTTCTGCTCGCCTATCAGATAGGCTACCGCGCCTTCGTCCTCGCCATAGGCCATCACAGCCGTCGGGCTCGCGTTGATGCCGAGCTTATGTTCCAGCGTGACGGCCCTGATGTCGTTTCGATGGCCCAGCGAGCCGTCGTCGTTGACCAGGAACTTGGGCACAATAAACAGCGACAGCCCCTTTACGCCGGGCGGCGAATCCTCGGCCCGGCCGAGCACCATGTGGATGACGTTGTCGGCCATGTCGTGTTCGCCCCAGGAGATGAATATCTTCTGGCCGCTCAGTCGAAAATGATCGCCGTCGCGCACCGCGCGGGTGCGCAGCTCGCCGATATCGGTGCCCGCGTGGGGCTCGGTCATCACCATCGATCCCGACCACTCGCCGGAAATCAGCTTGGGCAGATAGGTTTCCTTTTGGGCGTCCGATCCGTGCGCGGTCAGCAGCTCGACGCCCGCCTGGGTCAGTATGGGGCACAGGCTGAGGGCGAGGTTGGCGGACGCCCAGATCTCGGCGGTCGCGGTCGACACCAGCAGGGGCAGGCCCATGCCGCCGTAATCGGGATCGAAGGCGGCGCCGTTCCAGCCGCCGTCGGTGAACGCGCGATAGGCCTCGCGGAAGCCCTTCGGCGTCGTGACCACGCCGTTCTCCAGCACGCAGCCCTCGATATCGCCGACGCGGTTGAGCGGCGCGAAGACGTCCGACGCCAGCCGGCCGGCCTCGTCCAGCACCTGGCGCATCAGATCGTCGGTCGCGTCCTCGTGGCCCGGCAGGGCGCGCACGCCTTCGAGGCCGATCATGTCTTCGATCACGAACCGCATATCGGCCAGCGGCGCGGCATAGGGGATCATGGCGTCTCGCTCCCTGGTTTAAGCGCTATGGTTAATAATACAGCCGGGGCGGCTAACACAACGTTGATGGGGATATCCGGCATTTTAGAAAAAACCGCCAAATTCCTCGCAGTTGTGATGGCAGTCACAGCGATTCCACCCGTAATCCGCTAATATCGCGTTGTTGGTACGTTGTGGTAGCAAAGGAGGAAGGGATGCTGGTGATGAAAAACAGCCCCTATCTGGACAAGCCGGTCCGCCGTTACGACGAAATCGAACGGGAGGAGGGCCGCGACAAAGACGGACGCACGGAAAGAAAAGAACAGAGCCGACAGCGCGAGGACACTCATGATCCGCCCCGCGAGTGGTGATCTTTCGTCCTAAACCACCTTGCCCGGGTTCATGATGTTGTTGGGATCGACAAGACCCTTGATGCGGCGCATCAGGCCCAGCGCGACATCGGACTCGTAATGCTCCAGCTCCTCCTTGCGTAGCCGCCCGATGCCGTGTTCGGCGGAGATCGCGCCGCCCATGCCGACCACGGTGTCGTGGACGATGCGGTTGATCTCTCCGGTGCGGGCCTTGAACGCGTCGCCGTCGCCGCCTTCCGGCTGCGCCATGTTGAAATGCATGTTGCCGTCGCCCACATGGCCGAAGGCGCAGATGCGGATGCCGGGATCGTAGGCCTTGATGCGCGCCGACGCGGTCTCCATGAATTCCGCGATGCGCGAGACCGGCACCGAAATATCGTGCTTGATGCTGGCGCCCTCGTATTTCTGGGCCTCCGGCAGGGTCTCGCGGATACGCCAGAAATCAGCCGCCTGGGCGCCGCTTTCGGCGATCACCCCGTCCTGGACCAATCCGGCTTCCATGGCGTCGCTCAGCAAGGCTTCCATCACGGCGCGCAGATCGTCGTCGGCGTGGCTGGAGGCCAGTTCGAACAAGACGTAGCAGTCATAGCGCGTCGGCATGGGGTCGCGGACGTCGGGGATGTGCCTGAGCGCGAAATCGAGCGGCAGGCGGGGGATGAGTTCGAACGTGGTCACCCGGTCGCCGCTGGCGGCGCGCGCCCGCGACAGCAGCTCGACGGAGGCCTTTGGGTCGGGCACGGCGATGAAGGCGGTCTCGACGACGTGCTGCTTGGGAAACAGCTTCAGGACGGCGGCGGTAATGATCCCCAGCGTGCCCTCGGCGCCGATGAAAAGCTGTTTCAAATCGTAGCCGGTATTGTCCTTGCGCAGGCCCTTCAGCCCGTCCAGCACCTTTCCGTCGGGCAGCACCACCTCGAGCCCCAGCACCAGGTCGCGGGCCGGGCCGAAGCGCAGCACGCCGGTGCCGCCCGCGTTGGTGGAGAGATTGCCGCCGATGCGGGCCGTGCCCTCGGCGCCCAGCGACAGCGGGAACAGGCGATCGGCCTCGTCGGCCGCCTTCTGGACGTCGGTCAGGATGACCCCGGCCTCGACGGTGATGGTGTAGTTCAGCGCATCGATCTCGCGCACCCGGTTCATGCGCGTCAGGCTGAGCAGCAGTTCGCCGCCCTGCTCGAACGGCGTCGCTCCGCCGCACAGCCCGGTGTTGCCGCCTTGCGGCACGATCGGGATCCGGGCCTCATCGCAAAGCGCGACGATGGCCGATACTTCCTCCGTGGTCGCGGGGCGCGCCACCGCGACAGCTTCGCCGAAATAGGATTGGCGCTCGTCCACAAGAAAAGGCGCCATGTCGGTGGAATCGGTGATCAGCCCGCGCGGCCCGGTGATGGCGGCGAGGCGTTCGACGAAGCCGTCGGGGACGGCGCTGGAGACGGAACTCATGGGTTATGAATTAGACGATGAACCACGCCCGGGCAAGCGCGGCGCACTAACCGCGAGGAGCGGCGGCGCGGCGCAGCCGATCGTTGATGGCGCGGCCCAGCCCCTGGTCGAGCACCGCCATCGCCGCGATGCCGGCATGGTCGGGGCGGTCGAGCTCGCGCAGGCTGGCGAACAGGTTGGCGGCGGCCTCGGCGAGGTCGCCAGTCGGGCTGAGATTGCGCTCGGCGGCGAAGCCGGTCAGGCGATGGCGGCCGAACGACAATAGCGCTTCGCCCGGGCGCACATCCTCGATATCGGCGCGTAGGCGAATGCCGGGCGCATAGTGGCTGGCCAGCATGCCCGGCCCGGCCGGCGCGTCTCCGGGGTCGGGCTCACCCAATGGTCCGGCGATCGCCTCGATGTCTTCGCGCGGCACCCCGCCGGGTCGTAAAATCGCCGGCCGGGCGCGGCAGAGATCGAGCACCGTCGATTCCAGCCCGATGCCGCACGAACCACCGTTCAGAACCAGTGAAACCGCGTCCCCGAGGGACGCCGCCACATGTTCGGCCCGCGTCGGGCTGACCTCGCCCGACCGGTTGGCGCTCGGCGCCGCGATCGGGCATGCGGCGGCGTTCAGCAGCGCGCGCGCCACCGGATGATCGGGGACGCGCACCGCCAGCGTCGCGAGTCCCGCGCCGGCCAGAAGCGAGACCGGGCAATCATCGCGCCTCGGCAGCACCAGCGACAGCGCGCCGGGCCAGAACCGCGCGGCCAGCGTCTCCGCGCGATCGTCGAACGCCACCAGCGCCGCCGCCGCCGCCCGGTCGGCGACATGGATGATCAAGGGGTTGAAGCGGGGGCGCTGTTTGGCGGCGAAGATCGACGCGACCGCGGCGTCGCTGGTCGCGTCCGCCCCCAGCCCGTAAACCGTCTCCGTCGGAAAGGCGACCAGCCCGCCGGCGCGCAGGATTTCGGCGGCGTCCCCGATGGCGGCCGCGTCGGCGGGTCTGATGCGGGGGCTGCTCAATCGAGCCCGCGCGCGATAAATTGGGGATTGAGGAAATCCGCCTTGGCGTAGGACAGCTCCGCGCCGTCGAGGGTCCGCACGCTGCCGCCGGCGGCGGCGAGCACCGCGTGACCGGCGGCGGTATCCCATTCACAGGTCGGACCGTAGCGCGGGTAGATATCGGCCTCGCCGGCCGCCACGAGGCAGAATTTCAGCGAGCTTCCGGCGGTGCGGTGACCGGCGATCTTCATCCGCCCGGTAAGCTCGGCCAGCTGCTCGCGATCGCCGTGCGAGCGGCTTGAGACCACGACCGCGCCGTCCTGGGGCGTCGCGCGCGCGGCGATGGCGCGGCCCGGCTCGGAGCCCTTCGCGACCTCGGCGGTTCCCGGACCCGCGCCGCTATACATGGTCTCCAGCGCCGGCGCGTAGACCACCCCCAGCACCGGCCGGCCGGCCTCGATCAGCGCGATATTGACCGTGAATTCGTCATTGCGGGCGATGAACTCCTTGGTTCCGTCGAGCGGATCGACAAGCCAGAACCGGTCGCCGGTGATGGTCTCGATGCGCCCGGCCGCGACCGCTTCCTCGGCGATCACCGGAATATCCGGCACCAAGGCGCGCAGGGCCGGCAGGATAAGCCTCTCCGCCGCCTCGTCCGCCTCGGTCACCGGCGAGGAATCCGCCTTTTCCCGAACCTCGAACCCGTCCCGATAGAATTCAAGTATTAACGCACCCGCATCACGAGCGATATCCCGACATCGGTCGAGCCAGTCATCGTACGGATTGCCGGCGGACATATAGCGCTATCCCGTTAGATCGTTGATTTTCATAGGCCAGGAGCCCTTCTCGGGCAGTCCGCCGGATGATAATCGCACCGCGCCGAACCGACAAGCCGAGGCGCCCATGGCCGAAATATGCGAATTTCGACTTAGTTGAAATTAACTAAAACTTATTTCCCGCACCCTTATTTTAATCAATGGTTTGAAAGGCTTGCTTGGAATCGAGATCGGCGTCTGACAGATGACGGCACATTCGATCACATGGTCCGCGCGGCCGGCGCCCACCGGTCTCGCCCGTTGGACGCCGATAGCCGTGGCGTTATGCCTCGGGGTCGGCCTGTCGTTCGCCGCGTTCTTTTTGGCGCGGTCGTGGCATACCCAACATCTTACCGACATGCTCGAACAACGCGCCTCCATTCACACGGATGCGTTGCGTCGCGCGTTCGACACCCATCTGACGGCGCTGCATCCGCTATCCGGCCTGTTCGATGCCGACGGCGCGATCGCGCGCGAGGACTTCGAGGAAATTGTCGATCAGCGTCTGGCGCCGTTCCCGGGAGTCGTGAACGCGGAATGGCTGCCGCGCGTGGTCCGCGGGCAACGGGCCACATACGAGCGCGCGGAGCGCACTCCGGCCAATCCTACATACCGCATTACCGAACAGGGTCGCGACGGACAACCGACAGCGGCGTCTTCGCGCCGGGAATATTATCCGGTTCGCTTTGTCCGATCGAGCCAACGCAGCGGCCGCGCTTCGCGGATGGTCACACTGGGGTTCGACCGGGCGTCGGAACCCGGCACGCGACGCGCTCTCAAGATGGCGCGTGACGTCGGCAAAACCGTCGTGATCAGTCGCGCCGCGGCCGCAAACGAAGCCAGGGGCTCGGCGGAATTCATGGTTTTCGAACCGGTCTATCAGCGGCGGTCACTTGGCGACACGGCGCGCGACCGGCGGGCCAATCTGCTTGGCTTCGCGGTCACCACGCTTCACCTGGGCGATATCGTCGAGGCCGCGCTCGCCGGGTCCGCAAGGGCCGCCGGTCTCCATATCTATCTGTTCGACCCCGCCCACACGGTCAGTGATCGGCCATTATACCTTCACGCCTCGCGCGCCGGATCGGGCGGCGCGCCGATTCTGAAAGAGGGTGAAATCCGCGCCGGTCAACATGTCGCCCGCACGCTCGATGTCGCGGGTCACCAGCTTTCCGTCCTGTTCCGCCCCATATCGGGGCCGATCCCCGGCTCCTTTGGCTGGGTCGTGTGGACGATCCTCGCGATCGGTCTCGTGGTGACCGGGCTGCTCGTCAGCTATCTGAGGTCGACGATGCATCGCACGGGTCAGGTGGAACGTCTGCTCGGCGAGGTTTCGCACGCGAACGAACTGCTGACCGGCGAGATGATGGACCGAAAATCCGCCGAGCGGAAATTCCGGACATTGCTGGAAGCGGGGCCGGAGGCGATGCTGCTCTGCGATTCCACCGGCGAAATCAAGTTGGTCAACGCGGTGACCGAGAGCCTGTTCGGCTACGGTCGGGAGGAAATGCTGGGCCAGAGGGTCGAGATGCTGATCCCCGAGCGGTTCCGCGCCGGGCATCCCGGACATGTCGGGAAATTCACGCACGACGCGGCGCGCCGGCCCATGGGCCAAGGCTGGAATTTCATGGGGTTGACCAAGGACGGAACGGAAATTCCGGTCGATATCAGCCTCGGCCCCATCGAGGTGGACGGCGAACAGATGGTGTTATCCGCCATTCGCGATATTTCCGATCGCAAGGCCTATGAAGACGAAATCATCCATTCTCGCGAACTGGCCGAACAGCAGGCCGTATCGCTGGAACATCTCAATGTCGATCTGATGAAGGCCCGCGACGGGGCCGAGGCCGCCAGCAAGGCGAAGTCCAATTTCCTGGCCATGATGAACCATGAACTGCGCACGCCCCTGAACGCGATCATGGGTTTTTCGAACATCATCCGCAGCGAGGCGATGGGTCCGATCGGCAACGAGAGCTACGTCGAATATATCGGTAACATCCACGAGTCGGGCCAGCATCTGCTGACCGTCATTGAGGATATTCTCGATCTGTCGCGGATCGAAACCGGTCAGCTTGCGCTTGACGACGAATTGGTGGATGTCTCCGACCTGATCAACGGCGCGGTCCGTCTGTTCAAGGACCAGGCGATTCAGGACGGGATCACGCTCCGCGAAGACGTTGCCGGGCATCTACCGCCGCTGCGGGGCGATGTCCGCAAGCTCAAACAGATCCTCGCCAGTCTGATTTCCAACGGCGTGAAATTCACCGAGCGCGGCGGCGAGGTCGTGGTTTCGGCGCGCGTCGCCAAAAATAGCTATATGATAATCAAGATCGCCGACACCGGCATCGGAATCGCGCCGGAGGATATCCCAATGGCGCTGGCTCCGTTCGGACAGGTCGAAAGCTATATGGACCGCCCGCACGACGGTGCCGGGCGCGGCCTGCCGCTGGCGAAGGCGCTGGTCGAGTTGCATGGCGGCTCGTTCGACTTGCAAAGCAAGCCTGGCGAAGGAACCACAGTGACACTTCGTATGCCCGCCGAACGGCTGGCCGCGCGCTAATCGCGTAGAGCACAACTTCGTTATTTCGGCTCCGACCTCGTTTTTTTCGGGCGCGATGGAGTAGAATGACCGCCGTCGGTGGCCGGAAAAGGCCAGTTCGTCATTGGCGGATCATCGAGAATGAAGCTGCATCTGCAACTCGTCGTCACCACTGTTCTGGCCGCCCTGTTGGGAGCCGGCTGGTTCTGGTTCGTCGGCATCGACGACGCCGCCAATTCCCGTGAAAAGCCCCGTCGATCCAGCGCCGCGACACGGGTCCTGATAGAGCCCCTCGAATTCGTCCCGGACCGGGTCGTGGTCCGCACCGTGGGCACGGGCGACGCCCTGAAATCGGCGGCGATCCATCCCTCGGTTGCCGGCGAAGTCATCGAAGTTCGCTTCAGGGCCGAGCAGCGCGTCCGTAAGGGCGCGGTCCTGGTCAGGCTCGATGACGAGCACCAGCGTCTCGCGGTGCGCCTGATCCAAGTCGCGCTTCGCAAGGCCCAGCGCGAAGCGACCCGATTCAAGCGGCTGGCATCCTCCGGTCACGCCTCCCAGGCCAAGCTGGAGGCCGCCCAGGCGGCGCTGGAAAGCGCCAGCGTCCGGCTCGCCCTGGCCCGCGCCGACCTCGACGATCGAACGGTCGTCGCGCCGTTCGACGGCGTTATCGGGCTTACCGAAATCAACATCGGGGACCGGGTGACCGACGACACTATGATCGCGACGCTCGACGACCGCTCGGTGATCCTGGTCGATTTCACCGTGCCCGAATACCTCGCCGGGCGCATGCGGGTTGGCGATCCGGTGACGGTAAGCCCGTCAACCACGCCCGACAGAAAAATCACGGGCGCCATCCATGCCACCGGCAGCCGGATCGACCCCAAGTCGCGTTCGCTCCGCGTACGCGCCCGCATTCCCAATGACGACGATGCAATGCGTCCGGGAACGTCCTATCAGGTCGAGTTGGCCTTCATCGGGAAATCCTATCCCCGCGTACGCGAGGTGGCGGTGCTGTGGAGCCGCGACGGCGCCTATCTGTGGCGCGCCAACGGCGGCGCATCTGAAAAGGTCTTCGTGAAACTGGTGCGACGCGATCGTGGCCGCATTCTGGTCGACGGCCCGTTGCGGACCGGCGATCTTATCGTCGTCGAAGGGGTCCAGGGATTGCGCGCGGGCCAGCCGCTCGACCCCGCCCCGTTTGACGCGGACGACGCCACGCGTCCCGGCGCCGGGCCGGCATCGAACGGGACCAAGGGCCCATCGTAATGGCCCGCATCAGCGACCTGCCCGCCCTTTCAATACGACGACCGACGCTGATCGTGGTGGTAAACCTGCTGATCGCGATCGCCGGCCTTGCCGCCCTGTCGGGGGTCGAGGTGCGCGAACTGCCCGATGTCGACCGCCCGGTGGTAATGGTGCGCGCGTTCTTCGACGGCGCCTCGCCGGAAACCATGGACGCCGAGGTCACCAGCGTCATCGAGGGCGCCATCGCGCGCGTCTCGGGCGTCAAGACCATCAATGCCGCCAGCGAGGAAAACAACGCCCGCGTCCGCGCCGAGTTCGCGACTTCCGTCCCGCTCGACGTCGCCGCCAACGATGTGCGCGAGGTCGTGGCCCGCATTGCGCGCCGGCTGCCGGAGGGCGTCGAAGACGTTACCGTGGTCAAGGCCGACGCCGATGCGCGCCCGATCATCCGTCTGGCGCTGGTCAGCGACCGGCTGCCGCAGGAGGCCCTGACCCGCCTCGCCGAGGACGATATCGTGGCCGAACTGTCCGCCATCCCCGGCGTCGCCACGGTGTCGTTGTTCGGCGATCAGGAACCGGTGCTGCGCATCGTCGTCGATCCGATGCGGCTCGCCGGCTACGGCCTGTCGATCGACGATGTCGCGAATATTTTGCGCAGCACCAGCCTCGACGTTCCGGTAGGCAGTTTCAAATCCGATCATCAACTGTTGCTGGTGCGCGCCAACGCCTCGGTGTGGCGGCCGTCCGATATAGAGGCGCTGGAACTTCGCAACGACGTGCGGCTGGGCGATGTCGCGCGCGCCTTCTACGGACCGGCGGAAGCCGAAAGTTTCAGCCTTTTGAACGGCCGCAAGGTGATCGGGATGGGCATCATCCGGCGCGCCCAGTCCAACACGATCGCCATATCCGAGGCTGTCGACAAGGCGATCAAGCGCGTCAACCGGCGCCTCGATGACGCGGAAATCGTAAAAATTTCGGATGAGGCGCGCTTCATACGGGGATCGGTGCGCGAGGTGGTCGTCAGTCTCGCAATCGCCATCTGCGTGGTTTTCGCGGTCATCTTCGCTTTCATGGGCCGACTGCGCCCGACCCTGATTCCGGCGGCGGCCATTCCGGTAGCGCTGATCGGCACGATTGCCGCGATCTGGTTGCTCGGCTTTTCGATCAACATCCTTACCCTGCTGGCCCTGGTGCTGGCGACCGGCATGATCGTCGACGACGCGATCGTGGTGGTGGAGAACGTCCAGCGCCATCGCGGTGAAGGGTTGAAATCGCTGGCCGCCGCGGTGGTCGGCACGCGACAGGTGTTCTTCGCGGTGCTGGCGACCTCGGCGACGCTGATCTCGGTGTTCCTGCCGATCGCGTTCCTGCCGTCGACCGCGGGACGACTGTTCACAGAATTCGGTTTCGTGCTGGCGATCGCGGTTGCGATCTCGTCGTTCGTGGCGCTTACGCTTTGCCCAATGCTGGCGTCGCGCCTGCCCGCGACGGACGGCGCGGCCTCGCCGCGCCTCGCGGTGTTGTCGAAATTCGGCCACGCGGCGGCCGGTCTGTATCGGCGGATGCTCGATTTCACGCTTGGCGCGCGGTTCCTGGTGCTGGGCGGCACGGCGCTCGTCGCGCTCACCGCGCTCGCGGTCTTTCCCACCATCGACGAGGAATTGCTGCCGAAAGAAGACCGCGGCACCATCTATATCATGATGCAGGGTCCGGACGGGGTCGGGCTCGATTACATGGATCGCCAGGCGGCCAAGGCCGAGGCCCTGTTGCGGCCGCTGCAGGAAAACGGCGAGGTCGGCGAGGTGATGACGATCGTCGGACGCTGGGACCTCAATCGGGTGTGGATCATCGCCCCGCTGTCTCCCTGGTCCGAACGCAGCCGCAGCCAGAACGAAATCGCGCGGTCGCTGCGCGGTCCCCTGAAAGCGATCCCGGGCGCAACGGCGCGGGTCCGCACGCCCAACAGCCTGCGGCTGCACCGGTCGGGCGGGCGGCTCGAATTCGCCCTGACCGGATCAAACTACAAGGACCTGGCCAGCGCGGCGGACGAGTTTCTGGCCGCGATGCATAAAGACCTGCCTCAGTTCGAAGACCCGGAAATCGAGTTCCAGCAGACCCAGCCGCAGCTATCGGTGAAAGTCGACCGCCGCCGGGCCGAGGATCTGGGCGTGCCGGTCGAAGGCATCGCCAACACGTTGCGCGCCATGGTCGACGGTTACAAGGTCGCGGAACTCAATGTCGATGACCGCTCGATCCCCGTGATGCTGGAGTCCGCGGCCGGCGCGATCGACGATCCCGGCGATCTCGCGAATTTGTTCGTCTCGACCAGCGGCGGCGCGCTGGTGCCGCTTTCCGCTTTTGTCACGCTGGAGGAAGTCGGCGTCGCCGCCGAGCTCGATCGCACCGCCCAAAAGCGGGCCATCGAAATCGACACGCCGCTGCCGCCCGGCTATCCCATGCGCAAGGCAATGGAGGAAGTGCGGGAAATCGGCGACAGGATTTTACCGTCGGGGATCGATCTGCGCTTCATCAGGGAGGCCTCGACCCTCGAAGAAACCTCCAACGAGGTCGCGATCACCTTCGCCATTGCGGTCCTGATCGTGCTGCTGGTGCTGGCGGCCCAGTTCGAGAGCATCGTCAGCGCGCTGGTCATCGTGCTGACGGTGCCGTTCGGCCTTGCCGCGGCGGTCTTCGCCCTCAAGCTGACCGGCTCCACCCTGAACATCTACAGCCAGATCGGACTGATCATGCTGGTCGGGCTGATGGCCAAGAACGGCATCCTGGTGGTCGAGTTCGCCGATCAGCTTCGTGATCGCGGCCAATCGGTCAGAGAGGCCGTGCGCAATGCCGCGATGATCCGCCTTCGGCCGGTGATGATGACCATGCTGTCGACGGTGCTGGGCGCGCTGCCGCTGATCCTCGGCAGTGGTCCCGGCGCCGAGGCCAGAAGCGCCATCGGCTGGGTGGTGTTCGGCGGGCTCGGCATCGCAACCGTCTTCACCCTGGTGCTGATACCGGTGATCTACAGCCTGCTGGCGCCGCTTGCATCGCCGCGCGCCCATGCGGGCATACGTCTCGACCGCGAGTTGCGGGAGGCCGGAGAAGAAGTTGAGATGGCCGCGGCGCCGGCAGAATAGCTGCTTCGAAAAGTTCCCAAGTTCCCTACATCGACAATGAACTCGTTCCGCGAAATCCGGAAAAGCCGCCCGCATGTTGCTTTAGACGGTCATGGGGGCCAAATTACGGCCTATCGCAAACCTCGAGCGCACATAGTCAAGAACCAGTTTCGAAAACCTCCTATGACTAGCGTAGCAAGCGGCGTTCGGACGCCGCGCTCTCAGACCATTGCCGTACTGACCGGCGCCAGCGTGATGTTGACCATCAGCATGGGCATGCGCCAAAGCTTCGGCCTGTTCGTCACACCGGTAACTCAGGACCTCGGCTTGACGGTGGCCGATTTCACGCTGGCCATCGCGGTGCAGAATCTCGTTTGGGGGCTGACCCAGCCGGTGATTGGAGCGTTCGCCGACCGTTACGGCTGTCGCGTGATGACGGTGGGGGGAACATTTCTTTACGCCGCCGGCCTGTTGGTCACGCTCTATGCCACGGGGCCCGTCGCGCTGATGATCGGCACGGGGGTCCTGGTCGGTACAGGGCTGTCGTGTACAGCGCTCGCCCTCGGACTAGCGGCCAGCGCGCGGGCGGTCACGGCCGCGAGGAGAGGGCTGGTGTTGGGCTCGATCACGGCTGCCGGGTCTATCGGCACGTTCATCGCCGCGCCGCTCGCCCAGGTACTGATCGCCGATCATGGCTGGCAGGTGGCGGTAATCGGTTTCATCGGGCTGTGCGTGTTGATGCTGCCGGCGGCGTATTTTACGGGCGCTCGTGACAAGAACCCCGTAAAGGACGCGCCGGGCGAGGTCGATGCGGATGCCGGGCTTAGTCTGCGCGGTGTACTCGGCGAGGCGTCGCAACACCACGGTTATATCGTTATGTCCGTCGCGTTCTTCGTGTGCGGATTGCAACTGGTGTTCCTGACCACCCACCTGCCGGCCTATCTCGCGATCTGCGGGTTGTCGCCCGGGCTCAGCGCGACGGCGCTGGCTGTAATTGGGGCGTTCAACGCCGTCGGGTGTTATCTGCTCGGTTGGCTTGGAGACAAGTTCCCCAAACATATTCTGCTGGGCATCGTCTATATCCTGCGCTCCGTCAGCATCGTGGTCTTTTTCATGCTTCCGGCGACGCCCACCTCCACGCTGATTTTCGCGGCGGTGATGGGGCTTTTATGGCTTGGCGTCGCACCGCTGGTGAACGGGCTGGTGGTGCAGATATTCGGCCTGCGTTATCTCGCGACCCTGTCGGGCATTGCTTTCCTCAGCCATCAGGTAGGTTCATTCTTGGGCGCCTGGGGCGGCGGGTTGCTGTTCGATATGACCGGGACCTACGATCTCGCCTGGAAACTCGGCGTCGCCATCGGCATTGCCGTCGGCGTCGCGCAGATTTTCATGGACGACCGGCCGACTCCCCGCGTCGCCGCCGCCACCGCCTGAACGCGGAATGAATTCGGTTTCGCGCCGGCACACGTAATCGCGCCGCGTTGACTCGCGCCGGGCGCGCCTCGAATATGTGCGGGTCATGATGCATCTGGGCTTGTTTATCGCGGGCGAAGGACACCACGTCGTCGCGTGGCGCGATCCCGCCTCCCGGCGCGGCGCGAGCCAGGACATAAACCATTATGTCGACCTCGCGCGCACCGGCGAACGCGGCGGTTTCGATTTCCTGTTCACCGCCGACACCAACGCGGTGTTCTATGGCGACGACCCGTGGCAATGGCGCCGCACCACCGCGCCGCTGCGCTTCGAGCCGCTGACGCTGCTGTCGGCGCTCGCCATGGCGACCGATCATATTGGCCTGGTCTGCACGGCGACGACCACCTACCTCGATCCCTTCCACGTCGCGCGCATGTTCGCGTCGCTCGACCAGATCAGCGGCGGCCGCGCGGGCTGGAACCTGGTGACGTCGTCGGCGCCGGCCGAAGCCTACAATTTCAGCCACGACGCCCACCCCTCCTATCAGGAGCGTTACGAACGCGCGGCCGAGTTTCTCGAAGTGGTGATCGGGCTATGGGACAGTTGGGAAGACGACGCCATCGTCGAGGATTTCGATGCCGGCGTCTATTTCGACCCCGACCGGCTGCACAGGCTGGATCACACGGGCAAACACTTCTCGGTGCGCGGCCCGCTCACGGTGCAGCGCTCGCCCCAGGGACGGCCGATCATCGTCCAGGCGGGCCAGTCGGAAGAGGGTCGCGCGCTGGCGGCGCGCACCGCCGAGGTGATCTTCACGGTGCAGCAGGATTTAGACGAGGCGCGCGCGTTTTACGCCGACATCAAGGCCCGCGCCGTGAAATATGGCCGCGCGCCCGGGAGCATCAAAATCATGCCGGGATTGTTGCCGGTCGTCGGCAAGACCCGAAAAGCGGCCGAGGAACGGCTGGAACGCATCCAGAACCTGATCGATCCGGAGCTGGGCCTGGCGCGGCTGTCGGCCCTCGTCGGCTTCGATCTCTCGGATTTTCCCGTCGACGGCCCGCTGCCCGAGATCCCGCCGGCGGTGGAGCAACAGGGCCGCCAGCGCGTGGTCATCGACCTCGCGCGGCGCGAAAACCTCACAATTCGTCAGCTCTACCAGCAGGTTACGGGTGTGCGCGCCCACCGTATTCTTTGCGGCACGGCCGAGGAGATCGCTCAGTCCATGGAGGATTGGCGCGGCGAAGGCGCCGCCGACGGGTTCAATATCCTGGCGCTGACCTATCCCGACGGGCTCGACGATTTCGTCGACCAGGTGATCCCGATCCTGCGCCGCCGCGGCCTGTTCCGCGAGGGATATGTGGGCGGCACGCTGCGCGAAAATCTCGGTCTCGCGGTTCCCGAAAACCGCTGGACCGCCCAGCGTATGGGAGATCCAGCGGTAACCGGTCGCGGTTGACTAGCTGTGGAGTCTCATAAGGTTGTTCACATCGAGCCCTGACCGGCTGATGGGT
>CAZPMO010000103.1:0-17138 GCA_964587515.1 uncultured Rhodospirillaceae bacterium | reverse complement strand
ACGATCGCCACCAACATGGCCGGGCGCGGCACCGATATTCAGCTTGGCGGCAACGTCGATATGCGGGTGCTGGAAGACCTCGAGAAGGTCAAGGACGAGGAAGAGCGCGAGCGACGTGAACCCGAAATCCGCGCTGCGGTCGAAAAGGAAATCGAGGACGCCCGGAAGGTGGTGATCGACGCCGGCGGACTTTATGTGATCGGCACCGAGCGGCATGAAGCCCGGCGCATCGACAATCAGCTTCGCGGCCGGTCGGGCCGGCAGGGCGATCCGGGCACGTCCAAGTTCTTCCTGTCGCTGGAAGACGATCTGATGCGGATTTTCGGTTCGGAAAGAATCGACGGGATGCTGCGCAAGCTTGGCCTTGAGGAAGGCGAGGCGATCGTCCATCCGTGGATCAACAAGGCGCTCGAAAAGGCCCAGAAAAAGGTCGAGGAGCGCAACTACGAAATCCGCAAGAATCTGCTGAAGTTCGACGACGTGATGAACGATCAGCGCAAGGTCATTTACGAGCAGCGCAAGGAACTGATGGACGCGGACGATGTCTCCGCCATGGTCGCGGAAATGCGCGAGGAAACCATCACGAACATGGTCGCCAGTTGCATTCCCGAGCGCGCCTACGCCGAGCAGTGGAATACCGCCGGGCTCCACGAAGAAGTGTTACGGGTGCTTTCCCTCGACCTGCCGGTCGTCGACTGGGCGAAAGAAGAAGGAATCGCCGACGAGGAAATTCGTGAACGCCTGACCGCCGCCGCCAACCGGCTGATGGCGGAAAAGACCGCGAATTACAGCCCTGAAATTATGCGGCTGGCGGAGAAAAGCTTGTTGTTGCAGCTTCTCGACCAGACGTGGAAGGAACATCTCCTCGCGCTCGATCATCTGCGCCAGGGCATCGGGTTACGCGCCTATGGCCAGAAGGATCCGTTGAACGAATATAAGCGCGAAGCCTTCAACATGTTCGACGCCATGCTGGAGCAGTTGCGCGAGACCATGACCACGGTGATGTGTCATCTGGAACTGCAAATCGACGGAACCGACGATCTCGGCTTCGAGCGCGAGCAATCCGAGATGCACGAGACGCGCGATGATCCGGCGCTACAAAACGCCGAGATGGCCGCGACGGTAACCGAGCGCCCGGCAGGCATGCATCCGGCGGCCATGGCGCAGGGGCCGTTGGCAACGGCGCACGCGCAGGGCCCGTCCGCCGATCCCGACCAGGTACCGCCGGGCTGGGTGCTCAGCGACGCGCTGGGGCGTTATCTCGATCCCAATCTGCCCGAAACCTGGGGAAAGGTGCCGCGTAACGTGGCCTGCCCCTGCGGCACCGGCAAGAAATTCAAGCACTGCCACGGACGGGTGGCCTGACGAAAAGCCACGGACGGGTGGCCTGATCAGGCCAGCGACCCGTTTCCGATCTGAAGAAATTTTTCGCGCCGTTTTTTCCTGAGCTCGTCGCCATCGAGTCCTGCCAAGCCTTCAAGCGCGGCGTCAATGGCGTCGGCGACGGCCTCGACCGTATCGGTCGGCCGGCGATGCGCCGCGCCGAGCGGTTCGGGAATGATGGTATCAATCACCCCCAGCTTGAGCAGATCGTCGGCCGTAAGTTTCAGGGCCTCGGCGGCTTCCTGGGCATGTTCGCCGTTGCGCCACAGGATCGATGCGCAGCCTTCCGGGGAAATGACGGAATAAACCGCGTGCTGAAGCATGAGCACGACATTCGCGGCCGCCAGCGCGATCGCGCCGCCCGATCCGCCCTCGCCGATTACCACGCTGACCATGGGAACCCGCAGGCCGAGACACATTTCGACGGTCCGGGCGATGGCCTCGGCCTGGCCGCGCTCCTCGGCGCCAATGCCGGGATAGGCGCCGGGCGTGTCGACGAGCGTCACCACCGGCAGTCCGAACTGCTCGGCGAGACGCATCAACCGTTGCGCCTTGCGGTAACCCTCGGGGCGCGCCATGCCGAAATTGTGTTTGACGCGGCTTTCGATCTCGGCTCCCTTTTCCTGCCCCATGATGACGATGGAGCGTCCGCGAAATCGTCCGAGTCCACCGATGATGGCGGCGTCCTCGGCAAAGGCGCGGTCGCCGGCCAGCGGCGTAAAAGAATCCACCATCCGGTTGATGTAATCGAGGCAATGCGGCCGATTGGGATGGCGCGCCACCTGAACGCATTGCCACGCGGTGAGTTTCGAATAGGTTTGCCGCAGCGTGCGGTCGATGCGCGACTGCAGCCGCTGAACTTCGTCGGCGATTTTGATATCGCTGGCGTCGCTGAGGTGACGCAATTCCTCGATTTTGCCTTCGAGTTCGGCGATCGGTTTCTCGAAATCGAGAAAACTGTGTACGCGTTCTTCCGCCACGGCGGTTTCAGCCCCTTTCCGAGAGCGGGTGGAAGATGCGGACCAGCGTGGTCAGCCGCTCATCCAGTACGTGCGTATAAATTTGCGTTGTCGATAAATCGGCGTGGCCGAGCATCTGTTGTACGCTCCTGAGGTCGGCGCCGCCGGCAAGGAGATGACTCGCGAACGCATGGCGCAATACATGGGGAGACACCCTGGAGGGGTCAATACCCGATTGAGCCACCAGCCGCTTCAGCGAGGCCGCGAAGCCGGCGCGCGTCAGGTGGCCGTCCGAACCGCGTGACGGAAACAGGTACCGAGAGCCCTTGGACACGCCGATAAAGCGCTGCCGATGCGGCATATATCGGGCGATCGCTTCGCGGGCGGGCGCGCCGATTGGAATCATGCGCTCTTTGTCCCCCTTGCCGCGCACGACGATCAACTGGCGGTCGCGACTGAACGCGGAAAGCGGCAGCGCGACCAATTCCGAAACGCGCATGCCGGTCGCATAGAGCAGTTCGAGCAGGGCTTCCATTCGTCGCGCAAAGGGACCGTCCGCGCGGCGCGCCGTATCCATCAGGATATCGACCTCGGCTTCCGACAGTATTTTCGGCAACGGCCTATCGAGGCGTGGCGAGTCCAGTACCGTGCAGGGGTCATCGGCGCGCACGCCCTCGGCCAGCAGGAAAAGATGGAACTGGCGCACCGCGGCGAGTTTTCGGGCGATCGTGCGCGGCGCCAGGCCACGTCGTGACAGCCCCGTCATATAAGCCCGGATATTGGAGCTCCCGGCTGCCTCGACCGCAAGGCTCCCGCCGGGGAGGCTCAGGAGAAAGGACGAAAAATCTTCAAGATCCCGCCCATATGCCGCAATCGTGTTGGCGGATGCGCCACGCTCGACCGTCATCATTTCCAGAAATGCCTCGACATGCCGTGACGGCGGATGAAGGACGCGCGTGCTGTCCTTGGCTGTCATGAACTCTTTTCCTCAGAGATCGGAGGCCATCGCCGCTTCGATCGCAAGAGTGCGCGCGGCGACGTCAAGACCGACACGGCGCAGCGCGATCATCACGGTCCTCACGGTCAGGGGGCTGACCGCCCCTACTCCATTTTCACCGAGCGCCAGCAGCGCGAGAAGAACGGTTTCGCCAATCCGGCCCGCCTCCGATGCTCGTTGCAGCGCATGCCAAAGCGCGGTATCGGGCGCTATCCTGCCGGTCGCGTCGTCCTCTCCGACGAGGACCGCCCAACCCGCCGGACCAACCGGTTTTTCGAGCGCCTCGAGCGCGCTGTACAGCATCAATGCCTTGGGGACCGCGGTCGGGGCGGACTTTGACCGAATGTCGTTCCACCATTCGGTGATGGGCGCCGCGTCCCATTCGTTTGCATCACCCGATCCCGCCAGCACGGCGAGGGGCCATAGCGCCGTCGCGGCGGATTTCGCCTCGGCGCTGGATCCCGATTCCGCGACCGCCAGGGCGTACCACGCCAGCGCGCGCTCGGTCAGCCCCTCGGCGAACAGTCCCAACGCGGCGTCGCGGGCGAACCACGCCAGTTCCGCCGCCGGCTCGATCGACATCAGCACCGGCAGGCTCGATCGCAAGACAATGGAATAGCCGCCTTTTTCGCGACTGAGCGTCCAGGCGCGCCGCAACGCTTCGGCCTTGTCCGTGGCGCTGTCTTGTCCGGCGAGGTTCTGCGCCAGCAAGGCGCGGCCACGCGGCCCCCACACCGCCGCGGCGGCGGCCACGGGGTTCGCAAGCTCCTCGGACTCGAACTGCACCCCGCCATAAAGCTCGCCCAGCACCGATGGCTGAAGAGCGCCCGTCATCGCCGCCTGTTCCGCGGCGATCAATCTCAGTTCAAGGTCGGCGTTGGGGCTCAACGTTATCGCGCGCAATATCGCGGGCCGCCCGCTTTCGACGATGTCTTTCGGCAGTCTCAGGTTCGCGGCGCGCATCATCGACAGATGCAGGCCGTTGGGCGCGGCCAGGCTTTCGACCGTCAGATCCTTGTCGCCCGCCAGCACGTCAATCAACGTGAAAAACGCGGGACCGACATCGGCCTCGCGTTCGCGCAGAATATCGCCGATCATCGCCGACTTCGCGTGCTCGCCCGCCAACGCCAGACAGAACGCGTTCGCCTGTTGCCAGTACCGCCCCTTGTGATGGCGGATCAGGCGGCGCACCTTCGCGCAGGCGCCCGGATTATCGTTTTGAAAGAACAGGCCTTCGACTTCGGCGCGGGCCAATTCCTCGTCGGTCAGTTCCGACGGCGCGACGCGCATCAGCCCGACAGCCGATTTGATGTCGCCGGCGGCCAGCACCCGTTCGACCCGGATCGCCAGCAGACTTTTACTTGATGATTTTCCTGTCGGCGCCGTGGCCCGGGACAGCAGCAATCGCAACAGCAGCGCGCGCGCCACCTTCGATCGGGTCGCGGACGGGAGCCTGGGGAGCAGGCGTTCGACAAGCGCGCGATCGGTCCCCCGCCATAAATCCACGCTGAACCCGCCCTGGGACTGGTCAATCAGTCCGACGGAATCGAGATCGACGGCGGTAAGCGTATTAACCTCAACCTCGGAATTGGAAGACGTCGGTTCGCTTTCGGGCGCCTGCTCGTTCTCGGTATCGGATGCGCCGGTATTCGGTGATTCGAGAGCGGGAGCGGTCTGGTCGACGGTCTCCAGCGGCGCCAGCTTCACCGGCGGTCCGATCTGGGCGGTGCGCCACGGTTCCGCGGCAAGCGCCGCGGCGCCGTGTACCGACAAGACCAGGATCGCGACGACCGCGAAGCGGCCGCGACAGCTAACGGGGGAACCGGTCATCGGGAACGACCTTTTCTACGGCGGCGGAAGGAGGCGGGATATCCCAGGTAGCCAAAAAGACCACCCCAACGACGATAAGGCCGAGCACGGCGGCGATGATGACCATCGCTAATTTTCGCATGCGACTCCCCGTTCTCGCCGCGGGCAGACCCGGAACGTTGTCATTGCGATCCCTGTGTCGCGAGCGGATTGTTCGCGACAATTAGAGGAATTCATTTTATATTGAACCGATACCGTCGAACTGTGGCGAATATGCGGCAGTGTACCGTCTGCCATTAATGCTTTCAACGGCTCCTGATTCGCCCGCATGGCTCGCGAACGTTGAATATGACCGAACCTGAGACACTGGTGGTTCCTAGGACGATCGTACTGGTCGGACTAATGGGGGCCGGCAAGACTTGTATCGGGCGGGACCTGGCCGAGCGTCTGGGCCTGCCTTTCATCGACGCCGATCAGGAAATCGAAACGGCGGCGGGCTGTTCGATCGAGGATATTTTCAGCATTTACGGCGAAAGCGAATTTCGCGCCGGTGAGCGCAGGGTGATTTCGCGCCTGCTGGAGGGGCCGGTCCATGTGCTGGCAACCGGCGGCGGCGCGTTCATGGACGCCGACACACGGGAACACATTCTGCGCGAGGCGACCTCGATCTGGTTGCGCGCCGACCTCGATCTCCTGGTCAGCCGGGTCTCCCGACGCGGCGACAGACCACTGCTGAAAGACAGCGATCCGCGCACGATCCTGAAGGCCTTAATCGAAGAACGCTATCCGGTTTACGCCGACGCCGACATCACCATCGACACGGATCACGAAAGTCCCGAGCACACGGTGGAAAAAGTATACCAAGAGCTGCAAAGCTTCCTGTCCTCCACCGACGCGCCGGCGGAGCCGACATGAGCGATCATTCCATTGTTCATGTCGATCTCGGCGAGCGGTCCTACGACATCCTGGTTGGCCGCCAATTGCTGGGTGCCGCGGACAAGCATATGGTGCCGGTGATCCGGCGCGGACCGGCCGTCATCGTGACCGATTCCGTTGTCGCGGCGCTTCACCTGGATACGCTGAAAAATTCCCTCGCATCCGCCGGAATCGACAGCGTTTCCATCGTCCTCGAGCCCGGCGAACAGACCAAGGAATTCGGCCAGCTCGAAAGCCTGATCGGATCGGTGCTCGACCTCCGCCCGGAACGGGGCACGCCATTGATCGCGCTGGGCGGCGGGGTAATCGGCGATCTGGTGGGCGTGGCGGCCAGCCTTATTCTGAGAGGCATCGATTTCATACAGGCGCCGACGACGTTGCTGGCCCAGGTCGACAGCTCGGTCGGCGGCAAAACGGCGATCAATACCCGGCACGGCAAGAACCTTGTCGGCAGCTTCTATCAGCCGCGGCTGGTTCTCGCCGACACGGCGGTTCTGGACACCCTCGATCACCGTGAATTACTGGCGGGATACGCCGAGGTTGTGAAATACGGCCTGCTGGGCGACCGGGCATTCTTCGAGTGGCTGGAGACCAACGGGTCCGCGGTCATTTCCGGGGACGACAAGGCCCGTCGGCATGCCGTGGTCGAAAGCTGCAAGGCCAAGGCCGCAATTGTCGCCCGTGATGAACGCGAAACCGCCGAACGCGCATTGCTCAATCTGGGCCATACTTTCGGCCATGCGCTGGAAGCCGAGACCGGCTACGGCCCCGACCTTCTCCACGGCGAAGCGGTCGCCATCGGCACCATGCTCGCCTTCGAGTTGTCGGCGGAGATGGGACACTGCCCAAAAGCCGATCTGGAACGCGTCCGCCGCCACTTCACGGCGATCGGGCTGCCGACCGGGCTCGCGGACGCAGGGCTCGAGAAATCAGATCCCGCGAAACTTGTCGACCACATGCGCCAGGATAAAAAGGTCAAGGACGGCAGGTTGAGGTTCGTCCTGGTCAAGGGTATCGGCGAGGCGTTCGTCGCCGAAGATGTCGATTCGCCCCAAGTGGAGCGATTATTAGAGGGCGTACTGGCGGCCTGATGAAATCCGAAGCTTCCTTTCGTTCCCGGCCCGGCTGAACCATGGAAACCGCAACCCTCGCGGCGCTGGGCGGAATATTTATTCTGATCGTACTTTCCGGGCTGTTTTCCGGGTCTGAAACGGCATTCACGGCTGCGTCGCGGCCGCGCATGCATCAACTGGAAATCAAGGGGAACCGGCGCGCCCGCGTGGTGAACCGCCTGCGCGACCGGCGCGACCGCATGATCGGCGCGATACTGTTGGGCAACAACCTCGTCAATATTCTCGCCTCGGCCCTGGCGACCAGCCTGCTGATCAGCAACTTCGGCGAGGCGGGCGTCGTCTATGCGACCGGTGCGATGACAGTCCTGATCCTGATATTCGGAGAGATTCTGCCCAAGACATATGCGTTCAGGAACCCGGACAGCGCCGCGATCACCCTCGCGCCGACCCTTCGCGTCGTCGTGATTCTGCTGGCGCCGGTTTCCGACACTTTGCAATTGCTCATACGCGGCATCCTCAAATTATTCGGTATCGATTCCCGGGAAGAACAGCAATGGGCCGCGACGATGGACGAGTTGCGCGGTGCCATCGAACTTCATAGCGATCGCGGGCCCACCGGCCGACAGCAGCGCGCGATGCTTCGCAGCATTCTCGATCTCGCCGATGTCGAAGTCGAGATGGTGATGCGCCACCGCACCGACGTGGCGATGATCGACGCCGATCTCGGGACCGGCGAAATCGTCGACCAGGCTCTGCAAAGTCCCTATACACGCATTCCGCTGTGGCGGAACGAACCCGACAACATCATCGGAATTCTGCACGCCAAGGCGCTGTTGCGCGCGGTTCGCGCCCATGGCGGCAATCTCGAAGAGCTCAGTCTCGATACCATCGTTACGCCGCCGTGGTTCATTCCCGAAACGACGACGCTGCTCGATCAGCTTCAAGCGTTTCGCCGCCGGCGCGAACATTTCGCGCTGGTGGTCGACGAATACGGGGCCCTGATGGGGGTGGTCACATTGGAGGACATCCTCGAGGAAATCGTGGGTGAAATTTCGGACGAGCACGACGTGGTGCCGGTGGGCGTGCGCCTCCAGCGTGACGGCTCCTACCTGATCGATGGAATCGTCACCATCCGGGATCTAAATCGTCGCTTTGAATGGCGCTTGCCGGACCAGGAGGCGGCGACCATCGCCGGGCTGGTGCTGCATGAAGCGAAGGTGATTCCAGAGGTCGGCCAGACGTTCATATTTCACGGGTTCCGCTTCGAGATCATGCGTCGCCAGCGCAACCAGATCACCCTAATCCGGACCACTCCGCCCACCGATCCCGAGGCGGAGGCCGAATAGGGTCGACGTAGCCGAGGCGGGGTGCCAGCGAAATTATTAGCGCGCACTTGCGAGTTGCCAATGCCACAACCATACTGCCGCCCGTGACCAGCAACCGAGACATATGGAGCGTTGCCACGCCCGATCAGCCGGGACGTGGCGGCGATTGCGCCGCGCCGGGATGCCAGGCAATGGGCGAACATCGCGCGCCCATTTCCAGAAACGAATTGAAACACTATATCTGGCTGTGCCTCGATCACATCCGCGAATACAACGCGGCATGGGATTACTACGCCGGCATGAGCGAAGCGGAAATCGAAGCGCATCGCCGCGCCGACGCCACATGGCAACGACCGAGTTGGCCATTCGGCGCGTATGCCCAGAACGGTCAGGATCCTGAAATTAAAGACAATTTCGGATTTTTTGACGACAATAAAGAGCGCGAACATGCGTCATCTCAAGGGTCCCGACGATCGCCGGGCTGGGCGCCCGAAACACCGGAGCAGCAAGCTCTCGCCGAACTCGACCTGTCACCGCCGGTCATGGCCGAAGCTGTAAGAGCGCGATACCGGGAATTGGTAAAAACTCTGCACCCCGATGCAAACGGGGGCGACAAGCAAGCCGAAGAACGGTTAAAATCAGTCAACCAGGCTTACACGACATTGAAAAACAGCGACTGGCTGTCATGGCCGACGCGTTAGTGCATCAAGGAATCCAAGCGAATGTCCTCTAAGAAATCCAACGGTGGCGCGGAAAGCGCACCGATTAACTTGCCCGATATCGAAATTTCCGTAAGGCAGGTCTTTGGCCTCGATACAGACATGCAGGTGCCGGGATACAGCGTGACGACGGAACACGTCCCGGATGTCGACGAAACATACTGTTTCGATCCCGAAACCACGATCGCGATCCTGGTCGCCTTCAAACATAATCGACGGCTTTTGATCCAGGGTTATCACGGAACCGGCAAGTCGACCCACATCGAGCAAGTCGCGGCGCGGCTCAACTGGCCGTGCATCCGCGTCAATCTCGACAGCCATATCAGCCGGATCGACCTGATCGGCAAGGACGCGATCGTGCTCCGCGACGGAAAACAGGTCACCGAATTCCGAGAAGGCATCCTTCCCTGGGCCTTGCAAAATCCCTGTGCGCTGGTGTTCGACGAATACGACGCCGGCCGGCCCGATGTAATGTTCGTGATCCAGAGGGTTCTCGAGGTCGACGGCAAGATGACTTTGCTGGACCAGAATCGGGTGATCCATCCGCACCCGGCGTTTCGCCTGATCGCCACGGCCAACACCATAGGTCTCGGCGACACCACCGGGCTCTATCATGGAACCCAGCAGATCAACCAGGGCCAACTCGACCGATGGAATCTGGTGACGACCCTTAATTATCTGCCGCACGACCAGGAAGCGACGATCGTGCTGTCGAAGGTGCCCGGGTACGACACCGATGAAGGCCGCAAGACCGTCGACGCGATGGTCGAGGTCGCCGATCTGACCCGCGCCGGGTTCATGAATGGTGATATTTCCACGGTAATGTCACCCAGAACGGTGATCACCTGGGCCGAAAACACGGAGATATTCGAGGATCTCGGCACCGCGTTCCGGATGACATTCCTCAACAAGTGCGACGAGCTTGAGCGACCGGCGGTCGCTGAATACTTCCAGCGCTGTTTCGGCGAGGATTTGTCGGGTGTGTCTGGCTCTATCGCGGCTAACTGAGCATACAGATGGCCGCCGACGAGACTCCAGCAGAAGCCTTTCGCCGGGTAACCGCGGCCGCGATGCGCGCCATCGCGGAACGCGACGACATTACCGTTAATTTCGGCGCCGAGGCACGCCTGGTCGATGCGCAGGCGCGTCTTCCGGTGCCGTCGCGCGATCTCGGCGCCGAGGAGATCGCCCACCTTCGCGGCGAGGCGGATGCCATGGCGCTTCGTCTGCGATATCACGACGACGACATCCACAGCCGCCGCGCGCCGGCCGGCGATACCGCGCGGGCGGTATTCGAGACGATGGAACAGGTTCGGGTCGAGTCGCTCGGCGCGGAGCGCATGGCGGGGGTCGCCTCTAATCTCGGCGCAGCGATCGCGGAACGCTGCCGGGCGCGCGGCTATTCACGCATCACAGATCGCGAAGACGCACCACTTGCGGAGGCGGTGGGGCTGATCGCACGTGAACGTCTGATGGGCGCTCCGGTGCCGGAGGACGGCCGCCAGATCGTTGATCTCTGGCGCCCTTGGCTTGAGGAACGGATCGGCGCGGATTTCGAGGAACTCGAGCGCAACGTTTCGGACCAGGCCGGCTATGCGCAGGCGCTGAAGCAGTTGCTCGTTCATCTGGAACTGATGGACGAGGACGGTGGCGAATCCGAGGGTCAGGACACGGAAGAGGGCGAAGACAGCGACGAAAATTCCTCCGATGATTCCAGCGAAGAAAACGCCGACATGGAAGGCGCGTCGGCGGAAATGCAGGGCTCCTCGAGCGAGGACATGGATGACGCCGAGGGCGAGGACGCCGAGCAGATGATGTCCGAGCAGGGCGACGATGAAATGATGCCCGGCGCCGGCGAGGAAGAAGGGGACCGTTCTCAGCGACGGCGCCGGCAGGACGGCTTCCTGCCCGACGAAAAACGCCAACCCGCCTATCGTCCCTATACCGACGATTTCGACGAGGTGGTGGAGGCGAGCGAGCTGTGCGACGTCGAGGAACTTGCCCGGCTGCGCCATCATCTCGATCAGCAACTCGCGCATTTGCAAGGCATTATCGCGAAACTTGCCAACCGGTTGCAGCGCCGCTTGCTGGCCCAGCAGTCGCGTTCATGGGATTTCGACCTCGAAGAGGGCCTGCTCGACGCCGGCAGGCTGGCCCGCATTATCGTCAATCCCATGCATTCGCTGAGCTATAAGATGGAAAAGCAGACAGAGTTCCGCGACACCGTCGTTTCGCTGCTGATCGACAATTCGGGCTCGATGCGGGGTCGGCCGATCACGGTCGCGGCGATGAGCGCCGACATTCTCGCCCGCACGCTGGAGCGCTGCGGCGTGAAAGTCGAGATCCTGGGGTTCACGACACGGGCCTGGAAAGGCGGTCAGGCGCGCGAGAAATGGCTTAGCGAAGGCAAAACCCCCAATCCCGGAAGGCTCAATGATCTGCGCCATATCGTCTACAAGAGCGCGGACGCACCTTGGCGGCGCGCCCGAAAAAATCTGGGACTGATGCTGCGCGAAGGGCTGCTCAAGGAAAATATCGACGGCGAAGCCCTGCTCTGGGCCCACAACAGGCTGATCGCACGCCCCGAACAGCGGCGTATCCTGATGGTGATCTCGGACGGTGCGCCGGTCGACGATTCGACGCTGTCGGTCAATCCCGGGAATTATCTGGAACGGCATCTGCGTGACGCCATCGAATGGATCGAAACCAGGTCGCCGGTGGAACTGACCGCGATCGGCATCGGTCATGACGTAACGCGCTATTACAAGCGCGCGGTGACCATCATGGACGCGGAACAGCTTGGCGGCACGGTAATGGAGAGGCTGGCCGAGCTGTTCGAAGAAAATGAACGGTCGTTGGCGAGCCGCCAGGGCGGATTCCACGCCGTCGCCTGATACCGGCCGACCCGAGAGCATGATCCAGAAACAAAAAGGCCCGCCTCGCGGCGGGCCGTTACTTTAGAAGCAGCCGGATTCAACCTGCGGCGGCAGCCGTCGCCTTCTTGATCTTTCTCTTCAGACGGCGCGCTTCGTCGGTCAGCTTTTCGTTGGACGTTCCCAACAGGTAAGTGTCGAGCCCGCCATTATGTTCGATCGAACGGATAGCGCGCGTCGATAGCTTGAGCTTGACCACTTGGCCGAGCGCGTCCGAGAGGATCGAGGCTTCCTGCAAATTCGGCAGAAACCGGCGACGTGTCCTGTTTTTGGCGTGGCTCACGTTATTGCCGGTGAGTACGCCTTTTCCGGTGATGCTGCAGCGTCGTGCCATAATGTGCGTTCCCGCGACATGCCAAGCGGGCCCAGTACGGCCCGCAGAGGGCGCTTTTTAATCGTTCAGCCGCCCCAAAGTCAAGGATTTTCGGGCGTTTCGGGGTTGCTATCCGCTTCAGACTTTGCGGCACCGGCCCGGATTCCGAGACTGAGCAGGAACATAAGCGCCATAACCACGGCGCCCAGATAAAACGGCCAGTCTCGCCCCAGCCCGGCAAACACCGTCCCGCTGAGGGCGGGCCCCAAAATCCGGCCCAGCCCGGCGGCGGACTGGGATACGCCGA
This sequence comes from uncultured Rhodospirillaceae bacterium, assembly GCA_964587515.1. GTDB lineage: Bacteria > Pseudomonadota > Alphaproteobacteria > MPNO01 > MPNO01 > CAZPMO01. Next base: position 4,384 of record CAZPMO010000103.1, on the reverse strand, counting down.
GCAAACTGCCCCTCTCATGCGACCCTGCATGGCGCGAGATGATGCTGGTCAATGACGGGCCCGATATACAGACGCCGACCACGATCAATCCCAGGGCGGCCATGACGACGCCATATCCGGTGGCGGACGGCAGCAACAACGCCCCCGTCAGCACGCAAAGAGCCCCCGCGGCGACGGCGCGGCGCTCTCCGATCGTCTTGATCAGGGGCCCGATGGCCAGCCCCTGGACGGCGACCGCGATCAGCCCCATGAACCCATACATGTAGCCGTTCTGCTGGGGGCCCCATCCCAATGCGCGTTCGGACCACAGCGCAAGGACGGTCTCGACCCCGGAAAACACCAGCGGAGTCATGAAAACCAGCATTACGAGAAGCGGCAGGCCTGGCCGCCCGATCGCGTCGATGAAAACCGTCGCCCGGCCGCGGCGATCGTCCCGCGCCGCGTTGCGGGTTGCGATATCGACGGTCTCGGGCAGGAACCGGAGCGCGACCAGAAAAGCCACCGCCGAGAACGCCGCGGCGGCGAAAAACGGCAACTGAAAATCGGGATTGATGGGATCGGCCCCCGCCAACAGACCGCCCACCGCCGGCCCGGCCACGAAACCGAGGCCCGAGGCCGCACCGATCCGACCCATCCCGCGGGCGCGCGTATCCGGCGGCGTGACGTCGGCCACATAGGCGTGCGCGACGCCGATATTCGCCGCCATCGCACCCCCGAAGGCGCGCGCCAGAAACAGCATCAGCAGCGAATCCGTGAAAGCCAGCCAGAGATATCCGATGAATGTTCCGAAAATGGTGACCAATAGGACGGGCCGACGCCCCACACGGTCGCTGAGCCGCCCCCAGACCGGCGCGAACAGAAACTGGGTCAGTGTATAGCTCGCCGCGACCAGGGTGATCACGTCGGGCGTCGCGCCGAACGACTGCGCATAGAACGGCTGCAGCGGCAGAACGATCCCGAATCCGACGAGATCAATGAAGACGGTGAGGAAAAGGACGATCACGCCGCGCCGTTCCCGGTTACGGGCCCGGCCGGTCTTTGGACGGTTCTAATTCAGCCGCCCCACGGCTCGGGCAAGAAGCAGATAGAGTTTCCCCACATCCGCCGACAGAAAGGTCGAGCTTAGCAGATTTTCCGGGTCGCTCTCATTGGCTTCCGTGAGAAGCTTCTCGAAATGCTCTATATAGCGCGAGACGTATTTCCGGAAATCGTCGTCGTGCTCGTACTTGTCCTGGATGACTTCGCGGGCCTGTCTCACATCCTCCGACAGAATGCCACGCACGAATATGCCGCGATCTCCCTTCGCGAATTTGGGCCACAGCTTCTGGGACCGGTCGCTGTCGAGAACACGATTGAGGTCGATGGCCGTCGAATTGAGGTCTTCGATCACGAACTTCGAAGCCCGCAGGAACATGTCGCGGCGGGCGTCAAAAGCATTCTCGCGAATACGGTCTGCCTGGGATTCCGCCTGGCTGGACGCCGAGGTCAATGACTTCGCCTGAACCTTGAAAACATCGCCCATCTGTTCGACCTGCTCGCTCGCCTTTCCCAGGGCGCCCAGCAAATCGGATGTCCGGGTTTCCAGCGCCGCTCCGATACCGGAGACATGATGCGCCGCGCGTTCGGAGGTCCGGGTAAGATCCTCGGCCTGCTCCTTGAACAGCCGCGAGACGCCGCGCATCCGTTCCTCGGCCACCCCCGAAACATTTCCGAGTTCGCTGGATTCGTCTTTCAGCGACGAGACGACCTCCGCGACCTGACCGATCGCCTGGCTCGACGCCGCGATAAGATCCTGGGTCTGATGCTGCAACGATTCTCCGACCTGTTTGATATTGTCGATCGCCGCGTGAGCCGTTCCGGCGAGACCCTCCGAATGACCGCGCAGAGCGGCGCCCATGGCGTCGACCTGGGACGCCGCTTCCTGCGCGGTGACATTGAGCCGGCGCAGCTGGTTCTGCGAGGCATCGCCGATTTCCTTGGCGCGCGTAAATAGCTGGCCGGAGACGATCTCGATCTCCTGACTCTGCATCTTTACCAATTCGCGCACGTCCTCGGTACGCGCCACCGCCTGTTCGGAGGCCGTGATCAGAGCCGCGCTCTGACGCTCGAACACGTTTTCGATGATTTCGCTCTTGTTCGAGGCGTTCTCCACGGTCGTTCCCAGTTTTTCGGATTGGGCATCGAGCACTTGGCCGATTTGCTCGGCCCGTTCGGAAACCTGATCGGAGATCTCCATGAGGTCTTCCGATTGTTTCCGAAGCGCGCCGCCGACCAGCTTGATCTTGGCGGCGGACTGAGACGCCATGCGCTCGGATTCCCCGGAAATTTCCTGGGTCTGGCCGCGCAATTCCTCGGCGACTTCCTGAACCCGCGCCATGACCTGCGTCGCCACGTTTTCCGACGACGCTTCCATGTCCTCGCATCGCTGGCGCAGCGCGCGACCCACCTCGTCAAGCTTGCCGACTACATGATCGGTTGAACGGTTCGAAGCCGCGGTGAACTCTTCGGATTGCTGACGCATCTGCGCCAGGACGTCCTCGGCGCGCTGAATCACCTTGTCCGCGCTCTCGCCCGACATCGAAGAAAGGTCGTTGACGTTCTGGCGCATGGCGATTTTCATCTCCTCCGCTTTTTCGGAGGTCTGGGTCAGCGCCTGGTCGGCCGTGGACGCCAATTCTTCGAGCTGTCCGCGCAGCAGGGCCTCGACCGCCTCGGCCTTGCGGGCAACATCGGCGACCGCATCGTCGGAAGCGTTCGTCAAGGACTGAGTGCTTCGCTCCAGCGCCTCGCCAAGTTCGTCCACCTTCGCCTCGACCATGATCACCGTCCTGTCGGCCATGCCGGAAAGGACCTGCGATTGTCGCTGAACGATGTCGCCGATCTCGCTGATCTTCGCGCCGGCCCGTTCCACCGCCTGCGCTGACACCGTTTCGATGCGTTCGGACTGCGTCGCCATCGTGGCGTTGATTTCGTTCAGCCGGGTCGTTGCCTCGCGCGTCGCATTCTCGGCGATTTCAGTGAAATTGTCGGCGCGCTGGTCGAGCACGGCGCCGATCTCGTACATGCGCTGGGTCGCGTCGTCGGCGGCGCCGTCCAAGGATGTAATCATGCTCGTCGCCTGTGCCCGCACCGTGGCGCCGACCTGTTCCATGCGGCTCTGGGCCTGGCCGGCCGCCTCGGCGGCGGTGGCCGCCATATCCTCGCCCACCGTGCGCAGCGCGCCGCCAATTTCCCGCATGCGCGCCGAGGTCTCTTCCGCGACCCTGTCGGCAACCCCGATATACTCCAAGGTGTGTTCGCGAAGCGCCGCGCCCACCTGTTCCATCTTTTCCTCGGCCTGAACGGCGGCGCGGTCGGATATGCCGACGAGCTGTTCGCGAAGGCTGTCGATTTCCACCCCGACCGCTTTCAATCGGGCGATCGCATGATCCGATGTCGCGGCAAGCGCATCCGCATCGGACTTCATCGCCTGACCCGCTTCCGTTACGCGCTCAACGGAATGCTGGGATACGGCAACCAGGTCGCCGCTTCGCCGTCGGAGCGTTTCCGACGCGGTATCGACCCGCGCCGCCGCATCCTTGGCGGTATCGACCAGGGCGTCGGACTGGGTCTTGAAGCTTTCGCCGGCGCGTTGGGTAATGACCTGCGCCTGGCGGGATGCATCGTCGAGATCGCGGCTATGGGCGGCCAGCACTTCGCCGACCTCGCGGATTCGGTCCATGGCTTCGAAGGACGTGTCCTTGACCCCTTCCGACTGCGCATGGAACCGGTCAGCGGTCTGATCGATGCCGGCGGTAATTTCGCCAAATCCGGCCAGCAGATCGTCGGTCTGGCGGCGGACGGTGTCCGCCGACGCTTCCGTTGTTTCAGCGGCTTTCTCGGACGCCGAAATGAAATCCTGCATCTGATGGCGAAGCCCGGCCCCCAGCTCCTTGACGCGATTGGTCGCGCTTTCCGTCGCGCGTTCGATCTCGCGGGCATGAATTTTGGCCGCTTCCTGGGTCGCGCTCGCCTGGTTGCCCGCCAGCTCAGCCGCGCGTTCCAACCGCGCGGTATGCTCGGTCAGCACTTCCCGAAGGCCCTGGGCCTGGATCGCCGCCTGATCGGAAGCGGTAGAAAGCGCTTCCGCCTGTTTCCTCAGATCGTCGGCGATCGTCTGGCCGCGCGGATCGTTCTCGTCGCCCGGAAAAGCGAGGCGCTGCAATTCATGCTGCAGCTGCGCCGAAAGCGAATGCAATTCGTTGCTACGCCCGGTATAGGCCACTCCGAGCCATAGAAACGCCAATGGCGCGAACACGCCGGCCAAAAAGGCGCCGAGTTCATGGGGCAGGAACGCGCCGAGAGCTTCCCAACCCACGTAAATATCAAGGTAAATGAGACATAG
>CAZPMO010000102.1:0-17147 GCA_964587515.1 uncultured Rhodospirillaceae bacterium | reverse complement strand
GCGGCACATCGACTTTGCGGAACATGTTGAGCCCCTTGCGGGCGTCCAGAAGAGCGAGGTCCTGCGGCGTGGACACGATCACCGCGCCCGCCAACGGCACGCGCTGCGCCATGGTGAGCTGCGCATCGCCGGTGCCGGGCGGCATGTCGACCACCATCACGTCGAGCGGCCCCCATAACACGTCGCGCATCATCTGCTCCAGCGCGCCCATCACCATGGGGCCGCGCCAGATCATCGGCGTGTCCTCGGCCACCAGGAAACCGATCGACATGGTTTTGACGCCGTAATTCTCCATCGGGATGAGAACCTTGCCGTCGGGCGAGGTGGGCTGGCCCTTGATGCCCAACATGGTCGGCACCGATGGCCCGTAGATATCGGCGTCCAACATGCCGACCTTGTGCCCGGCGACGGCGAGCGCCAGCGCGAGATTGACCGCGGTTGTCGATTTGCCGACGCCGCCCTTGCCGGAAGCGACTGCGATGACCGCGCCGACCTCGGACAGCAACTCACCGCTGCCGGGTTGCGGCGCCGGGCCGGCCGTAGCGGGTTGAGCCGGACCGGCACCGTTACCGGCGCTGTCAGGTCCGGCGCCGTTACCGGCGCTGTGCGCGGTCAGCACGGCGGTCACCGACAGCACGCCGGGCACGTCGGCCACGGCATTTTCCGCCGCCTTGCGCAGAGGCTCGAGATTCGGTCCGCGTTCGGGCTCGACCTCGATCGAGAAACCGACATTGCCGTTCCTGATAACCAGCCCGGCGACCATGCCGAGGGCAACGATGTTTTCTCCCTTGTCCGGATCGGCGATCGCGGAAAGCGCCTCCAAAATCTGTTCTTCACTGGGCTGGGCCATTCGGCAAACTCCATTTCGGCGATCAATTACGCGTGGAAATCGTCGCCACCCACGTTGCGCCCGTTCCAAAGCTATCATATAAGGCAGACGAGCTATTGAGCAAAGACCGGCGCGACGATGCGCCGGGTACCGGCAATCTGAGAAAGCGGTGATTCCAAATGCCATGGAAACAGCAAGGCGGCGGTGGCGGTCCCTTCGGCGGCGGCGGAGGCGGCGGCGGTCCGTGGGGTGGTGGCGGTAGCGGCGGCGGGCCACAATCGCCCGACTTCGAGGACATGCTGCGCAAGGGCCAGGACCGGGTCCGGCAAATCCTGCCGGGCGGGCTGGGCGGCGCCCGCGGCATCGCGCTGGTGGTGGTCGCAATCGTCGGGTTGTGGCTGTTGAGCGGCTTTTACCGTGTCCAGCCGGGTGAACAGGGCGTCGAAATGCTGGTCGGCGAATTCGTCAACACCACGGAGCCGGGGCTCCATTACTGGCTCCCCACGCCTATCGGGCAGGCGATGACGCCCAACGTGGAGCGGACCAACGTCATCAATGTCGGCTTCCGCGCGGCCGGCGGCGGCGGTCATTCCGCCAGCATACGCGATGTCTCGGCGGAAAGCCTGATGCTGACGGGCGATCAGAATATCGTCGATGTCGATTATGTGGTGCAGTGGCGCATTAAAAACGCCGCCGATTTCCTGTTCAATATCCGCCAGCCGGAAGCGACGGTGAAACTGGCGTCGGAAAGCGCCATTCGTGAAATTATGGGACAAAATACTCTGGAAGACGCGTTGACGACCAAGCGTCAGCAGGTCGAGCAGAAAACCCAGGTACTGTTGCAATCTATCCTCGACGGCTATGGCGCCGGGGTGGTGATCGTCGAAATCAAGATGCAGACGGTCGATCCGCCGTCCCAGGTGATCGACGCGTTCAATGACGTCCAGCGCGCCAAGCAGGACCGCGAGCGCCAGGAAAACGAAGCGCTGGCCTATCGTAACGCCATCGTCCCCAAGGCGAAGGGCGAAGCGCAGGTCATCATCCAGGAGGCGACGGCCTATCGCGAGCAACAGGTCAAGGAGGCCGAAGGCGAGGCGAAACGCTTCCTGTCGGTGTATGAGGCCTACAAGACCGGCAAGGCGGTCACCCTGCGACGGCTCTACCTGGAACGGATGCAGAATGTGCTGCGTAATTCCGAAAAGATCATCATCGACAAGGGTCAGGGCGGGCCGGGCGTGGTGCCCTATCTGCCGTTGCCGGAGATACAGAAACGCGCCCAGGGAGGCACCCAATGAAACGCGGCATGCTGATCGTAATCGGTATCGTGGTCATCCTGCTGGGGCTGGTCGGATACAACGGGACCTATACCGTGCATCAGACCGAACAGGCGCTGGTGCTTCAGTTCGGTAATCCGATCAAAACGACGCGGGACCCGGGGCTGCATTTCATGCTGCCCTTCCTCCAGAACGCGGTCTATTTCGACCGTCGTATCCTCGACATCAATCCGCCGGCCCAGGAGGTCATCCTGGCCGATCAGAAACGCATCAATGTCGATTCCTTCATCCGCTACAAGATCGTCGATCCGCTGGAATACCGGAAGAAGGCGGTGACCGATACGAACTTTCGCGCCGTCTTCGGCGGTCGGCTGAATTCCGCGGTGCGCGCCGAGGTCGGCAAGGTTCTATTGGTCGACATGCTGTCGGACAAGCGCGACGACGTGATGTTGAAGATCACCAATCAGCTGAAGTCCCAGGCGGCGGATTTCGGGATCGAGGTGGTCGATGTCCGTATCGGCCGCACCGACCTGCCCGACACCACCAGCCAGGCCGTCTATAACCGCATGCGATCCCAGCGTATCGCCACGGCCGCGCGATTGCGCGCCGAGGGCGCCGAGATCAAGGCCCGCATCCAGGCCGAGGCCGACCGCGATCGGACGATCATTCTGGCGGACGCCAACCGGACGGGACAGATCCTGCGCGGCGAGGGCGAGGGCAAGAAGACGCGTATCCTCGTCAACGCGTTCGGCCAGGACGAAGAATTCTTCGCATTCTACCGCAGCATGGAGGCCTATGACGGGGCCTTCGGTGACGGGACGACGATGGTGCTGTCGCCGGACAGCGAATTCTTCCGCTATTTCGGAACGATCGACGAAGGCGCCAAGAAGTAATCGGGAAACCGGCGCGGCAAATTTAGCCGCGCCCTGCGCCCGAAGCGGAACGAAGAAATGGGGCACGATCTCGTTACGGCGCTGGCCCTGATTTTGGTCATCGAGGGGATGATCTACGCGCTGTTCCCGGAAGCGATGAAGCGCATGATGCTGATGCTTCAGGATCAACCCGGCTCGGCGCTCAGAAGCGCCGGACTGCTGGCCGCCACAATCGGTGTTGGGATCATCTGGATGATGCGCGGCTGATCCGCGCGGGCACGTGATTTTAATTGTTCGCGGGTCTCGCAATTCAGGCCGGCATTGCCATATTTACTCCACAATTTTGGAACATACGTTTGCCCATGCGCGGCCTGGCATGACCGGCCGCGACCAGGTTGACAGGTATCGAGGAGGAAGATCGAGATGGGCTCTCAATTCCATCGCCCCCGGCGGATGATCATGACCGGCGATCCGTCCGGGCTCTGGATGACCCGCACCGCGTCGCGGCTGCTCGCGCTCGTCGTCATGAGCGCGCTGATCGTGACCGCGTTTCCCGCGTATCCACGCGGTGCGCCGGACAGTTTCGCCGATCTCGCGGCGCGGCTGTTGCCGTCGGTGGTCAACGTCTCGACAACGCAAGTCGTCAAGCAGCGCCCGGGAGGGGGCGGCGGAGGTGGCGGCGCGACGCCGGAACGCCCGCGGCTGCCGCAGGGATCGCCGTTCGAGGATTTCTTCCGCGAATTTTTTGACCGCCAGCGGCGGGGCAGCCCCGAACGCCGCGCGACGTCGCTGGGATCCGGCTTCGTCATCGACGCCGCCGGTCTGATCGTGACCAATAACCACGTCATCGCGGAAGCCGACGAGATTTCCGTGACCTTCGCCGACGACAGCAAGCTGAAGGCCGAGGTGGTGGGGCGCGATCCCAAGACTGATCTCGCGCTGTTACGGGTTAAGCCCGAGAAACCGTTGAACGCGGTCAAATTCGGCGATTCCCAAACAACCCGGGTCGGCGACTGGGTGGTCGCGATCGGCAATCCGTTCGGACTTGGCGGCACCGTCACGGCCGGTATCGTTTCGGCGCGGCACCGCGACATCAATTCCGGACCGTATGACGACTTCATCCAGACCGACGCCTCGATCAACCGGGGCAACTCCGGCGGCCCGATGTTCAATCTCAAGGGAGAGGTCATCGGCATCAACACCGCGATCTTTTCGCCGACCGGCGGCAGCGTCGGTATCGGATTCGCAATCCCGTCCAATCTCGCCAAGCCGGTCATCGCCCAGTTGGAGAAATTCGGCCGCACCAAACGGGGTTGGCTGGGCGTAAATATCCAGACCGTGACCGACGAAATCGCCCAGGGGCTCGATCTTACCAAGGCCACCGGCGCGCTGGTCGCCAATCTCAACGAAAACGGTCCCGCCAAGAAGGGGGGCGTCGAGGTCGGCGATGTCATTTTGTCGTTCGACGGCAAGGACGTTCCCGAGATGCGGCGCCTGCCCCGGATCGTGGCCGAAACGCCGGTCGGCAAACGGGTCAAGGTCGAAGCCTGGCGCAAGGGCAAGAAAGTGACCCTCGCCATTGTCCTCGGTGAATTTCCGGAAGGCGAAAAACAGATCGCGTCAAAGTCCGAGCCCAAGCGCGAACCAAATTCCCAGATCGCCGCGCTCGGTCTGATGCTCGCCAAGGTGACGCCCGAGTTGCGCGACCGGTTCAAGCTCGACGAGAGCGTCAACGGCGTGGTCGTGACCAAGGTCGATGAAGGCAGCCCGGCGGCGGAAAAAAGGATCCGGCCGGGCGATATCATTCGAAAGATCGGCCCCGAACACGCGCCGGTCACGCGTCCCGCTCAGGTCCAGTCGCACGTGGAGAAGGCCGAGAAATCCAAGATGAAAACCATCATTTTGCTGGTCGAACGCGAGGGCAGCACGCGGTTCATCGGCCTGAAACTGGAAAAAAGCTAGCCGGTCGGCAAACACCTGAATTCGGCCATGGGCCGGGGCAATGTCATCGTCATTGCCGGCCCGACGGCGAGCGGTAAATCAGCGCTCGCGATCGACGTCGCGCGGGCCTTCGGCGGCGACGTCGTCAACGCCGATTCCATGCAGCTCTATCGCGAAATGAACGTGATCACGGCGCGCCCCGATGCGGACGCGCTGGCGCGGGCGCCACACCGCCTTTACGGCGCGCTGACCGCTGCCGAAACATGCTCGGCCGGGCGTTGGCGCGGCCTTGCCGTGGCCGAAATCGACGATGTGCTCGCCGACGGGCGGACCCCGGTGGTCGTCGGCGGCACGGGGCTGTATTTGCGGGCGCTGATTTCGGGCCTGTCGCCGATCCCCCCTGTTCCGAACCCTATCCGCGCCGCGGCGCGCGCCCGCCACGAAGAAATCGGCGGGCCGGCTTTTCACGCCGCGCTCGCGACCCGCGATCCGAACACCGCGGCCCGGCTTTCGCCTGGTGACAGCCAGCGACTGATCCGCGCCTGGGAAGTGCTGGAGGCGACCGGGCGTTCATTGTCGGATTGGCAGGCCGCGCCCGAGCAAAGCGGCTCGCCCGGCTACCGCTTCTTCCGCATCCTTATATTGCCGCCGCGCGAAACAACCTATGAAGCCTGCGACAACCGTTTCGATCACATGATCGCGCACGGCGCGCTGGACGAAGCGCGCGCGGTCGCCGCGCTCGGCCTCGATCCCGCGTTGCCGGCCATGAAGGCGGTCGGCCTGCGCCCTCTGATGCGCTGCGCCGCCGGCGAAATTTCCGTGGATGAAGCGCGGATGCTGGGACAGCGGGAAACCCGCCGCTACGCCAAGCGCCAGAGCACCTGGTTCCGCCACCAGATGGCCCCCGATCACACGATTTTTGAGCAATATTCGGAAAGTATCAGAGAGCAAATCTTTTCGAAAATTAGCAATTTTGGGTTGACCGCGATCGGCTGACTGGCTAAATTCAGCGCAACTTGCACTAGAGATTCGGCGGGGAAACGGCTGAAAACAGTCGGAAATTCCTCCCGTGCGAGCAAACCGGCCTTCCGAGGCCGGTTTAATTTGCGCGAAAACAGCTATTTCGCGCCCTATGACGGAACTTGGCGAGGAAGCGAACAATGGCCCGGCGTCGTTTGAATGGCTCCCAGATCCTGATCAAAGCGCTCGTGGATCAGGAGGTCGATACGGTATTCGGCTATCCCGGCGGCGCGGTGCTGCCGATCTATGACGCGATTTTCGAGCAGAACCGGCTGAAACACGTGCTGGTGCGCCAGGAAGGCGGCGCGGTCCACATGGCCGAGGGTTATGCGCGATCGACCGGCAAGGTCGGCGTGGTGCTGGTGACGTCGGGTCCCGGCGCGACCAACGCCGTCACCGGGCTGACCGACGCGCTGATGGACTCCATTCCGATCGTCTGTCTGACCGGCCAGGTGCCGACCCATCTGATCGGCAATGACGCGTTCCAGGAAGCCGATACGACCGGCATCACGCGCCCCTGCACCAAGCATAATTACCTGGTGAAAACCATGGAGGAATTGCCGCGCGTGATACACGAGGCGTTCCATGTCGCGCGCAGCGGCCGGCCGGGGCCGGTGGTGATCGATCTGCCCAAGGACATCATGATGGGCGAAGGCGACTATCTGGGGCCGGAAAATTTCGACCACAAGACCTACCGACCCCGGTTGCGCGGCGACACCAAATCCATCGAGGAAGCGGTCGAGCTGATCGCCAACGCAAAACGCCCGCTGTTTTATTGCGGCGGCGGCGTGATCAACTCGGGCCCGCGCGCGGTGAAACTGCTGACGCGGCTGATCCGCCTGACCGGATATCCGACCACGCTCACCCTGATGGGGCTCGGCGCTTATCCGGGTAGCGACAAACAGTTCCTCGGCATGCTCGGCATGCATGGCACCTACGAGGCCAATCTCGCCATGCATGAGTGCGATGTGATGATCAATATCGGCGCGCGGTTCGACGACCGGGTGACCGGCCGGCTGGCGGACTTCTCGCCGGGCTCCAAGAAAATTCACGTCGATATCGATCCATCCTCGATCAACAAGAACGTCGCGGTCGATATCTCGATCGTCGGCGACGCGGCCAACGTGCTCGACAGGATGATCAAGCTGTGGAAGGCCAGGGACGCGAAGCCCAACCAGAAGGCGCTGAAGGCCTGGTGGTCCAAGATCGACGGCTGGCGCCAGCGCGATTGTCTGAATTACCGCACCAACGACAAGATCATCATGCCGCAGCAGGCAATCCAGCGCCTGTACGAGAAGACCAAGGGCCGCGAAGTCTTCATCACCACCGAGGTCGGTCAGCATCAGATGTGGGCGGCGCAGTTCTTCAAGTTCGAACAGCCCAACCGTTGGATGACGTCGGGCGGGCTCGGCACGATGGGCTATGGCTTTCCCGCCGCGATCGGCGTACAGACCGCCCATCCCGACGCGCTGGTGATTGATATCGCGGGCGAGGCCTCGTTCATGATGAACATGCAGGAAATGTCGACCGTGTCCCAGTACGGCCTGCCGGTGAAAGTGTTTGTCGTCAACAACCAGTGGATGGGCATGGTCCGCCAGTGGCAGGAACTGATGCATGGCGGGCGTTATTCGGAAAGCTATACCGCGGCGCTGCCGGATTTCGTGAAACTCGCCGACTCCTTCGGCTGGACCGGGATGCGCGCGACCGAGCCCGGCCAGCTCGACGACGTGATCGACCGCATGATCGCGACCGACGGCCCGGTGCTGGCCGATATCGCGGTCGACGAGATGGAATGCTGCTTCCCGATGATCCCGTCGGGGGCGGCCCACAACGAAATGCTGTTCGGGCCGAGCGACCAGACCGGGACGCCGGCCTCCGAGGACGGCATGGTGCTGGTCTGATCGGAGCCCGACCATGAACGTCTATAAGGGATTGCGCCGCGCCGGCCACGAGGCCGAAATCGAACGCCATACCATTTCAGTGCTGGTCGATAACGAGGTCGGCGTGCTGGCGCGTGTCATCGGTCTGTTTTCCGGGCGCGGCTACAATATCGAAAGCCTGACCGTGGCCGAGGTCGATACCGACGAAGCCCTGTCGCGGATCTCGGTGGTGACCACCGGCACGCCGATGATCATCGAACAGATCAAGGCCCAGCTCGAGCGCCTGGTGCCGGTCCACAAGGTTGTCGACCTGACCGAGGAAGGCCCTTATGTGGAGCGCGAACTCGCCTTGGTGAAAGTGCGCGGCAAGAGCGATAAACGGGTCGAGAGTCTGCGCATTGCCGATATCTTCCGCGCCCGCGCCATCGATAGTACGTCTGAATCGTTCGTGTTCGAAATCTCCGGCTCGACACAGAAGCTCAATGCGTTCATAGAGCTGATGGAGCCGCTCGGACTCGTCGACGTCTCGCGCACCGGCGTGGTCGCCATCGCGCGCGGCAAGAAGGAAATTTAATTGGAGGTGCCGCATCGCGCGAAAATGCCGGGCGGCGGGACACAAACAACACAAGAGGATCGACATGCGTGTCTATTATGACCGGGACGCCGACGTAAACCTGATCAAGGACAAGAAGGTTGCGATTGTCGGCTATGGCAGCCAGGGCCATGCCCACGCCAACAATCTCAACGATTCCGGCGTGAAGGAGGTGGTGGTCGCGCTCAGGCCGGGTTCCGCCAGTATCGCCAAGGCGGAAAACGCCGGGCTCACCGTCATGTCGACCGCCGAGGCCGCCGCCTGGGCCGACGTGGTGATGGTTCTGACGCCGGACGAACTCCAGGCCGAGCTCTATGCCAGCGACATTCGCGACAATCTCAAGCAGGGCGCGGCGCTCGCCTTCGCCCATGGGCTGGCCATCCATTTCCGGCTGATCGAGCCGCGCCCCGACCTGGATGTCTTCATGGTCGCGCCGAAGGGCCCCGGCCACACGGTGCGCTCGGAATATGATCGCGGCGCGGGCGTTCCATGCCTGCTGGCCGTCGCCCAGGACGCCTCGGGCAACGCTTCGGAAATCGGGCTCTCCTATGCCTCCGCCATTGGCGGCGGCCGCGCCGGCATCATCGAGACCACGTTCCGCGAGGAATGCGAAACCGATCTGTTCGGCGAACAATCGGTGTTGTGTGGTGGGCTGACGGCGCTGATCACGGCCGGGTTCGAGACGCTGGTGGATGCCGGCTACGCCCCGGAGATGGCCTATTTCGAGTGCCTGCACGAGGTCAAGCTGATCGTCGACCTGATCTATGAGGGCGGCATCGCCAACATGCGCTATTCGATTTCGAATACCGCCGAATATGGCGATCTCACGCGCGGTCCGCGCCTGATCAACGACGGCATCAAGGCGGAAATGAAAAAGATCCTCGACGAGATCCAGTCGGGCCAGTTCACCCGCGAATGGGTGCTGGAAAACGCCGCCAGCCAGACCAGCTTCAAGGCCCTGCGCCGCCGCGCCGAGGAGCACCCGATCGAGGAGGTCGGCGAACGTCTGCGCGCCATGATGCCCTGGATTCAGGAACGCGCCCTGGTCGACAAGTCGAAGAACTAGCTTCGACCGTATTAAATCGTTGCCATATCAGGCGTCTTTGGCGTAAAGATGAGCTATTGTTCCCGTGGCGGGCGCGAGAAGTTATGGTGTGCGCTAACGGAAACTTAACCATAATTAACATAGGCATACATTGAGTTTGCCTATGACAGTGTACGGATGACGATGACCACGAAGTTCATCAGCGGCTTGAAGTCCCGCCCGGCGGCCCGATTGGGCCGGCGCCGGTCGCCGTTGTCCGCGTCCCGTTATGGGCTCCTGTATTGTGGTGACGAGGTTCTGCGACTTAGGAACCCCTGAATGGCGCCGTCCGGCGGTTGGTCATTCAGGGGACACAATTGAACCCTAAGTATGCAACCGTTTAAGGCGAAAGGAGCTCCCTGATGAGCACCGATCAGAACCGAGTCATTATTTTTGATACCACCTTGCGTGACGGCGAGCAGTCGCCGGGCGCGTCGATGAACCTTGATGAGAAATTGCGTATCGCGGAAATGCTGGAAGAGCTGGGGGTCGATGTGATCGAGGCCGGCTTCCCGATTGCCTCAAACGGTGATTTCGAGGCAGTGCGCGAGGTCGCGAAGCTGGTCTCCGAGCCGATCGTGTGTGGTCTGGCGCGCTCCGGCCGCGCCGATATCGACCGCGCCGCCGAAGCCCTGAAACCCGCCAAACGCGCGCGCATCCACACTTTCATCGCGACCAGCCCGCTGCACATGAAATACAAGCTTCAGATGGAGCCCGAGGACGTCTATGCGGCGGTGGTCGACAGCGTCACCCATGCACGCAGCTACACCGACGATGTCGACTGGTCGCCGGAGGACGGATCGCGCACCGATCCCGATTTCTTGTGCCGCTGCGTCGAGGCCGCGATCAACGCGGGCGCCACCTGCATCAATCTGCCGGATACTGTGGGATATTCACTGCCCGACGAATTCGGCGGGCTGATCGCCATGCTGCGCGAGCGCGTGCCCAACAGCGACAAGGCGATCTTCTCGGCCCATTGCCACAACGACCTGGGGCTCGCCGTCGCCAATTCGCTGGCGGCGGTCAAAGCCGGGGCGCGTCAGGTCGAATGCACCATCAACGGCCTCGGCGAACGCGCCGGCAATGCCGCGCTGGAAGAAATCGTGATGGCGCTCAAGACCCGTCACGACGCGCTGGAGTACGAAACAGGAATCAAGACCGAAGAGATCACGCGCATCTCGCGGCTGGTTTCCACCGTCACCGGGTTCACGGTGCAGCCGAACAAGGCGATCGTCGGCGCCAACGCGTTCGCGCACGAAGCCGGCATCCATCAGGACGGCATTCTCAAACACGCCGGCACCTATGAAATCATGACGCCGGAATCCGTCGGGTTGCGGGAATCGACGCTGGTCATGGGCAAGCATTCGGGACGTCACGCCTTCCGCGAAAAGATCATCGAGTTGGGCTATGAGCTCGGCGAGAACGCGGTGCAGGACGCTTTTCGTCGGTTCAAGGACCTCGCCGACAAGAAAAAGGACGTCTATGACGAGGACATCATTGCGCTGATCGACGACGAAGTCATCCGCGAGAATGATCGCATCAGGTTCTCTTCGCTTCATGTCGTATGCGGCTCGACCGGGCCGCAGACCGCCGATCTCGAACTGATCGTGGACGGCGAGAACAAGCGGACCACGGCGACCGGTGACGGCCCCGTCGATGCGACGTTCAACGCGATCAAGGATTTGTTTCCGCATGAGGCCAGCCTGCTGCTTTATCAGGTCCATGCGGTCACGGAAGGCACCGACGCGCAGGCCGAGGTGACGGTTCGACTGGAAGAGGACGGCAAGACGATCAACGGCCGGGGCGCCGACACCGATACATTGGTGGCCTCCGCCCGGGCCTATGTAAACGCGTTGAACAAGCTTCTGGTGAAGCGGGAGAAGACGGCGCCGGCGGCGATGTCGGCGTAATCGGAAACCGCCCATTGGGTGTGGCGGCGGCCGGATATTCGGTCGTCGCGGATTGGTCACAGTTAAGCGAGGGAACATGTTTTCGAAGCTTCTTGGGCTTCTATCCGCCGACATGGCGATTGATCTGGGCACGGCGAATACGCTGGTCTATGTCAAGGGACGGGGCATCGTACTGAACGAGCCTTCGGTGGTCGCGATCGCGACCGTCAAAGGCAAGAAACAGGTGCTTGCGGTCGGCGACGAAGCGAAAATGATGCTCGGCCGAACGCCGGGAAACATCGAGGCCATCCGGCCGTTGCGCGACGGCGTGATCGCCGATTTTGAAATCGCGGAGGAAATGATCAAGCATTTCATCCGCAAGGTTCATAACCGCCGCAGCTTCGCGAGCCCGCAGGTCATTGTCTGCGTGCCATCGGGCTCGACCGCGGTTGAACGCCGCGCCATTCAGGAATCGGCGGAAAGCGCCGGGGCGCGCCGGGTGTTCCTGATCGAGGAACCGATGGCGGCGGCCATCGGCGCCGGCCTGCCGGTCACCGAGCCAACCGGCTCGATGGTGGTCGACATCGGCGGCGGCACGACCGAGGTGGCGGTGCTGTCGCTGGGCGGCATCGTTTATTCGCGCAGCGTGCGAGTCGGCGGCGACAAGATGGACGAAGCGATCATCGCCTATATCCGCCGGAATCATAACCTCCTGGTCGGCGAAGGCAGCGCCGAGCGCATCAAGAAGCAGATCGGTTCGGCCTGCGTGCCGGCCGACGGCGACGGCGAGATCATGGAGATCAAGGGCCGCGACCTGATGAACGGGGTCCCCAAGGAACTCGTGATCAGCGAACGCCAGATCGCCGAAAGCCTGGCCGAACCGGTGAGCTCGATCATCGAGGCGGTCAAGGTCGCGCTGGAGCACACCGCGCCCGAACTTGCCGCCGATATCGTCGATAAGGGCATCGTGCTTACCGGCGGCGGCGCGTTGCTGGGCAATGTCGATCTGGTGCTGCGTCACGCCACGGGGCTGCCGGTCACGCTGGCCGAGGAGCCGCTTTCCTGCGTCGCGCTCGGCACCGGACGCTGCCTGGAAGAGATGAAGGTCCTCAGAAATGTTCTGACGACCATGTACTAAAGTCTTACGGCCAGGAATCCGTTAACGGCGACGGCCATGCGCGGATTTTGAGAACGGGGGAAAATTGAAGAATCGCGCGGGTACGGTTCTCCGCATTGCGTTGCCGCTCAGGGCGCTGACGCAGCGGTTTGCCTTCCTCTTCCTGATTCTCGCCGCTTTCGGCCTGATGCTGTTGAGCAAGGCCGAAACCGTGGTGATGGAGCGCATGCGCGCGGGCGTAATCGACGTCGTCGCGCCGATCATGGACGCCGCATCCAATCCAGTCGCGACCGTCGCCGAGACCATCGAGAATTTCTGGCGCCTGGTCGATCTCCACGCGGAAAACAATCGTCTGCGCGAGCAGAACGCCCGCCTGCTGCAATGGCAGGCCGCGGCCCGCAAGCTGGCCGCCGAAAACCAATCGCTGCGGACACAGCTCAACTACGTCCCCTCGCCACGCGAGCGTTACAGTTCGGCGCGTGTCATCGCCGCGTCGGGTGGGGTATTTGTCCGCTCCGTCGTGATCAATGCGGGCGCACGCCAGGGAATTTTAAAGGGTCAGGCGGTCGTAACAGGCAATGGACTCGCCGGAAGGATTGTATCGGTCGGCGGTGGATCGGCGCGGGTTTTGCTGATCACCGATCTCAACTCGCGCATTCCGGTGGTCGTTTCGGGCGAACGCCAGCGCGCGATCCTTGCGGGCGACAATTCCGATAAGCCAAAGCTTGCCTTTCTAAACCGCAACGCCGGCATCAAGCCGGGCGATCGCGTTGTCACCTCCGGCCATGGCGGCGTCCTCCCGCCGAACCTGCCGGTCGGAATCGTCACATCCGTACGCGACGGCAAGCTGCGTGTCTTGCCGATGGTTCGACTCGGCCGGCTCGAATATGTCCGGATCATCGATTTTCGGCCCGCCACCAGCGGTCCCGACGACACCGACAAAACCGCCGATAGCGGCGCGGCGGCAACGCCCGCCCCGACGCCCACCCCGGCGCCATGACCGTCGTCATTCAGCGGCTCGACCGGTTGGCGCGCCATCTGTGGCCGTTCGTCCTTAGCTTGTTGCTGGTCATGGTCGCGTCTCTGCCTTTCCACATACCCGAGTTCGGCCGGGTCACTCCGGACCTTGCCGTGATGGCGGTCTTCTACTGGGCGATCTATCGCCCCGATCTGTTCCCGCCGTCCGCCGCCTTCCTGCTTGGGCTATGGCAGGATGTCCTGATCGGCTCACCAATCGGAACCGGCGCTCTTATCCTGTTGCTGGTGCATGGCGCGGTCGGCATCCAGCGGCGATTCTTCCTCGGCAAATCCTTCGCCGTGGTGTGGTGGGCTTTCGCGCTGATCGCGACGGGATCGGCGATTCTGTTCTGGGTCGTCACCATGGCCTATCACGGGACCATCATAGATCCCGCGCCCGTGGTATTCCGGATGCTGCTGACGGTGGCGGCCTATCCGCTGCTGACCTGGCTGTTCGCGCGCACCCAGCACGCTGTTGTGCGGTAGGCGGCGATGTACCACGACAATGTCCGATATAAATCGTTCACCCGGCGCACGGCGGTGCTGGCCGGCGGTCAGGTCGCGGTCTTCCTGGTGCTGGCCGGGCGCATGTATCAGCTCCAGGTGCTGCAATCGAACCGCTACAAGATGTTGGCGGACGAAAACCGTATAAATCTAAGGCTGCTGCCGCCGCCGCGTGGCCGCATCCTCGACCGGTTCGGCGCGCCGATGGCGGTCAACCGGGAAAACTACCGCGTCCTGCTGGTCGCCGAGAACGCGCACGACCTGGATTCCACCCTGGACACGCTGGGGCGTATCATTCGGATCGGCCCCAACGAACGGCAGCGGATTCTGCGCGAGGTGCGCAAACGGCGGCGCTTCGTCCCCATCACGATTCGCGAAAATCTCGAATGGCGCGACGTCGCGCGCATCGAGGTGCATGGCCCCGACCTGCCCGGCATCAGCATCGATGTGGGCCAGAGCCGCGAATATCCCGATGCCGGCACCGCCGCCCATATCCTGGGTTATGTCGCGGCGGTATCCGAAAAAGACCTGACCGGCGATCCGTTGCTCGAACTGCCGGGGTTCCGTATCGGCAAGAACGGCATCGAAAAAATCTACGACCTGCGGCTGCGCGGCAAGGCCGGCAACAGCCAGGTCGAGGTCAACGCCGTCGGCCGCGTCATCCAGGAACTCGAACGCGATCAGGGCCAGCCCGGCGACGACATCCAGATTTCGATCGATTACGGTCTTCAGCGGTTCGCCATGGAGCGGCTGACGAAGGAAAAGAGCGGCGCCGCCGTGGTGCTCGACAGCCGCACCGGCGATATCCTCACGCTGGCCTCGGTGCCGAGTTTCGATCCCAACGAATTCACCAAGGGGCTGTCGGCGCGGCAGTGGAAAAACCTTGTCGGCAATCCCCTGTCGCCGCTGACCAACAAGGCGGTCTCCGGGCTTTATTCGCCGGGATCGACTTTCAAGATGATTGTCGCCCTGGCGGCGCTCGAGGCCGGCGTCGTCGGCCCGGAACACAAGACATTCTGTCGCGGCTTCACGACCCTCGGCAATGCGCGCTTTCATTGCTGGAAGAAAGGCGGGCACGGCACCCTCGACATGGTGCAGGGGCTTCAGCAATCCTGCGATATCTATTTTTATGACCTCGCACGGCGCGTCGGCGTTAATCGCATCGCTCGCATGGCGCGGAAATTCGGATTGGGACAGCCGCTGGGGGTCGACCTTCCCGGCGAACGCGACGGGTTGATTCCGACGCGGGAGTGGAAGCGCGCGACCATCGGCGCGCCGTGGCAGAAAGGCGAGACCCTGATCACCGGCATCGGCCAGGGATTTGTGCTCGCGACGCCGCTGCAACTCGCCGTGATGGGGGCCAGAATCGCCAATGGCGGACGCGGCGTGACGCCCAGACTGGTGCGCGAGGCGGCCAAAAATCCGGATGCGCCCGACGAGATTCCCGGTATCGGGGTTTCCGAAGCCGCGCTCCGCATCGTTCAGAAGGGCATGAACAGCGTCACCAATACCCAGCGCGGCACCGCCTATCGCGCGCGCATCAAGACGCCGGGGATGGAAATGGCCGGCAAGACCGGAACGTCCCAGGTACGGCGGATATCCAAGCGCGAACGCGAAACCCGCGTGTTGAAAAACCACGAGCGCCCGTGGAAGGATCGCGACCACGCGCTGTTCGTCGGTTTCGCGCCGGTCGCCGATCCGCGCTATTCGGTGGCGGTGATCGTCGAGCATGGCGGCGGCGGATCGAAGGCGGCGGCGCCGATCGCGCGCGATCTGCTGGCCGAGGCGCAAAAGCGGTATTCCGCCCGCAAACCTGAAACCGGCAAGGTCGCCGCCGTGGACGGCGACGGCAAACGCGGCTGATGCGGTACCATTTCGCGCCGAATTCGGGTGAACTCTCCTTCGGACAGAAACTGCTGCATCTCAACTGGCCGCTGGTTCTGCTGTTATGCGTGACCGCCGCGATCGGCGCGGCGATGCTGTATTCCGCCGCCAACGGCAGCTGGAGCCCCTGGGCGTCGCGTCAGATGATGCGCTTCGCGATAAGCCTGGTGTTGATGCTTGCGGTGGCGCTGACCGATATCCGGATCTGGCTGCGCTATGCCTATGTGATCTATTTCGCGACGCTCGCGTTGCTGGGCGCGGTCGAATTCGTGGGCTCGACGGGCATGGGGGCGCAGCGCTGGATCAGCTTCGGGTTCCTGAACGTGCAACCGTCGGAACTGATGAAGATATCGATGATCCTGGCGCTGGCGCGCTATTTTCACGGCATCGCGCTGGAAGAAGTGGCGCGGCCGATCAACCTGGTGATCCCCGTGATCACGATTCTCGCCCCCGCCGTGATGGTGCTGCGCCAGCCCGATCTCGGCACCGCGATCATGCTGCTTGCCGCCGGTGGCGCGATCCTGTTCGTGGTCAGCGTGCGGCTGTGGAAGTTCGGCGTCGTGCTGGCCGCCGGGCTCGCGGCGCTGCCGGTCGGGTGGAGCTTCCTCCACTCATATCAGAAGAAGCGGATTTTGACTTTTCTCGATCCGGAAAGCGATCCGCTGGGCGCCGGCTATCACATCCTGCAATCGAAAATCGCACTGGGCTCGGGCGGCATCTTCGGCAAGGGTTTCATCCAGGGCACCCAGAGCCATCTCAACTTCCTGCCGGAAAAGCAGACCGATTTTATTTTCACCATGTTCGCGGAAGAATTCGGGCTGGCCGGCGGGCT
This sequence comes from uncultured Rhodospirillaceae bacterium, assembly GCA_964587515.1. Classification (GTDB taxonomy): domain Bacteria; phylum Pseudomonadota; class Alphaproteobacteria; order MPNO01; family MPNO01; genus CAZPMO01. Next base: position 412 of record CAZPMO010000102.1, on the reverse strand, counting down.
CGCCCTGATCGGGCTTTACATGATGCTGCTCGCCTACGGCATCGCGATCAGCCTCCGCGTGCGCAACCAGTTCGGCCGCATCCTGTGTATCGGCGTGACGGTGACGGTGTTCCTCTATGTGTTCATCAATGTCGCGATGGTGATGGGGCTGGTGCCGGTGGTCGGCGTGCCGCTGCCGCTGATCTCCTATGGCGGAACGGCGATGCTGGCGGTGATGGTCGGGTTCGGGCTCATCCTAAGCGCCTCGGTCCACCGCGACGCGCAGATCGGCCGCCACGGCGAGTCCGAGGATTTCTGACCGCCCCACTTCCTCCCTTCACAAAGCCCCACACCTTTGCTAAACAGCCTCACGACCCGGTGGGCGCATAGCTCAGTTGGCAGAGCAGCTGACTCTTAATCAGCGGGTCCAAGG
>CAZPMO010000101.1:0-17191 GCA_964587515.1 uncultured Rhodospirillaceae bacterium | reverse complement strand
GAAATCAGGCTTTGGCGGCGGCTCGCGCGGGCGCCCGGGTGGCGATGTATGGCTGCGTCGGCCGCGATGGCTTCGCCGAGGTCGCTGTGGCGGGGCTCGGGGAGGCGGGCGTCCGCATGGACGGCGTCGGGCGGGTGGCGGCGGCGACCGGCTGCGCGGCGGTATGCGTCGAAACCGGGGGCGAGAACCAGATCGTGGTGGCCAGCGGCGCCAACCTGGCGACTCGGGCCGACCAGGTGCCGGACGATGCGTTGGGGCGCGATACGATTCTGGTCTTGCAGCTTGAGGTACCGTTGGCGGAGACCACGAAACTGATTGCCCGCGCCCGCGCCCTGGACACCAGAATTGTGCTGAACGCCGCGCCCGCCGCGCCGTTGCCAGCGGAAGCTCTGGAGGCGGTTGATGTCCTGGTCGTCAATGCCGGAGAGGCGTCGATGCTGAGCGCGTCGTATGGGTTGGACGGATCGAGTTCGACCGAACATATCACAGCGCTGGCCGGGGCGTTCGGCGGCGCCGTGGTGGCGACGCTGGGCGCGCGGGGCGCGGTCGTCCACGCAAATGGGCGGACCTGGCAAATCGGTGCGTTGGAGATCGCGGCCGTCGACACCACCGGCGCCGGCGACGCCTTTACCGGCGTATTGGCCGCCGCCCTCGATAAAGACGCCACGCTGTGCGATGCCGTTCGCCGGGCGTCCGTCGCCGGGGCGCTGGCCTGCCGCGGCGAGGGCGCGCAGGCAAACGCGCCGACAGCCGGGGAAATCGACGCGCGGCTCGCGGAATTGGCGCCCGCGATCCCCATTTAGATCAGCGACCGCACCACGATCCAACCCATGGCAAGGCCAATTATGCCGAACAAAATGCCGATCGCGCGTTCCATCGTGCGGCGTTCGATCCGGCCTTGGAGCCAGGGTCCGATCTGACCGCCGATGATGACCGCGGGAATCGTATAGCAGACCAGATTCCACGGGATCGCGTTGACGCCGCCCGCCGTGATCAACGCCGTGATCTGCGTGAACGAGGCGCTGGCGATGGTCACGATGACGATGAAAACCGAGGTCGCGGCCGCGACCGGCACCGGCACGTGGTTGCGCTTGACGAGTTGCGGCATGATCACCTCGCCGATGCCGACCCCCAGCAGGCCGGTCAGAAATCCGCCCAGGCTGGTTACCGCGCCGCCGCCGACGCCCTGTTTCGGCGCGCGATAGGTATAGGTCCGCTGGTCGCGGGCCGTGATGGTGCGCACCGGGCGCTTGGGGTCCGGGTCCGGCCCACCGGCGCCATGTTCGAGATACATATCCGTTGGCGGCGTATGACGCAGGATCACCGGGCACAGGATCAGCATCAGAAGCGCGTATGCGCCCTTCAGCACAATCTCCTGTTCCTTGAGCACCGCCAGCATGACCGCGCCTACGATGGCAATGGGTATGGAGACCGCGAAGAAAGGCACGGCGCTGCGAAAATCAATCAGCTTTTTTCGGTAATAGCCGACGAAACCGGATGAGAACCCGAAGACCTCCGTCATCAAGGCGGAGCCGATGGCGGCCGCCGTCGTCAGGGGATACTCCGGTCCCAGGATGGGAAATATAATCACGAAAATCGGGATGAACATCGCCGCGCCGCCGATCCCGCTGAGCATCGCCGTGGTCGCGATACACATGGAGATCGGAAACATAAACCAGTAGAGCGTCCAATCCATCACTTGTCCTGTCGTTGGTGCCGGCCGCGCCGGACGTTAGCACATAGACCGGAGCGGCACAGGGGCGGGATCCCCGTTAACGTAGTTTTGAACGAAACGGCGCGGAGATACTTGCTTCAATCAGGCGAGAATCGGCCCTACTGGTTTTATTAACCTATTTGATGTATCCAGTTCTGGTTGTTCTGGGGCCGGGGGCCCGCGCGGGCCACAACCCGCGATCTACCAGGAGGAAGAAAATGAAGTTTGTTACGCGATTGGCGGTTATTGTACTGCCGGTGGTACTCGCCGCGGGTTGCACGACGCTTGGCGAGGGCGACAATTCCAAGCTCGATTCCGCGATTGCCTCGTCGAATGACGCGAAAAGCGCGGCAATGAGGGCGGCAGCCGCCGCCGAACGCGCCGCCGCCGCCGCGGAACGCGCCGCCGCCGAAGCAAAGGCCGCGGGCGACAAGGCCGACCGGATTTTCCGGCGGGGCCTCCGCAAGTAATCAGGACTTAAGAGCGCGGCGGTCTCAACTTTCGATCGCCGCGCTTTCCTGCTTCAGAATATTGACCGGAATTCCCCGGCGCGCACGTAGTGTGCGCCGGATTTTTGGCCAGTCCAGCTGCCTGGCGTTCTCCGCCGCCGCATCCAGAATACGGTATTCGAATTCGGCCGGAGTCTCGTGGGCGATCTTCTCGCCAGCTTCCATATCGTCGGCCTGCGCCTGGCTCGGGTGAGCTTCCAGCATCAGCACGCCATCGACCCATCCGATCTTGATGGGCTGATCGACCACGGTGACCCGGGTGCCGATGGCGATCGACCGGAAATATCGTTTTATGTGTTCAGGATATAACCGCACGCAGCCGTGGCTGACGCGGCGACCCACCCCCATGGGCTTGTTGGTGCCGTGGATCAGATAGCCGCTCCAACCGAGATAGATGGCGAACTGGCCGAGGGGATTGTTGGGGCCGGCGCGCACGACCCGCGGCAGTGTCGGGTCCTCGGCGCGAATGGATTTCGGCGGATGCCAGTCCGGGTTGGCGCGTTTGCGCACCACTTTGGTTTGTCCGATCGGGGTATTCCAGGCATCCCGCCCCACGCCGATCGGGATGCTCTCGACCGTTTTCGATCGCGCGCGAAAGATGTAAAGACGCTGATCCGCGAGATTCAACACGATCCCTTCGCGCGGCGCATCGGGCACCAGGTGGGCCGAGGGAAGGATCAGTTTCTTGCCCGCCCCCGGTAACCACGCGTCCACACCAGGGTTGGCCGCGACCAACTCGGTGAAGCCGAGGCCGAAACGGCGGGCGATATCAAGCAGGGTATCGTCCGCGGTCGCCACATAGGCGCCGATCTCTCCGACCATGCCTGGATAGCGCTGCTTCTCCGCCGCCGCCGTCGTCGCACCGGCGCAGCCCAGCGCCGTCGCGATGGCGAGCGCGGCAAGGCCGCCACGCCGGGAACGTCGGAGGATTTCTCTTTCGATCGGTATGTTTGACATGGACGGACCACAACTCGACATTTACTGGACAGCGCATCAGTACATCACCGCGCTGTTAAGGAAGCCTAAAGGAGTGGAAAGTGCGCCAATTTTGGCCCGGTTTTCCGCCGATCCAGGGGTTTTGGTCATCCGATGGCTGGCCTTCGGGGACGCCGCTGCCGCGTGCGTAGCGGCCGACCGACTCGCCGATGGCGACCAACTCGCCGTCCTGGTCGAACACCTCGCCGCTCGACATGAACAGCGTCTTGCCGCCACCGCGGCGTCGTGCGATGGCGGTAATCCGGCCGCCGCGCACCGGTCCCATCAAATTGACCGTCAGCGACGCCGTCATGCCCGATCGGCTGTTCCCGGGCACCGTGCAGTACAGGCCCGAGTGGGTGCACGACATGTCGATCAGGGTCGAGATCACGCCACCATGGACCACCCCGAGCCCATTGAGATGGCGGTCCTCGACGTCGAGTTCGAGCTTGCAGTAATCGAGCTCCCATTCCACGATCCGGACCCCGAGGATCTCCCCGAAAGGGCCGAATTTCTTCAGGGATCGTTGAACAATATCGGGCATTTGGTTGGAGCCTGGCGGGTCGGAAGCGGGGCGCGGCGAGGATGCCAGAGCGGACCGGGGCTGTCCACCGGACGCGGCGCATGCTAATAGGCCCCGGTTCGACAACGTCAAGAATGTTATATGATAATGGTCTGAAGTCGAGGGGATCGATTATGGAACGGGTGATCGTCGGTATTACCGGCGCTACGGGAACGATCTACGGCGTGCGCATCATGGAGATTCTCCGGGCGCAGGGCGAGTACGAGATCCATCTGGTAATGAGCCGCGCGGCGAAGATGACGCTGAAGATGGAGCATGACGCCGAGATCGACTACATCAACGGGCTCGCGCACGAGGTTCATGATTCGGGAAATATCGGCGCGTCGATTTCGTCCGGCTCGTTCCACTCGCGCGGCATGATGGTCGCGCCGTGCTCGATCAAGACCATGTCGAATATCGTGAACGGCAACACCGGTGATCTGATCAGCCGCGCCGCCGACGTGGTCCTGAAGGAGCGCCGTCCGCTGCTGATCGCGATCCGCGAGACGCCGCTGCACGCCGGTCATCTGGAGAGTCTCGTGAAGCTCTCCAATCTTGGTGCGATAATCTTCCCGCCGGTCCCGGCCTTCTACAACAAGCCCAAGACGCTCCAGGATATCGTCGATCAGTCCTGCATGCGCATGCTCGATCAGTTTGGCATCCACATCGAGACCGCGCCGCGCTGGGGCGAGGAAGGCGGCGTTCCCGCCGTCGGCCAAAAGATCGAAGGCGGCAAATCCGAAAGCTGATCCGCGGCTTTCGCGGCTCCGCCGGTTCCTTCAGGTGATCGGTTTTTCGTCCTCGAAACGACGGGCTTGTTTGGCGGCGGCGCGGGCGCGGTGTTCGGCGCAATCCTGGAAGATGGTATCCGGGTAGAAATCGATAAAGTCGCTGACCACGCGGTCATGCGGAAAATCGGACCAGACGCCGTGGTCGGCCTCGTATTCCATGTGAAGCCGGCCATGCTTGTCGAATTCCTGGAATAATGCATTCGACGCGCCGTCGAACTCGGTCGGCAGCACGTCGAATTTCTCGCAGAGTTCTATATTGAAGGCCGGCGCGGCCTTTACCCAGACGCCGTCGAGATACATCACCGCGTAGCCGTGATGGATGAACAGCGTGTTGCCGCCCATCGCCCGCAGCAGCGTTTCGGTGCACAGATGGTTGGTGACGTTGGAAAGCCCGAGCCCGGTCGGGATGCCCACGGCGCGGGCGCCGGCGACCAGCAGGTTAGCCTTCTGGATGCAAAACCCCCTCTTGGCGCGCAGCACGAAGCTCGCCTTGTAGGTTTCGGGATCGTCCGACATGGAATACGGGTCATAGCGCACCGCATCGCGCGTCGCGTAATACAACCGAACCGCCTTCTCGACATCGCCGTTGGCACCATTGACCGCGTCCTCGGCGAATTCGCGCACCGCCGCCTGGTCGAAATCAAAAAATTCGGTGGCTTCGAGATAGAGAGGGCCGGGCTCCGGGAAGCCGCTGGGCGTATGTTCCATGCGTGATTTCTCGCTAGCGATGAACGATTGCGCGGCGAACATAGGGGGCCGCGCCCACATCGGCAATAGACGGCGTGGACGGGGCGGGGCGGCTTGTCTACAGTCGCGTGATGAATGACGACAGTCAGTATCGGCCCGCGTCCCGGCGCGGGCCGCGCCAATGACCGAGGGCCGTCACCACCCGGTGCGGGGCGTGTTGTGGATGATCGCGGCCGCGATCACCTTTTCGATCACCATCAGCCTCGTGCGTCATTTGTCGGAGACCTTCTCGACTTTCGAGATCCTGCTGTTTCGGTTGGTGTTCGGCGTCATCGTCATATTTCCGTGGCTGCTGAGGAGTGGGCTTGGCTCCATGAAGACCGACCAGTCGCGGATCTACGCCGTGCGCGCGGTTTTCACCTATTGCGGCATGTTCGCGGCCTATTACTCGGTGACCCTGATCACCATCGCCGATTCGATCGCGCTTCAGTTCACCTTGCCGTTCTTCACCATCATCTTCGCGATGATTTTTCTGCACGAAAGGGTGCGCTCGCACCGCTGGCTCGCGACCGTGATCGGATTCCTGGGCGCGCTGATCATTATCCGGCCCGGCTTCGCCGAGGTGAATATCGGCATGCTGATCGCCATCGGCGCGGCGGCGTCCTATGGCGGAAGCGATATCTGCACGCGTTATCTGTCGGGGCGGGATCCGGTAAATCTGGTGGTGTTTTACGGCATGCTGTCCCAGATCCCGATCGCCATCATCCCGGCGGCGGCGACGTGGGTAACGCCCGGTTGGGACGATGCGCCGATGCTGATCCTGTTCTGTATCGCGGGTTTCGTGGCGCAGATTTGCATCACGCGATCCTTCGCCAACGCGGAAGCGACCCTGGTCTCACCGGTGCTCTATATCCGGCTTCCCTTCGTGGCGGTGCTGGGATTCCTGTTCTTCGACGAACTGCCCAGTGACTGGACCTGGGTCGGCGCGGTGGTGCTGTTCGCGGCCACTATCTACAGCACGCGGCGCGATGCGCAAATCGCAAAGGCCGCCGGCGCCTGAAGGCTGGATGCTCTATTCGGCGGCAGAGGCGGCCGGCGTTGCCATGTGCATCGCCGCCACGTCCGGCAGGCCGATGTGGAATATCTCCGCCGTCTCCTCGGCCATGAATTCGGCCGCTTCCCCGTCCTCGAGATGGACGGTGGTGAAGCGCCGGAACGGCTGGTCTCCCACCGTACCCGCACCGGAGACCACGAAGTAAATCCCCCGGCCGCGCCCCCGCCAGCCGGCGCCCGCGTCGAGCCTCAGGAACCCGGCCTCGGTGCGCGCTTCGGAGAATATCCCGAGAAGCTTTTCCGAGACGCCGGGCGCGCCGTCGACCGCCAGCCAGTCATAATGGGTGGGATCCATGAAGACAGGATTGTTATAGCGCGGCTTGGGGAAGTTCATCGGGCGCTGGTGGACATGCTCCCAGATCGCCTGATAGCCGTCGAGGTTGCGCTTGCCTTCCGCGTCCGCGTTGCGGCGATACACGCCGTCCTTGAATTCACCGAACCGGCGAAGCTCCTCCATGCAGGCCTTCGCCTCGTTGCGGGACAAATAACCGCTGCCGCTGGCGCCGCCGCATTGCAGGACCACGGTCATGGGCGTCTCGGCCGGGTCCTGGCTCTGCGGACCATACGCCATCCCTTCGGGGAAGTAGCCGACCATGCCGGGCGACAGCTTGCCGTTGCGGTCGTAATCGAGCGTGCCTTCGAGTTGGAATCGAATCTGCTCAAAATTGTGACGATGACGCGGTGAATAGAAATCGCCGCCCATTTGACCGAGGGTGAGCTGGAAATTGCCGATCGTGCCCGGTTCGCCTTCGAGCAGGCGGCGGAAATGAAAAGTGCCGCCCCGGTGTTCGAGTCCGCGTTCCAGCGCAAGCGTATCGCCCTGAACGATTTTCATATGATTTCCTCCACGGTCAGCCGGCTTATTGTGATCCGTTCGTGGTCGCGCGCGCAAGCTGAATTGCACGCCAGACGCGTTCCGGCGTCGTAGGCATCGCGATATCGGTAACGCCCGTCGGCCGCAGCGCATCCAGCACCGCGCTGATGACCGCCGAGGGCGCCCCCACCGCGCCGGCCTCGCCCGCGCCCTTGACGCCGAGCGGATTGGTGGTGCACGGCACGTCGTGCAGCCCGACCTCGAAGTTCGACAAATCGTCGGCGCGCGGCATGGCGTAATCCATCAGCGAACCCGACAGCATCTGGCCGGATTCATCGTCGAATACTACCGCCTCCAGCAGCGCCTGGCCGATCCCCTGGGCGACGCCACCGTGGACCTGGCCGTGCAGCAGAAGCGGGTTGACCGCCCGCCCGACATCGTCGACCGCCGTGTAGGCTTCCAGCATCACGCGGCCGGTCTCGGGATCGATTTCGACCTCGCAGACATGGCAGCCATTGGGATAGTTGGGGGTCTCGGGCATGAACGCGCCGCGCCCTTCAAGGCCGATCCCCAGCGCATCGGGCAGGCCCACGGGCGCATGCGCCGCCCGCGCGACCTCGACGATCGACATGGACCGGTCGGTGCCGGCCACGGTGAACGCGCCGTCCTCGAATTCCATGTCGTCTTCGGCGGATTCCAGCAGGTGCGCGGCGACGCGCTTTCCGTGTTCGATGATCTCGTCCGCCGCGCGCCGCAGCGCCGAGCCGCCCACGGTCATCGAGCGCGACGCATAGGTGCCGCGGCCGAACGCCACCCGATCGGTATCGCCCTGGACGAGGCGCACGGTGTCCATTTCCACGCCGAGCCAATCCGACACCATTTGCGCGTACACGGTTTCATGGCCCTGACCGTGCGACGACGTCCCCGCGACGATGGTCAGCGCACCCGATGGATCGAACCGCAGCTCCATGCGGTCGTTGTAAATCGCCACGATCTCGATGAAATAGGCGACGCCGATGCCGCGCAGCCGGCCCCTGCGTTCGGCCTCGTCCCGGCGCGCGGCGAAGCCCGTGAAATCGGCCAGCGCCAGCGCCTTGTCCATGGCGGCCGCGAACTCGCCGCAATCATAGGTGTGGTTCATGGGCGTGCGATAGGGCATCGCCTCGGGTGGAATGAAATTGCGCCGCCGGATTTCCAGCCGGTCGATCCCCATCTCCACCGCCGCGCGCTCGATCAGCCGCTCCATCATGAACACGGCCTCGGGCTGGCCCGCGCCGCGATAGGGGCTGGTGACGGTCGAGTTGGTGTACACGCCGCGGATCACCGTGTGGAATTGGGGGCAGGTATAGGCGTTGGGCAGCATCGCCGCGCCCAGGATCGGCGAGACATGGCCTGTATTGCAGATATAGGCGCCCAGGTTGAAGTCGGCCTCGGCGCGCACCGCGAGAATATGGCCGTCCGCATCCAGCGCCATTTCGGCCCGCCAATCATTGTCGCGGGCGTGGGAATCGCTGATCAGGCTTTCGGCGCGCTCGGCGATCCATTTTACGGGCCGCCCGGTCCGGCGCGCCGCCCACAGCACCAGCGCCTCCTCGGGGAAGGTCGGTCCCTTCATGCCGAAACCGCCGCCCACATCGTGGGCGACCACGCGCAGTCGGTTCTCCGGAATATGGAATACGTCGTCGGCCAGGATTTCGCGCACCCGGTGGGGCGCCTGGCAGCTGCTATGCAGCGTGTAGCCGTCGTCGGCGGCATGGTATTCGCCAATCGCGCCGCGCGGTTCCATGGAATTGGCCGACAGCCGGTTGTTGACGACGCTGAGCCGGGTCACGTGATGGGCCCTTGCGAAGGCGGCTTCGACCGCCGCCGCATCGCCGGATTCGAGCGTGAAGCCGATATTGTGGCCGGCCTCGTCCCAAACCAACGGCGCGTCCCGCCGGGCCGCCGCGCCCGGCGTCGTTACCGCCGGCAGGGGATCGTAGTCGGCCACCACGAGCTCGGCCGCGTCGCGGGCCTGGGAAAGGGTTTCGGCGATCACCATGGCGATCCCGTCGCCGACCAATCGGACGCGGTCATCGACTAACAGTGGGCGCATCGGCCAGAACGCGTCGGGGCCGCCGAAACCGGGCTGGATGCCCCGCACCCCGATGCCGCCGAGCCCATCGGCGATGACGTCGGCGCCGGTCAACACCGCGAGAACGCCCGGCGCGGCGACCGCCGCCGCCGTTTCGATCGACCGGATCAGGGCATGGGCGCGCGACGAGCGCACGATCGCCGCGTGGGCGAGCCCGGGCAGCGCGAGGTCATCGACAAAACATCCGGCGCCCTTCAGGAAGCGGGGATCCTCCGTTCGCCGTACCGGTTGGCCGAAGCCGAAGCGGTTCATTGCTGAAATCTACCGCCGGGAGCCGCCGCCGCGCCGCGTCAAATCGGCAGGAACGGCAGGGCCATCATCACCAGCCCGACGGCCGAAGCCAGCCACACCAGGGTGCGGACCCAATGGATGCCGATCAGATAAACCACCGCATGCAGGATACGGGCATACAGGAAAAGCTGCGCGCCCATGGCCGTCTGCGCGTCGCCCATCTTCGTCAGATGCGCGACGATCACCAGCACCGCGAACAGCGGCAGCGCTTCGAGCATATTGCGATAGGCTCTTTCCGCGCGACCCGGCCAGCCCGCCAAGGCCTGAAATCCTTCCCGGTTTCCCGCAAGCTCCATCGGGCCGGCTTGCAACATCGCGCCGAGCACGGAAATGACCATCAGCGCAAAAGTAAGAACTACCGACCAAATCAGCATCCAGAGATCGACCGTCATGAATCCCTCCCATGAAATTGTCGCCGGGATTTTTAATCACGCTGGAGTCTATGGATGGCCGGTATCGAAGTCCACAGAACCGCCGGACCCGATTTTTTCGCTGCCCGCCGGCAAATTTCTGATAGCATTTCGCAAGGATACCAAGCCGGTCAAAGGCGCACCCCCGGATAAGTCCGGGCGCTGGCGACCGACACGCGGAGGACATCATGGCAAAGAAATTCGACCGCACCGATGAAGATCTCGGCAATATTGTTGGGCTCGAACATGTCAATGTAATGGTTTCAGATCAAAGACTTGCGACTATTTTTTACATCACGGCCTTGGGTCTGACGCGTGATCCGTTCCTGACCACCGGCGTCGTCAATATGTGGGTCAACGCCGGACGCAGCCAGTTCCATCTGCCGGTCGGAGAGGCGCAGCTTCTGCGCGGCCGTGTCGGCCTGGTGGTGCCCGATCTCGACGGGCTGGTGCGCCGTCTCGACGCGGCGCGCGAGCTGCTCGACGGCACCCGATTCGATTTTTCGGTGGCGAACGACGTTGTCGATGTGGTCTGCCCGTGGGGCAATCGCTTCCGGTGTCATGGCCCGGAGGATCGGTTTGCGCCGGTCGCCCTCGGCATGCCCTATGTCGCGTTCGACGTGCCCACCGGTGCCGCCGCCGGCATCGCGCGATTCTATGGAGAAATATTCGACGCGCCTAATTCTGTCGATGATTGGGACGGCGCGCCGGCGGCGCGGGTGGTCTCGGGGTATCGCCAGGAACTGGTGTTCCGCGAGACCGACGCCGATCTGCCGCCGTTCGACGAACACCATATCCAGATCTACATCGTCGATTTCTCGGGGCCGTATAAGCGGCTTCTCGAGCGCGACCTGATCTGTCGCGAAGACAATCAGCATCAATATCGGTTCCGCGATATCGTCGATCTCGATAGCGGCGAGGCGCTGTTCACCATCGAGCACGAGGTCCGCTCGATGACCCATCCGCTTTACGCAAGGCCGCTGGTCAACCGTAATCCGGACCAGAACAACTTCCAGTTCGCCGCCGGTCACGAAGAAATAAGCTGGGCGGCGCCGTACTCGGCCTAAAGTTTAACGCCCCAGCGCAATCCCTGGGATTTCAGCCAGCGGCGGTAGGCGACGCTGAACTTGTCGGCGCGGATGTGCAACTCGTCCGTGAGGTCGAGCGGGATTTCCGGCGGGCGTTGCGATTCGACGATCCACTTGTCCTGCGCGAAGACCTTGTCTTGGCGGTCGATGATCTGTTCGTCCGTGAGATCATCGCCGAAATTGATCGCCACATGCAGCCAGACAAGACAGTCGTCCGGCGCCAAGGGGGTCACGGTCAGCATCATGCAGAACAGATTTCCCTCGCCGGTGTCTTTAGAGAAGTAAGCCGTGAACGGCCGCGAGACGTGATAGCTGTATCTGGCGGTCAACGGGATGCCGCGATGGTCGGCGAAGGGCTGGTAAACCTCCACCGGGGAAGTGCGCAACCCGTTCTCGTCGGTGATCACGTCATAGTCCACGAACACGTCCGGCCGGTCCGGGTCGCCGTTGAGCATGGGGTGGACGAACGGGAAATGCGGCACGTCGATGAAGTTCTCGATGGTCCGATAGGGATTGCCGTGAAATTCGTATGGCCCGGCGATCACCTTGCGGAATTTTTCATCCTCCCATTCGGGGAACGGCGGCACATCGCGGGCGGGCTCGCCCAGCGACGCCCAGACGAAGCCGTAGGCCTCGGTGGCGCGATAGACCACGGCGCGCGCCTTTTCCGGCGGCGCCACCGTCGGCTGCGCCGGAATATGGGTACAGACCCCGGCGCCGTCATAGCGCCAGCCGTGATAGGGACACGCGAGTTGACCGTCCGTGATCTGGCCCAGCGACAGCCGGCTGCCGCGATGGGCGCACATATCCTTCCACGCGTGGATCTCATTGTCCACGCGCCACAGCACCAACTCCTCGCCGAACAGATTGGCGGCCACGATGCCGCCCTCGGCAAGGTCGCTGGCGCGGGCGACCGCCTGCCAGTCGTCGAGTAGGACCCGATCATCAATCATGGCGACGAGATTCCTTATTCATTCGGCCAATAGGACCCTGGTGTTTCTCCCAGTTCGTCGAGCCGTTTTTCGAGGCGTCCGATCAGGCGGTCGAGCTCCTTGTGGTCTTCGGCGTCCAGCTTCGGCCCTGGCGCGCGGGTCGCGGCGGAAGATATAACGCCGCGTCGGCGCAAAGTTTCCTTGCGGATGGCGAGCCCGATCCCGACCTGCTGTTCATAGCGGATCAGCGGCAGATAGGCGTCGAACAGATCCTCCGCGCCGTCCACATCGCCGGCGGCGTGCATGTCGCACACCTCGACCAGCATTTCCGGGAAGGCGAAACCGGTCATCGCCCCGTCGGCGCCGCGCGCCAGTTCGAGCGGCAGGAACAGCCCGCCATTGCCGGTCAGCACGCTGACCCTGCGCCGCGCGCCGCTTGCTTCGGCGGCCCGGAACTGGGTGAGCTTGCGCATGCCCGGCCAGTCCTCGTGCTTCAGCACCTTCAGGGTCAGCAGCGCGGCGAACAGATCGTTCAGCAGCGCCGCCGAGAAACTGACGCCGGAGCTCGGCGGATAGTCCTGCAACACGATCGGCGTCTCGCCAAGCGCCGCGCAGACGGCGTGGAAATAGCCGGTGATCTTCTCGTCGGTATTAAGCCCGGCCATCGGCGCCACCATCACCCCGGCCGCGCCGAGATCCATCACCTCGCCGGTCAGCGCCGCCATGGGGTCGAGCGCCGGCGACGAAACCCCCACGATCACGGGAACCCGCCCCGCGACCGCCGCCAGCACGCGTTTCGTGAACGCGACCGCTTCATCGGGCGCGAGCTTCGGCGCTTCGCCCATGACGCCCAGGATGGTCAGCCCGCTGACGCCGCATTCAAGCGAAAACGCCACCATGCGGTCGGTGCTGTCGAGGTCGAGCGCGCCATTGTCGGCGAACGGCGTCGCGGTGATGGCGAACACGCCCTTCGCGGTCTCATCGAGTGCCATTGCGCGAGGCTCCTGAAAACGGTACTCCGCAGGCTATACTTGTTGGGCAGGGTACCGCAATCGGGACAAGAGATATGGCCGACTATGAACTCGTCATCAGAAACGGACGCATCGCGACGGCGAGCGATGTTTTTACCGCCGATATTGGCGTCGTGGGCGGCAAGATCGTCGCCCTCGGTCAATCGCTCGATGCGGGCGCCGAGGAAATCGACGCCTCCGGTCTGCTGATCACGCCGGGTGGCGTCGATAGCCATTGCCATGTGGAGCAAATGTCCGGGTCCGGCGTCTGGACGGCGGACGACTGGTTTACCGCCACCCGCTCGGCGGCGTGCGGCGGCACCACAACCATCATGCCGTTCGCCTGCCAGCATAAGGGCCAGTCGCTGCGCGACGTGGTGGAGGATTATCACGACCGGGCCGGACCCAAGGCGGCGGTCGATTACGCGTTCCATCTTATCGTCTCGGACCCGACCGCGCAGGTGGTGGGTCAGGAACTGCCGGCGCTGATCCTGGACGGCTACACCAGCTTCAAGATCTACCTCACCTATGAAGCGTTGATGCTGTCGGACGCCGAGATTCTCGACGTGCTGGCGGTCGCGCGGCGCGACGGCGCGATGGTGATGGTGCATGCCGAGAACAACGACATGATCAAATGGATGGCCGATCGTCTGCTCCAGGCCGGGCTGACGGCGCCCAAATTCCATGCGGTGTCGCGCCCGATGCTGGTCGAACGCGAAGCGACCCACCGCACCATCGCGCTGGCCGAACTGGTCGACGTGCCGGTGCTGGTGGTCCATGTATCGGGCGCCGAAGCGATCGAGCAAATTCGCTGGGCGCAGGCGCGCGGCCTGAAAATCTACGCCGAGACCTGTCCGCAATATCTGTTTCTGACCGCCGACGATCTCGACAAGCCGGGCCTGGAAGGGGCCAAGCATATGTGCAGCCCGCCGCCGCGCGACGCCGCCAACCAGGAAATCGTCTGGGACGCGCTCGCCGAGGGCGTGTTCGAGGTCTTTTCGTCCGACCACGCCCCCTATCGCTACGACGATCCCGAAGGCAAGCTGAAGGCGGGGCCGGGCGCGCACTTCAAGCAGATCGCCAACGGCGTGCCGGGCCTCGAAGTGCGCATGCCGCTGCTGTATTCCGAAGGCGTTGGCAAGGGGCGGATCGGCCTGACCGAGTTCGTCGCGCTGAGCGCGACCAACGCGGCGAAGCTTTACGGACTTTACCCGCGCAAGGGCACCATCGCGGTCGGCTCCGACGCCGATCTCGCCATCTGGGACACCGCCAAACAGGTGACCATCAGCCAGTCGATCATGCACGATGCCATGGATTACACGCCCTATGAGGGGAGGGAGGTCACCGGCTGGCCGGTGATGACCCTGTTGCGCGGCGAAGCTGTCTGGCGCGATGGCGAATTCACGGGCCGGGAAGGGGCCGGCGTCTTCCATCGCTGCGATACGCCACCGGCGCTCGCCGCGCCGGCGCGGCCCGTAACGCCGTTCGATCCGATCGCCGGCAAGCTTCGTTAGACCCCCCGGATCATCCCGCCGTCGACCCGAATTACGCCGCCGTTCATATAGCTGGCGCGGGTGCTGAGCAGGAATATCGCGACATCGGCGAATTCCTCGACCCGGCCATAACGCCGCGCCGGGATCACGGCGTATGAGCGCTGGACGGTCTCCTCGACCGTCAGCCCATGACGTTCGGCGGCGGCGCGGTCGAGTTGGTCGACGCGCGCGGTATGGATGCGCCCTGGCTGGATGGTGTTTACCGTCACACCGTCGGCCGCGACCTCGTTGGACAGGGTCTTGGCCCAGCCGATCTGGGCGGCGCGCAGCGAATTCGAGATCCCGAGATTTTCGATGGGCTGCGAGACGCCGGAGGAGGAGATCACCAGGACGCGCCCCCGGCCGCGTTCGCGCATCCCGGGCAGGAACGCGTTCACGATACGCACCTGGTTCACGAACATTTTCTGGAATTGCGCCATCCAGGTCTCCGGCGCGACCTCGGCGACGTTGCCGGGCGGCGGCCCGCCGCCATTGCAGACCACGATGTCGATGCCGCCGAAGTCCCGCCCGACGCCAGCGATCAGGTCCGTGACGGAGCCGTCGTCCGAGAGATCGAGAGAATACGCGCGCGATTCGCGAATGCTCCGCGACGCCTCTTGGGCGCTTGCGAGTTCGCGACCGCATACCGCGACCGTCGCGCCCTCGACCGCGAGGCCGCTCGCGATAACGTTGCCCATGCCCCGCGTCGAGCCCATTACCAGCGCGCGCTGGCCCGCCAATCCAAGTTCCACCATTTCTCTCCATACGCCACATCGATTGGCGGCAGATTGCCCGGTGACATGCGGCAGGGCAAGGCCGCGAAACGCATTGCCTTCGCGGCTCGGCGCGGCCACCATGGTGAGGCGTATGCCAATGAAGAAGAACGAGGAAACGGGAATGAAATTCGGGTTGTTCTATCTGCCGACCTATATGCCCGAGATACGCGATGCGCAGACCCACTACCGGAATTTCGAGGAACAGGTGATCTATGCCGACAAGATCGGGATCGATTATGTCTGGATGGTCGAACACCATTTCGTCCGTCACGGCGGAATCCTGCCGGCCAACTATGCGTTCCTGTCCTATCTGGCAGCGAAGACCGAGCGTATCAGGCTCTGTACCGGCGCGACGGTATTGCCGCTGAACGATGCGGTGCGCGTCGCCGAACAGGCCGCGACGCTCGACCAGCTTTCCGGTGGCCGCTTCGATTTCGGCGTCGGACGCGGCTTCATCCGCGACGAGTTCGACGCCTTCGGCGTGGACATGAAGGAAAGCCGCGAGCGCGTCGAGGAAGGCGTCGAACTGGTCAAGCAGGCCTGGGCCGGGCCGACGCTGGAATTCGAGAGCAAGTTCCGCCCGGCGATGTCGGGGCTCCCCATATTGCCGCCCATCTACCAGCAGCCGCACCCGCCGATCTGGGTCGCCTGTTTTCTGTCGCCGGAAAGCTTCGAGTGGACCGCGCGCGAGGGCTATAACCTGTTGTACGTCGCCTATCACGTGGATCATCCGGTCGCGGTCGAGCGCATCAACTGGTACCGCGACGCGTTGCCCAAGTTCGGCCGCAGCGTCGACGATCACGAGGTGTGCTGCGTCTATCACGCTCATTTCCTGGACGCCGAAGACGACGGGCGTCTCGCGGAGATCGTCGACGGGCCGATGCACGAATATGCCGCCGCCGGCATCGAGGCGCAGCGCAAGCCGCCCGACCCGGAGGCCTATAAGGGCTATGGTCAGCGCGAGGCCGGTCAGCGCGAGTTCGGGTTCGAGGATTATTTCCCCAACCGCGTGCTGATGGGCGGCCCCGATCAGGTGATCGAGCGCATCAAGGTCCTAAAAGACGTCGGCATCACCCAGCTTACGTTCCTGGTCGATTTCGGTTCGCTGGCTCAGCCGGAGATCATGCGTTCGCTCGAAGTGTTCGGCCGCGATATCCTGCCCCGCGTGAAGGAATTGTAAGATGACGTTCCGCCCCGCCGACCGCGTTCGCGAACCCGCCGGGTCGGCCGCTGCTGCCCGGTTTCCGCGATAATATTTCCGGTATCCGGGTCGCGGGCATGAAGCCGAGCGCGCCCGTCAATTCCTTCGAACCGGCCTGATCAAGTCCCGAGCGTCGAGGGGTGGAACATCTCCTCGGGCGCGAGCTTGCGCGTCGCCAGACCCTGTTCATGGGAATAGCGGGTGATGGTCTCGAGCGCGTGGCGGTTGGCCGCGATACCGTACGGCCAAAAATCATCGCCCATCAAGGCTCGGGTCGCATCCAGTTCGGCGGTCACCCAGGGCAGCGTCCGTTTCAGGACGCCGATCTGTTCGAGCTCCTCCATGGCGATCCGCTTGGCTTCGGCGAACGCGTTGTAAAGCGCCATCGGCAGCCATGGATGTTCGGCCGCCAGCGCCTTTTTCACCCCGATCATATGCATGATCGGGAACAGCTTGGTCTTTTCCCAGTACGCCGCCTCGGCGATGCGCACATCGGGGAACAGACGCGCGATAATCGGCAACCCCTTGAGGTAGGTCGACGGCGCGCGCGCCGTCATATAGGCGTCGAGTTCGCCGGCCTCGAACATTTCCGAGAGGTAGCGGTCAGTCGGGATCACCTCGAGATCGATACCCGGCGGCGGCGCCATCGGCG
>CAZPMO010000100.1:0-17279 GCA_964587515.1 uncultured Rhodospirillaceae bacterium | reverse complement strand
TTCAGGTACCTGTGGCCGCAAGGTCGTGGAAGTTCGAGTCTTCTCCTGGGCACCATCGGAAATTCTCCCGGTCCGATAGGCGAATAACATGGCGATAACGCTGCACGAAGGTGATTTGCCGGCCGGTCTGTCGTTCGGCGACTCGGTCGCGATCGATACGGAAACGATGGGGCTGAACCCCCACCGCGACCGGCTGTGCCTGGTCCAACTCTCGGCCGGCGACGGCGACGCGCATCTCGTCCGATTCCGGCGCAACCAATACAACGCCCCTAATCTGAAAACGCTGCTGGAAGACCCCTCGGTGGTCAAGCTGTTCCACTTCGCGCGCTTCGATGTCGCGATGCTGCTGCGCTATATCGGCGTTGTGACCACACCGGTCTACTGCACCAAGATCGCGTCGAAGATCGCGCGCACGTTTACCGACCGCCATTCGCTGCGCGATCTATGCCGTGACGTGGTCGGAGTCGATATTTCCAAGGAACAGCAGATGTCGGATTGGGGCGCGGACGAACTCGGGGAACAGCAGCTTGCCTACGCCGCGACCGATGTCCTTTATCTGCATGCGCTGCGTGACCGGCTGAACGACATGTTGGTCCGCGAAGGCCGCGCCGAACTGGCCGAGGCGTGCTTTGGGTTTCTGCCCACCCGCGCGGCGCTGGATCTCGCCGGTTGGGCCGATACGGATATTTTCGCGCATTAACCGGGGATCGCCCCGCGTTTAACCAGCGGCGTTGCGCCGTGTTTTAAAACGTCTCGTCGCGTTGCCGGGATTGGTCTAGAATCCGCCGTGAGGCAATTGGAGAATTGGTGCGAAATGAGCGCACGGAAAATTCCGGATATGGCCACGACAACCGTGAAAAGTCCTGACCACAAGGTTCACGGCGAGCCTGATGATATTGCCGTCGCCCGCCGCGTGCTGTCGGCGGAGACCGCCGGTCTCGAAGCGCTTGCCGAAATTCTGGATCAAAATTTCATCCGCGCGCTCGATTGCCTCGGCAACGTTCAGGCAACCGGGCGGGTCGTGGTGACCGGTATGGGCAAGAGCGGCCATATCGCGCGCAAGATCGCCGCCACCCTGGCCTCCACCGGCACGCCCGCGCAATACGTTCATCCCGCCGAGGCAAGCCACGGCGATCTGGGCATGATTACCCCGGCGGACGCGGTGCTGGCGCTGTCGAATTCCGGCGAAACACCCGAACTGTTCGATTTGGTCGCCTATGCCAAGCGGTTCAAAATTCCGGTGATCGCGATCACCGCGCAAGCGTCCAGTTCGCTCGACCGCGCCGCGGATGTGAGCCTGATCATTCCGGATTCCGCCGAAGCGTGCCCGATGGACCTGGCGCCGACCACATCGACCACCGTGATGATGGGGCTGGGCGACGCGATCGCGGTCGCGTTGCTCGAACGCATCGGTTTCAGCACCGATGAATTCCATATTCGCCACCCCGGCGGACAGCTCGGCCAACGCCTGATCAAGGTCTCCGATATCATGCACGCCGGCGACGAGTTGCCGCTGATAGACACCAGCGCCACCATGGCCGATGCAATCATCGAGATGAGCACCAAGAGCTTCGGCTGCGTCGGCATCGTCGGCAAGGAGGGACGCCTGACCGGATTGATCACCGATGGCGATTTGCGCCGTAACATGAACGGGAATCTTCTTCAGCAGGTGGCGGGCGACGTCATGACGGCCGACCCACGAACCATCGATCCCGATCTGTTGGCGGTCGAGGCGCTGGGACTGATGAACGAGCGCAGCATCACCAGCCTGTTCGTGGTCCGGGACGAACTGCGGTGCGGTATCCTCCACATCCACGACTGCCTGCGGGCCGGAATAGCCTGAGCCATGGCGCGCATTTTCCCCAGCACGCGACGGGAAGACGCGCCACGGTCGGGACTCGCATCGGCCTTCCCGGACGCCGACCCGGATTCACGCAAGACCACCGGACGGTCGGGCCGGATTTATACCCGCTATGTGGGAATGATGAAGCTGGTGCTGCCGGTGATAGCCGGGCTGCTCGCCGTGGTCGTCGTGGTTTGGCCGGAATATTATGATGAACCATCGACCTTTCGGCTCGGCGTCAGCAATGTCACGGTAAAGGAATCCGAGGGGCAGAAACTGGTCAATGCGCGCTATACCGGCGTCGACAGCAGAAACCGGTCCTACACGGTGACCGCGGAGGCCATCCTTCAGGGCCTCAGCGAAGACGATCTGGTCGACCTGTCCGAGCCCAAGGCCGACGTCACGGTGGAGGACGGATCCTGGCTGGCCATGACCGCGCCGACCGGCCAATACAGCAAGAAATCCGAAGTGCTGGAACTGGCGGGCGGCGTGAATATGTTTCACGATCAAGGGTACGAATTCCGGACCGAGCGCGCCTTGGTCGATTTCCGTTATACCTCGGCCTTTGGCGACACACCGGTCCAAGGTCAGGGACCGTTCGGACGGCTGTCATCGGAGGGTTTTCTGGTGCTCGACGGCGGCGCGCGGATCCTTTTCACCGGCAAGGCGCGGCTGATCGTGAACCCGGGCGCGGGACGTCCCGATAAATGATCGGGCATATCATCAGAATGAGGCGGCGGGGCTCGCGGTCGCACCTGTTCGGCGGCGCGTTGATCATCGTCGTGGCTGCGTCATGGGGCTGGGGGTCGACCGTTCACGGGCAGGGCATCGGCCTGCCGGGCCAAAGCGGCGACAAGCCAATCGAAATCAACGCCGAGGACGGCATCGAGTGGCAGCAGGAAAGCAAGGCCTATATCGCGCGCGGCAATGCGCGCGCACAACAGGGCGACGTAACGATTCACGCCGATATGCTGACCGCCTTTTATCGGGAAATCCCAAACAGGGGATCGGAAATCTGGCGAATTGACGCCGACCGAAAAGTCCGCATCATCTCGCCAACTCAGACGTCCTACGGCGACAAGGCGGTTTACGACGTCGCGGCGGGTGTGCTGGTGATGACCGGCAAGGTCCGGCTGGTGACCGCCACGGATCGGATTACCGCCCGCGACAGCCTTGAATTCTGGGAAAAGCGCGAGCTTGCGGTGGCGCGTGGCGACGCAATCGCGATGCGCGGTGAAAACCGGCTGCGGGCCGATATCTTGACCGCTCATTTTTCCAAGGATAAGAACGGTAAATCCCGGATGTCACGAATCGACGCCTTCGATAATGTGCTGGTATCCTCGCCCGGCGAGATCGCGCGTGGCGATCAGGGGGTCTACAATATCGATACTGGTATCGCCGTGCTGACCGGGTCGGTTAGTATCACGAGAGGCGATAATCAGCTCAACGGCGAATATGCGGAAGTGAATTTGAACACCGGTGTCAGCCGCCTGTTCGGCGGCGCCAAGCAGGGCGTCAAAGGGTATTTCATGCCGCGCGATGTACGCAAAAAAGGCGGGGCCAAGCGAAACCGCGGAAAGGCGGCTCGATGAACGACCGGCAAACGGGTCGCGACGAGGACCAGGGCGCCCCGCGCCTGATCAATGAAAATTCCGGTCTGGTGGCCGAGAATCTTGGCAAGCGGTTCAAGAAACGTCCCGTGCTGCGGGACGTCGGTCTGTCGGTGCAGCGCGGCGAGGCGGTCGGGCTGCTGGGGCCCAACGGCGCCGGCAAAACGACGTGTTTTTACATTATTACCGGTTTGATCACCGCGGATTACGGCGTCATTTCCCTCGATGGCCACAATATAACCGACCTGCCCATGTATCGCAGGGCGCGGATGGGGATCGGATATCTTCCCCAGGAAGCCTCTATTTTCCGGGGCCTCACGGTCGAGGGAAACCTGCGCGCCGTCCTCGAAATCGCCTATGATCGCGTCGATCAGCGCGAAGCCGTGCTCGAGGATCTTCTGGCGGAATTCTCGCTCAGCCACCTCCGGCGCACGCCGGCGCTGGCGCTTTCCGGCGGCGAACGGCGACGCGTCGAAATCGCCCGGGCACTGGCGTCGACGCCCAATTTCATCCTGCTGGACGAGCCGCTGGCAGGCATCGACCCGATAGCGGTTAACGATATTCGGGACCTGGTCTACCACCTCAAGGATCGCGGTATCGGAGTGCTGATTACCGACCATAATGTCCGGGAAACCCTCGAAATCGTCGATCGCGCCTATATCCTGCATGACGGCGCGGTTTTGATGGAGGGCGCTCCGGCGGAAATCGTCGCCCACGAAGATGTGCGCCGCGTTTACCTTGGGGAAAGGTTCAGTATGTAGGAATCTCTTTCTAAGTGTATGTAGGATAAGGGATTATGGCTCTCGGCCCGCGCCTGGACCTGCGTCAGAGCCAGTCGCTGGTAATGACGCCGCAGCTGCAGCAGGCAATCAAGCTGTTGCAGATGACGAATATCGAACTCCAGGCTTTCATAGTGCAGGAAATTGAATCCAATCCGCTGCTCGAGCGTGAAGACGTCGAGGGTGGGCTGGAAACCGGCGTTGCCGAAAACGGCGACGGCGAGCCGGCCGGCGACTCCTCGGGCGAGGACAGCGCGGCGGCCCAGGACTCCTATTCCGACGACGAACCCCACACGCCGGATTCGGCGGAGATGACAAATTCAGAGACGTTGCTGGAAAGCGATTCCGCGGCGCTCGACACCGATTACGAGAATGTCTGGGACACCCAGCCCACGCCCGGAACGCAGGAGCGCGGCGACGAAGGCGTGAACTGGATGCAGCAAAGCGCCGGCGGCGGCGAGGATGCCCCCGATCTCGAGAACCTCGCCTCGCAGCACACGACGCTGCGCGATCATCTTTTGAGCCAGGTCAATGTCGATTTCGAAGATCCGGCGGACCGTCTGATCGCATCGATGTTGATCGAGGGGCTGGACGACGCGGGATATTACACCGGCGACACTGAACAGGTCGCCGACGCGATGGGATGCGACGTCGAACGGGTCGAGGAGACCCTTGACCAAGTTCAACGCTTCGACCCGACCGGCATATTCGCAACCAGCCTTTCCGAATGCCTTGGCCTCCAGCTCCGCGACCGGAACCGGCTCGACGAACCGATGCAGACCCTGCTGGAAAATCTCGATCTTCTGGGCCGGCACGACATCACCACGCTCCGCAAAATGTGCGGCGTTACGCCGGACGAACTCACCGCCATGATCCAGGAGATCAGGACGCTCAATCCGAAACCGGCGTCGGAGTTCGACCATAACGTCGCCCAGCCGGTGATCCCCGATGTGCTTGTCCACCGCGACAAGGATGGCGGCTGGGTGGTCGAGCTTAACAACGAGACCCTGCCCCGCGTTCTCGTCAACAGCCGTTACTATGCGGTGGTCAAGAAACAGGCGCGCAAGAAGGACGAGCAGGAATATCTGATCGACTGCTTCCAGTCGGCGAGCTGGCTGGTGAAGTCGCTTCAGCAACGGGCGCAAACCATCCTGAAAGTCGCGACCGAACTCGTCCGCCAGCAGAACGATTTTTTCTCGAAAGGGGTACAGCACCTCAGACCCCTGACACTTCGTGAAATCGCCGAGGTGGTGGGCGTGCACGAAAGTACTGTAAGCCGCGTGACCAACAACAAGTTCCTGGGCATGTCGCGCGGCGTGTTCGAGATGAAGTATTTCTTTTCGTCGGGCGTGGGTCAGAACCTGGTGGGCGATTCGCATTCAGCCGAATCCATTCGGTTCCGGATCCAAACCCTGGTAAACGACGAAACTCCGGACAGTGTCCTTTCCGACGACAAGATCGTCGATATTCTGCGCGCCGACGGCATCGATATCGCGCGCCGCACCGTCGCCAAATACCGCGATGCGTTGCGGATTCCGTCCTCGGTGCAGCGCCGACGCGCCAAGGCGATCCACGCCTGAGTTTCACCATCGAACGGGCGTCACCGTGCGCCGCTTTCGCGCTCGCGCGCGTTGTTGTAAGCGCTCGCGCGCGTTGTATTGACTCCGTGAACGGGCGGTCATATGGTGCGCCGCCCTTGGAAAAAAGGTCGCTTCGACGCCGGTTCCGGTCCCGTGCGGACCGCCGATAGGGCTATCAATTTCCCGGATACCGCTGTTTATGCAGGTTACGGTCAAAGGCAAACAACTGGATGTCGGCGATGCGTTGCGCGACCATGCGCGACAGCGTCTGGAAGACGCCGTCGCGAAGTATTTCGACCAGGCGATCGAGGCTTCCGTTGTGCTGTCCCGCGACGCGCGTCGCTTGCGCACCGATATATCCGTCCATGTCGGGCGAGGCATTCTGGTGCAGGCGCATGGGGTGGGCGATAACGCCTATACGGCGTTTGATTCAGCAACTGATCGGATTGCCAAACAGCTCCGCCGGTACAAGCGGCGGCTTCGGGATCATCACCGCAAATCGAAATCCGCGGAGGATGCCGAGCGGCTGGTCGCGCAACAGTACATCCTCGCCGCCCCGGAGGAAGATACGGACGAACACGCCGAGGAACCAGGCTCCGATCGCCCGGTTGTCATTGCCGAGATGACCACGGAAATTGAGAACATGACGGTGAGCGAGGCGGTCATGCGTATGGACCTGGCCGATCAGCCGACATTAGTATTCAGGAATTTCGCGCATGGCGAGATTAACGTTGTCTATCGGCGCGCGGACGGGAATTTCGGCTGGGTCGATCCGGCCGGCAACAGCGCGAAGAGAAAATAAGGCGTAAGGATTCGAGATGGAAATTTCCGAATTTCTGGCGCCCGAATGCGTCGTCGACGCGTTACGGGTGCCGAGCAAGAAACAGGCGCTTCAGGAACTGGCCCAGCGCGCGGCCGAACTGACCAGCCTTCACGAACGCACAATTTTCGATATCGTTCTGGAACGCGAACGGCTGGGCACCACGGGCGTCGGCAAGGGGATCGCGATCCCTCATGGCAAGCTCTCCGACCTCGACGGGCTTCACGGCCTGTTCGTCCGGCTCGAACAGCCGGTCGATTTCGACGCGATCGACGATCAACCTGTCGATCTGATCTTTCTGTTGCTGGCGCCGGAATCGGCGGGCGCCGACCATCTCAAGGCGCTGGCGCGCATTTCACGATTACTACGCGACGCGACGGTTTGCGACAAGCTGCGCGCCGCCGAGGATTCCAGGGAAATATTTGAATTGCTGACATCCGCGAACGCGGCCAGCAACGCGGCCTGACCACCGTCAAACCCGTCAGTGGACGCTGAGAGGCTCCAGGTCCTGCTGACGCACGGCCGCGACCGCCACATCGCAATTTTCGATCACCGCCATGGTCGTCCCGTCGGCCGCATACACGCCGAACGCATCGCTGCCCTCGACCTCGATCAATTTGATATAGGCGACGTCGCCGAGACTCAGCAGGGCGAAATCGGTCTCGGATAACACGTATTTTCTTTCAAGCCTGTCCATGACCTGTCTCCTACTCCAACTCAGGATCCGTTGCCGTCGACCGCACGCAGGGTCGGTTGTCGTGGCGCATCGTCATCGCTCCGTATCTCGATGGTGCGCGTGCGGCTCTCCACCTTGGGCCTGACCAGGTCGAGATTGAGAAGTCCGTCCTTGAGGTGCGCGCCGACGACTTCGATACCTTCCGCCAGTACGAACGAGCGCTGGAACTGGCGCGCCGCGATGCCCCGGTGCAAATAAACCCGTTCCTCGTCGTCGGACTGTTTTCCCCGAACAACCAGCTGCCGATCCTCGATGGTCACGGACAATTCCTGGTCGGTGAAACCCGCGACCGCGATCGTGATGCGCAAGGCGTCATCGCCGAGCTGCTCGATATTGTAGGGCGGATAGCCGTCCGCCGACGTTTTGGAAACTCTGTCCAGCGCGCGTTCGAGCTGGTCGAATCCCAGCAGAAACGGGCTGTTGAATAGCGAAATCCGCGTCATTTCATGCCTCCTCCCGATGAGCGAGCCGATGACCGGTAAACCGTCAATATGTCCGGGGGACCCAATTTGGCATCCACCCGCCGGCGGCCCGAACCGCGCCGCCTGACCGATATATGGGCGCCAAGACGCCGGATTTCAACCGCGCGGGCCCTGTGCTTGCCCCGCCGGAGGCCCCATGCTTCGTGAACTGGAAAATTAAATTAACTATAAAATACAACCATAGCCAGTGAGTATTTGTTTAATATTTTAGTTAATTTGAATATTTACTTAAAAAAATGTAAAAATATTTTGACTATTATAAGGATTGTTAGTACAAGAGCTCCCCGTCAACGTCCGTCGAATCGCGTTAAGATCTGGTGGGAGATTCGGGGGACAGCGTAAACCAGTTGAGTAGGTCAGGCATATGAACGGACGTCCGATGCACGCCATGGCGAGGTCTTCCTCGCGTTTCGTTGTCTATCTCGTCTTTTCGTACGTCTCGGTGCTGTGCGCCGCGCTCTACTGGTCGACCATGGGGTCATAGACGATTTCGGTCAGATAGAGCCCGTCCGCCGGCGCGGTGGGCCCGCCCCGGGTCCGATCCCGCGCGGCCAGCGCGTCGGACACATCCTCGGCGCTCCACTTTCCCTCTCCCACCAGCTTCAGCGTGCCCACGAAATTGCGCACCTGGTGATGCAGGAAGGACCGCGCCCGGGCATAAACCCGGATCTCATCTGAAATGCGCGCGACATCGAGGGCATCCAGCGTCTTCACCGGTGATTTCGCCTGGCATTCGCTGGCCCGGAATGTCGAGAAATCATGATTGCCGACCAGCCGTTGCGCGGCTTCATGCATGGCCCCGGCATCCAGCGGCGCCGGCACCCGCCAGACGCGGCCGCGATCGACGGTCAGCGGCGCGCGGCGGTTGACGATGCGATAGAGATAGGCCCGCTGGCGCGCCGAATGACGGGCATGAAAATCTTCGGAAACGGTCTCCGACGCCACCACCGCGATCGCATGTGGCCTGAGATGGGCATTGACCGCATCGGCGACGGTATCGGGCGGCGCATTCCTTTCGAGATCGAAATGAACCACCTGGCCCAGCGCGTGCACGCCGGCATCCGTGCGCCCGGCGCTGAACACGGTAACGGTCTCGCCGCAAAACCCGTCGATCGCCTCTTCCAGCGCCTGCTGGACCGAAGGCCCGTTGTTCTGGCGCTGCCAGCCGACGAAACCAGTCCCGTCATATTCGAGGGTCAGCTTATAGCGCGGCATGGAACATCGTTCCGGGCGAAAGATCGTAACCCCGCAGGAAATCCGCCGCGTCCATCGGATTACGGCCGGGGCGCTGGAGACGCAACAGTCCGATCGCGCCCGCGCCGCAGGCGATGGTGAGACGGCCGTCGATGACCTGACCGGGCGCGGTCCCGGTTTCCGTCAACGCACGCTCCTCCGCCGCCAGCACCCGGATCCTTTCGCCCGCATGGCTGAACCAGGCGCCGGGCGCCGGGTTCAGCGCGCGTATCTGGCGTTCGATCTCGCGAGCGGGCCGGCGCCAGTCGATGGCGCCGTCGGCCCGCCGCCGCCGTCTTCGAGCGCCGCCAGCGCGTCGACGACCAGCCTGGCGCCGAGTTCAGCCAGCGCGTCGTGCAGCGCGCCGCCGGTCGTCTCCGGTCCGATGGGGACGGTTTGCGATACCAGCATCGCGCCGGTATCGAGCCCTTCATCCATCATCATGATGGTCACGCCGGTCTCGCGATCGCCTTCCATAATGGCGCGCTGGATCGGCGCCGCGCCGCGCCAGCGCGGCAGCAGCGAGGCATGCACGTTGATGCAACCGAGACGGGGCGCCGCCAGAATCTCGCGTGGCAGGATCAGCCCGTAGGCCGCGACCACGGCGGCGTCACAGCCGAGTTCCGCGAACGCGCGCTGGGCTTCGGCGTCCTTCAGGGTCTCGGGATGCCGGGTCTCGATGCCGCGCTGCTCGGCGAACGCCTGGACCGGTGATGCGCGCAGCGCGCGCCCGCGTCCCGCCGGGCGGGGCGGCTGCGAATAGACGCAGACGATCTCGTGCCCGGCATCGATCAGCGCCGCCAGCGATGACACCGCGAAATCCGGCGTTCCCATGAACACCAGGCGCAGCGGGGCCATGATCAGGCCGTGACCTTGGCGTCCGCTCGTTTCGCCTTGGCCAGCTTACGAAGGATGATGCTGCGTTTCACGATCGAAATATGATCGACGAAAAGGATGCCGTCGAGATGATCTATCTCGTGTTGCACACAGGTCGCGAGCACGTCCTCGACCTCGATCTCGCGGATTTCGTTTTCATGATCGAGATAGCGGATGCGCGCGCGCTCGGGCCGGGTCACATCGGCGTAATGCTCGGGCAGGGACAGGCAACCCTCTTCGTAATTCACGATTTCCTCGGACGTCCAGATCACTTCGGGATTGGCCATCCGATAGGGCATGCGCGCGCCGTCGCGGGGCGCCGCATCGACCACGATCACCCGCCGGGTCACCCCGACCTGCGGCGCGGCGAGGCCGATGCCGGGAGCCGCGTACATGGTCTCGAGCATATCGTCCATCAGCGCGCGCACCTCGTCGTCGACGCGGTCAACAGGCGCGCAGGTGACTTTCAGGCGCGGATCGGGGGCGGTGATGATGGGCAGCAGGGCCAAGGGACAAACACTCATTCCGGACGCGATTTCCGGTCCTTAGGTATGCGCGGCCGGGGATTTCGTCAAGACCGGGGCCGCGCGAACCCGTGTGATTCGCAACAATTCATGCTACACCCGCGTTCATGGAAATCGCACTTCTGGTCGTCGTGACCGTCGCGGCCATCGTGGTCGTCGCGGTTTATTCGGTCCGACTGCGCGCGGCGCGTTCGGAATCCGGGCAACTTGCCGAAACCGCGGAAAAACTGATCGCGGCGCAGGCCGAAATCACGGGACGCCTGAGCCAGATGGCGGAGGCCGACGCCGCGGCCCAGGCGCGCCTCGCGGAACGCTTCCAGAGCCAGGAACGCGCCCTCACCAAGACGCTCGACGAACGCCTCGCCAACGTCTCCAAGCGGGTCGGAGACAGCCTCCAGCAATCCCAGACCAAGAACGCGGAAACCATGGCCGGGCTGAAAGCGCGGCTCGCGGTTATCGACGCGGCGCAGAAGAACATCACCGATCTTTCGGCCCAGGTCGTTGGGTTGCAGGATGTCCTCGCCAATCGGCACGCGCGCGGCGCGTTCGGCGAGCTGCAACTCGAAGACCTGGTGCGCAACGCGCTGCCGCCCTCGACCTATGACTTTCAGTCGACATTGAGCAACGGCAAGCGGGTCGACTGCCTGTTGACGCTGCCCAACCCGCCGGGGCCGATCGCGATCGACGCGAAATTCCCACTGGAAAGCTATCGCGCGCTGCACGCCGCGACCGACGACGCCGAACGCACCGCCGCCGGGCGGGCCTTCTCCACCGACGTGCTCAAGCATGTTCGCGATATCGCGGAGCGCTACATCCTGCCGGGCGAAACCGCCGAATCCGCGCTGATGTTCGTGCCCTCCGAAGCGGTCTATGCCGAACTGCACGCCAATTTCGCGGACACGGTCGACAAGTCGTACCGGGCGCGGGTCTGGATCGTCTCGCCGACCACGCTGATGGCCACCCTGCATACCGTGCGCGCGGTGCTGAAAGACGCGAATATGCGCGAACAGGCCGGCCTGATTCAGCAGGAAGTCCACCGCATGATCGAGGATGTGGTCCGCCTCGACGATCGGGTCGACAAGCTGAACCGTCATTTCGACCAGGCCTCCGAGGACGTGCGGCAAATCCGCGTATCGTCGGAGAAGATCACCAAGCGCGCCGACAAGATCGAGGAGATCGAGCTTGGCGAGGACGGCGAGGCGGGGGCGCTGGATGACGCAGCTGTCAACGTGCATCGTCTCGAATCGAAACGGTGAGCCACCCCGATATCCCGGTCGAAAAGGCGCGCGCCATGATCGGTCATGCTGCGCGGCTGGAACGGGTTGCCGAGGGGCTCGGTAACGGCGACGGCGCCGCGCTCAGAATGTATTTCGAAAGCCCGACGCGCCGGGCGCTGATGCATTTCGTGGAAGCGCTGTCGCCCGCCGAGCGCCGCGCCCTGGTGGCGTTGATGTGGCTCGGCCGAGGCGACGATGGCGAGACCGGTCGCGACTGGGCGGCGCTGTTGGCCGAAGCCGGGCGCGTCTCGCCCAACGGCGACGTGCTGGGCCTGGTCGGGCGCAACGAACTCTCGAATTATCTCGAAGCCGGGCTGGAGAAATTGGGCGTCGAACAATGAGCGTGCTCCAGCCGGTGATCGGGCTCGCCGTGATGGTCGCGATCGCCTGGGCGCTGAGCGAGAACCGAAGCGCGCGGCCATGGAAGACCGTCCTGGTCGGGCTTGCGCTGCAGTTCGCCCTCGCGGTGCTGCTGCTGAAACTTGAGGCCGCGCGCGCGGCTTTTCTTGTGCTGAACGACGCGGTCACCGCGCTGCAGGACGCGACCCGCGCCGGCACGTCCTTCGTGTTCGGCTATCTCGGCGGCGGCGCGGCGCCGTTCGATGTCAAATCGCCCGGCGGAACTTTTATCCTCGCTTTTCAGGCGCTGCCGCTGGTGCTGCTGATGAGCGCGCTGTCGGCGCTGCTATATCACTGGCGGGTGTTGCCGGCGGTGGTGCGCCTGTTCGCCTGGTGTCTGCGCCGGGCGCTGCGGATCGGCGGCGCGGCCAGCCTGGCGACCGCGGCCAACGTCTTCGTCGGCATGGTGGAGGCGCCGCTGCTGGTGCGGCCCTATCTGGCGCGGATCAGCCGATCCGATCTGTTCGTGGTGATGACCGCCGGCATGTCGACCATCGCCGGCACCATGCTGGTGCTGTATGCGACCTTCCTGAAGGACGTGATCGCCGAGCCGGAGGGTCATCTGCTGACCGCGTCGATCCTGAGCGCGCCGGCCGCGGTGGTGATCGCGCGCGTGATGGTGCCCGCGACCGACGACGACGCGGAGGAAAACCTCACGCTCGATCCCATGCATGACAGTTCCATGGACGCCATCACCACGGGAACGCTCGACGGGCTCCGCCTGCTGCTCAATATCGTCGCCATGCTGGTGGTGCTGGTGGCGCTGGTCCATCTCGCCAACGCCGTGCTGGCGCTGTTGCCCCATATGGGAGACGGCGCGCTGACCCTGCAGCGCATCCTCGGCTTTCTGCTGGCGCCGCTGGCGTGGCTGATCGGCGTCGGCTGGGCGGAGGCCGGCGTGGCGGGCGCATTGCTGGGCGAGAAGATCGTGCTCAACGAGTTGCTCGCCTATCTCTCGCTCGCCAACCTGCCGGGTGATGCGCTGAGCCCGCACAGCCGGTTGCTGATGACCTATGCGCTCTGCGGCTTCGCCAATTTCGGCAGTCTCGGCATCATGATCGGCGGGCTCGGCGCCATGGCACCCGACCGCCGCGCCGAGGTGGTCGCGCTCGGTCTGCGTTCGATCGTCGCCGGCACGCTCGCCACCTCCATGACGGCGGCGGTGGTCGGACTGATCTAAACTTTATCCAGCGTGTTCTCGCCGGCCATGTAGACCGCGACGCGGCTGAACCGCCCATCCTCGATTTCGAAGAAATTACAGTTGGACTTATGGACCAGCGCCCCGTCGTGCAGCGTGTTCACGACGGCGAACCGCGTCGCGATGCGGCCGTCCTCAGGCGCGGCGACATGCACGAAGTCGCCGTGGCGAACCGAGGCGTGATCGGCCCAGAGCTTTCGGAACATGCTTTCGATCTCGTCCAGCCCCTGGAGCCTTATGCCGTGGGTCTCGACGCTGAAGACGCAGTCCTCGGCGAGCGTCGCGCGGATCGCCGCGAAATCCTCGGCATCGACCGCCGCGAAATAGGCTTCGACCAGATCGATCATCGCGCGACGGTCCATCGCATTCCTCGGCCCGTTGTGTAAACTGATGTTTCCCGTTCCCTATACAGAACCAGACCATGAAAGTCGGCGTCAATCTTATCAATTTCGGGCCCTCCGCCCGGCCCGAAATTCTGCGCGGCTGGGCATCGCTCGCCGAGGAACTCGGATTTCATCACCTGATGACATCCGATCATATCGCGGTGACCCCCGATGTGAGCGCCCGCTACCCGGCGCCGCTGTACGAGCCCCTGACCACGCTGGGATGGCTGGCCGGGATCACCGAACGCATCGCCATCGGGTCCACCGTCATTATCGTGCCCTATCGAAGCCCGCTGGAGACCGCGCGATCGTTCGCCAATATCGATCAATTGAGCGGCGGGCGGTGCATTCTCGGGGTCGGGGTCGGCTGGGCGCGCGAGGAATATGCGGCGCTGAACGTCCCGTTCGAGAAGCGCGGCGCCATCACCGACGAATATCTCGCCGCGATCAAGCTGCTGTGGACCGAGGAAAAATGCTCCTTCGACGGGACTTTCGTCCGCTTCAACGATGTCGACGGCGCGCCGCGCCCCGCGCAGACACCCCATCCGCCGATCTGGGTCGGCGGGCGCAGCGACGCGGCGCTGCGCCGCGCGGTGCGCTTCGGCGACGGCTGGCACCCGTTGCGCATCACCGCGCCGTGGCTGCGCGATGAAGGGCTGTCGCGCCTGACCGAAATCGCGGCGCGCGAGGAAATGGCCGTGCCGGCGCTGTGTCCGCGCATCATGCTGAACATCACCGCCGAGGCGCGGCCCGAAGACGGCCGGCTCGCGGGCGTCGGAACGCTGGAACAGGTGCGCCGCGACATGCGCGATCTCGAAGCGATGGGCTGCGAACATGTGATCCTCGACACCTACACCGACGATATCGAGGCCAGCGGCGATTATCAGGCCGCGTGGGACATGCTGAAAATAATGGCCGGGGATATCCTCGATTTAGGGCGGGAGACGGTGCGATGACAGCGGACGGGCAGCGGTACGACTACGTAATCGTCGGTGGCGGCGCGGCGGGGTGCGTCATCGCATCCCGCCTCAGCGAACGCGCCGCCAACCGCGTGCTCCTGGTCGAGGCCGGCGAGGATTTCGCGCCCGGCGACGAGCCCGCCGAAATCCGCGATATTCTGGCGGGCTCGGCCCACAGCAATCCCCGTTTCACCTGGGGTCAGACGGTCGCGTTTCCGCTGCGCCCGGGCAACGCGCCCGATGACCGCAAGCGCGTGCGCTATGCCCAGGGACGCGTGATCGGCGGCGGCTCCTCCGTCAACGGGATGATCTCGATCCGCGGCCTGCCCAGCGATTACGCCGACTGGGCGGCGCGGGGCGCGAAGGGCTGGGACTGGGACGGCGTGCTGCCGTTTTTCCGCAAGATGGAAACCGACGTCGATTACGACGGCCCGCTGCACGGCGCCGATGGGCCGATGACCGTGCGGCGCGCGCCCACCAATCACTGGCCCGGTTTCACGCGCGGGTTCATCAAGGCCGCCGAGGAAGAAGGCTGGCGCGATATCGGCGACAAGAACGGCGTGTTCGAGGACGGCTTCTTCCCGATCGCGGTGGCCAATGACGGCTCGGAACGGACCTCGACGGCGACCGCCTATCTGACCGCCGAAGTGCGGGCGCGGCCCAACCTCGAAATTCTCGGCGAGGCGCGGGCCGAACGGCTGCTGTTTTCCGGCGCGAAGGTGACGGGGGTCCGCGTCCACCGCCGGGGCGAGACCGTCGATATCGCGGCCGGCGAGGTAATCGTCTCGAGCGGCGCGCTGCATTCGCCGGCGCTGCTGTTGCGCTCCGGCATCGGACCGGCGGCCGAACTCGCGGCGCAAGGCATCGAAGTCGTCGCCGACCGTCCCGGAGTCGGCAAACATCTGATGGAGCATCCCGGCGTCAATTTCGGCTGCTATATGCGACGCGACGCTCGGGTGACGCCGGAGACGCGCATGCCCATGTATGCCGGGCTCAGATGGTCGTCCGGGCTGGAAGGCTGCCCGGCGGGCGACATGTATCTGATCCCCATGAACAAGTCGTTCTGGCACGCGGTCGGCGAACGGGTCGGGCTGATCATGCTGTGGGTCAACAAATCCTATTCGACCGGCGAGGTGAAGCTGAACGCCGCCGATCCCATGGCCGAGCCCGATGTGGACTTCAACATGTGCTCGGACCATCGAGATCTGGAGCGGCTGAAGATCGGCGTTCGCCTGATGGCCCGTTTCCAGGAAAGACAGGCGTTGCGCGACACCGTCCATGACATCTTCCCCATCAGCTATAGCGACCGCGCGCGCCGTTACGCGGTTTACAGCCAATCAAACCGGTTCCAGACCTGGGCCGGCGGCCAATTGATGGATTCCTCGGGCCCGCTCCGGCGATGGATAATCCGCAACCTGGTCGCCAAGGGGCCGACCGTGGCCGAGCTGATGAATGACGAATCCGCGATGGTTTCCTGGATTCGGGCGACCGTGCTGGGCCATTTTCACGCCTCGTGCTCATGCCGCATGGGCGCGGCCGACGACCCCGGCGCGGTCACCGATGAAGCCGGGCGCGTCTATGGGGTTTCCGGGCTGCGCGTGGGCGATGCCTCGATCATGCCGGCGGTGCCTTGCGCCAATACCAATTTCCCGACCATCATGGTGGGCGAGAAGATCGCCGCCGCGGTGCTCGAACAATAATTTAGCGTCGTCGCAAGAAGCCGTTTCCTTTGGCGCGATTTTGCGCCACCATCGCGCCGGATGATTGAATGCGTGGCCCACAACGGGACCATGTGAAAACAGGGGGAACAGAATGCCGAGCACCGACATTACCTATACGACCCGCGCGAACGAGAATTTCACCGGATATCTCGCCACGCCCGACGGCGACGACAAGGCGCCGGGCATCCTTCTGATCACGGCGATCTTCGGCATCGACGACGAGATGAAGGAGCTGTCGGACGCCTGGGCCAGGGACGGGTTCATCGTCTCCGTGCCCGACATCTTCTGGCGCGTCATGCCGGGCCCGACCGCCGACATGGAAAAGGCCTTCGCGCGCTACGAAGCGTTCGATTTCGATTCCGGCATGGCCGACGTCGAGGATCTGATGAAGGATCTGCGCGGCAACCCGCGCTGCAACGGCAAGGTGGGCGTGCTGGGGTTCTGCTTCGGCGGGCGTTATGCGCATCTCGCCGGCGCGCGGCTCGGCGCCGACGGGGCCGGGGCGTATCACGGCACCATGATCGGCCAGCACATGGACGAGGTCGACAAGGTGAAATGCCCGGTCAGCTTCCACTTCGGCGATCAGGACCCGGTGGTGCCGATGGACGAGGTCGAGGCCATCAAGGCCGGCTATGCGAGCCACGCCAATGCCGACATCGGCGTTTACGCGGGCGCGGGCCATAATTTCTCCATGCCCTACAAGGATGGTTACGACGCGGCGGCGGCCGCCACATCGCGCGCCGCGGTGCTGAGCTGCTTCCAGTCCATGTAGGAGAAAACGCGATCGGCGCGGCGGTTATTCGTCTAGAGCACTATCCGACCAAATAGGATCATTTGATGGAGGCAAATCGGCTTCTCG
>CAZPMO010000099.1:0-17291 GCA_964587515.1 uncultured Rhodospirillaceae bacterium | reverse complement strand
CGGTCCGACCCGACCTTTACTCCAACGATGGCTGGGCCCCGGATCAAGTCCGGGGTGACCGATGAGGAAATCAATTTATGCCTTGCGGCGGGGGCGCAGGACGTGGACGTGGTCGGGGTCGTAGAGGGCGGAGTCCCTGAACCCTTCGGCATCGAGTACGCGGCCGACCAGGACCAACGCGGTGCGGGTGATTTTCGCGGCGCGCACCAGGGGCTGGATATCGGCCAGCGTGCCCCGGATGATCTGCTGATCGGGCCAGCTCGCGCGATAGACCACCGCGACCGGGCAGTCGGCGCCGTAATGCGGGATCAGATCCTCGGTCACGCGGCGCAGATTGCGCACCGAGAGATGCAGCGCCAGAGTCGCGCCCGACCGGCCAAGCTCGGCGAGTTCCTCGCCGTCGGGCATGGCCGACGCCTTCATGGCGGTGCGGGTGAGAATCACCGTCTGCGAAACACCGGGCAGCGTCAGCTCGGTCCCGAGCGCCGCCGCGGCGGCCGCGAACGCCGGCACGCCGGGCGTTATGTCGTACGGAATGGAAAGCGCATCGAGACGGCGCATCTGTTCCGCGACCGCGCCGTAAAGCGAGGGATCGCCGGAATGAACGCGCGCGACGTCGTGGCCTTCGGTGTGGGCGGTTTCCATCTCGGCGATGATCTCGTCCAGCGTCAGCGGCGCGGTATCGATCACCCGCGCGCCGTCGGGCGCGAATGCAATGACCTCGTCGGGCACCAGCGATCCCGCGTAAAGACACACCGCACAGCGCGCGATGAGATCGCGGCCGCGCACCGTGATGAGGTCGGCCGCGCCCGGCCCGGCGCCGATGAAATGGACAATCATGTGGCGTCCTCCGCCTTTTCGTCTTTGTCGGGCCGCGCGCCGTAGCCGCGCGGCGTATAGACCCAGGCGTTGCCGCCGCCGCGCGCCACCGCGCGGGTTTCCGACGATCCCACCAGCACCACGGTCAGCATATCCACATCACCCACGTCGAGATCGCGCAGCGTGGTGACGCGCACCCGTTCGCCGTCGCGCCCCAGCTTGCGGGCCAGCACCACCGGGGTTGCCTCCGGGCGATGGGCCATCAGAATTTCGCGGGCGCGGGCGAGTTGCCAGTCGCGGCGGCGCGAGACCGGGTTATAGAAGGCGATCACGAAGTCGCCGGTCGCGGCGGCGGTGATGCGGTCCTCGATCACGTCCCACGGCGTCATCAGGTCGGACAGCGAGATCGTGCAAAAATCATGACCGAGCGGCGCGCCGATGCGCGCGGCGGCGGCCTGCAAGGCGCTGA
Source organism: uncultured Rhodospirillaceae bacterium (assembly GCA_964587515.1). Lineage (GTDB taxonomy): Bacteria > Pseudomonadota > Alphaproteobacteria > MPNO01 > MPNO01 > CAZPMO01. The sequence goes on along the minus strand of CAZPMO010000099.1, from coordinate 16,003 downwards.
TGCCGGGCGCGACCTCAATGTCGAGACGCCGCCAGTCGGCGCGCCCGCCACGGTCGATCTGTTCGAACACCAGCGTCGCCATGGCGTAGATGCCGGGATCGCCGGACGATACCAGCGCCACCGATCGTCCCTTGGCCGCGAGATCGAGCGCGGCGCGCACCCGCGTCTCCTCCTCGCCCAGCGCATAATCGTGGCGGGTCTTGCCGTCGATGCGCGCGCCCAGCAGGTCGAGATAGAGCCCGTAGCCCACCACCTCGTCGGCGCGCGCCACCATTGCCGCCGCTTCCGGGGTCAGCCACGCCTCGGTCCCGGGGCCGGTGCCGATTACGCCGAGCCAGCCGCGCGCCCGGCCGATGGCGGAGACTTCGAGGGGCGCCGATGCGCGGGCGACGGCGCAGGTCGCGCGCTTCGATTTGCGCTTCTCCACGATCAGCGCGCCGTCTGGCCCCACCGCGGCCAGCGCCGCGCCCTCGGCGACGCCATGACAGCCGACCTCGGCGAAGACGATATCGGACGGGTTGGCGAGACGCGGGGTCTGGGCTTCCAGCGCCGCCGCGTCGAAAAACCGCGCCGGCGCGCCGAACGCCTCGGCCGCCGCCAGTACCGCCGGTTCGTCCGCCTTGAGATCGAGCGAGACGATCGCGGCGATGGAATTTTCGGAGAGCCCCGCCTCGGCCAAGGTCTCGCGGGCGAGATCCAGTACCTCGCCGGGATCGGCGCCGCGTTCGCAGCCAATCCCCAGCGCCAGCGTCGCCGGGTGATAGACGAGATTGCGCGCCGAGCCTTCCGTGCGCACTTCGGACACCGTCAACACCAGCGTCGTCGTGTCGTCCCACGGCAAATCCGCGTCGGCGAGCCAGGGGGCATCGCCATCGAGGCGCACCGTCGCGCCGGCCAGCAGTTCGGCCATGAAGAGTTTGGCGTCGTCCGGATTGGCGAGCCGCCAACCCGGCGGCGGATCGTCGAGCGCGATGCCGAACCGCACGTCTCCGGCGGTGGTGATGGCGGGCGAGACGTCGAGTGTGTGGCCGATGTCACGCGCGAGATCGTTGGCGCCATGATGCCCGCCCAGGAGCGGCACCACCGCGCCGCCGTCCTCGGCAACGGCCACCACCGGCGGCTCGCGCGTTTTGTCGACCAAATCGCCGGCCAGCGCGCGGATCAGAATCCCCGCCGCGCATACGCCGATGATGGCGCAGCCGTCGCGGTAGAGCGCGCCGAGATGATCGGCGACGTTGTCGAAGGTGAAATCGGCGCCCTCCACCCGCTCGCGCAGCCCGTGAACTTGCGCGCCGCGCATTCCCGCCGCGATGCGCGCCGCGCAATCCATGCCGCCGGGGCCAAGCACGATGATCGCAATCGGTCCCGTCATTGCCAGACCTCCGCCCGGCGATGCACCAGGATCATCGAGAAATAGGGCGCCGCGCCGTCGCCGACCTCGGCGAGCTTCATCACCCGTTCGCTTTCCATGGTGGCGCGCTCCACATAGCGCGCGTCCGCCGCCAGCCCGAGCCGGTCGAGCAACGCGCGCACCCGTTCGAAATGGCGTCCGAGCTTGATGATCGCCGCCGCGTCGACCCCGGCCAGCCGGTCCGCGAGCGCGTCATCGTCGAGCGGCGCCGGGATCACCGCCAGCACATCGTTGCGCGCGGCCAGCGGCGCGCCAAGCACGGCGGCGCAGGCGGTCAGCGAGGAGACGCCGGGCACCACCTCGGCCGGGAAACGCTCGACCATGCGCCCGAACAGATACATAAACGAGCCGTAGAAGAACGGATCGCCCTCGCAGATCACCGCCACATCGGACCCGGCGGCGAGATGTTCGCCGATCTCGGCGGCGGCGGAATCATAGACCGCCTGGGCCGGAAAGCGCGCGACGGCGAGCGGCATGCGGATGGCGATTTCATGCTGGCCGCCCGGCAAATGGCCGGCGACGATGGCGCGCGCCAGGCTGTCGCCGTCCTCGGGCGCGGGATAGGCGATCACCGGCGCGGCCTGGAGCAGGCGCAACGCCTTCAAAGTTATCAATTCGGGGTCGCCGGGGCCGACGCCGAGACCGTAAAGCGTGCCGGTCACGACTTCACCGCCGCAAGCTGGGTCACCGGCATCAACGCCCGCCAGCCCGAGAACGCACCCACCGGCTCGGCGCGCGACACCGCGATCCTGCTCAGTGCGCCGCCGGTCGCCTCGCGCCACTGGAACAAGGCCTGTTCGCCCTCGACCGTCACCGCGTTGGCGACCAGCCGCCCGCCGGCGGACAGCGCGTCCCAACATGCCGCGATGACCCCGTCGGACGCCGCGCCGCCACCGATGAACACCGCATCGGGCGCGGCCAGCCCGGCCAGCGCCGCCGGGGCAACCCCGGTCACGATCTCCAGCCTGGGCGTGCCCAGCGCAAGCGCGTTCTCGGCAATCAATCGGGCGCGCGCCTCGTCGCGCTCCACGGCGATGGCGGCGTTGTTGGGCGCGGCGCGCATCCACTCGATGGCGACCGAGCCGCATCCCGCGCCCACATCCCATAGAAGCTGGCCCGGCGCCGGCGCCAATGCGGCCAGCGTGGCGGCGCGCACCTCGCGCTTGGTAATCTGGCCGTCATGGTTGAAGGCGTCGTCAGGCAGGCCGGGCACGCGGGGCAACAGTACAGCCCCTGCCCCGGCCACGCAGTCGACCGCCAGCGTGTTGAACGAAGCGACGTCATCCGTATTCCAATTTTCTGCGAGGCCAGAAAGAACGCGTTCCTTCGCGCCACCCATATGCTCCAGCACGGTCATTCGGCTTTCACCGTAGCCGCGCTTAACCAGAAGCTCGGCGATCTCGCCGGGCGTCTCGGCGCCGTTGCTGAGGATCAGCAGCCGCGCGCCGGGCTGCAGAAAACTCTCGACCAGCGCCACCGGACGGCCGTGCAGGGTCAGGGTCGCCACCTCGGCGCGCGACCAGCCGAGCCGCGCACACGCCAGCGCGAAGGCCGACGGCGACGGCACGATAATCATCTCGTCCGCCGGGATGAAACGCGCCAACGTCACGCCGACGCCGTAATGCATGGGATCGCCGGTCGCCATCACGCAGACCCGCCGGTCCGAGCGTTTTTGCAAATCGGGAATCAGATCGGTCAGCGGCGGGCGCGGCCAGGTCAGTTTCTCGCGGTCGTCATCGGCGACCATGGCGAGGTGGCGTTTGCCGCCGACCAGCACGTCGGCGCCGTCGATCAGCGCCCGCGCCGCCGGGGCCAGACCGTCGAGCCCGTCTTCGCCGACGCCGACGATGGAAAGCCATCTTTCGGTCATGCCGGATCTCCGGCCAGCGCGTTCACCGCCGCCGCCGCCAGCGCGCTGCCGCCGCGCCGGCCGCGTACGGTGAGAAAGGGAACGCCATGGCTGTTCTCCATCAGCGATTCCTTGGACTCCGCCGCGCCGACGAAACCCACCGGGAAGCCGAGTATCGCCGCCGGTTTTGGCGCCCCGCCCTCAAGCAATTCCTGCAGGCGGAACAGGGCGGTCGGCGCGTTGCCGATCGCCACCACCGCGCCGTCGAGCCGCGCCCGCCACAGATCGACCGCGGCGGCCGAGCGCGTGGTGCCCTCGCGCCGCGCAATGCCGGCGACCTCGGGATCGTTGAGCGTGCACAGCACTTCGTTCGAGGCGGGCAGGCGGTCGCGGATCACGCCGTGCGCCACCATCTGGCTGTCGCAGAGCACCGGCGCGCCGGCCGCCAGCGCCGCGCGTCCCGCCTCGGCGAGCGGACCGCCATGCGCCAGATCATCCAGCAGATCGACCATGCCGCAGGCATGGATCAACCGTACCGCGACCGCTTCGAGATCGCCCGGCAGGCCCGAAAGATCGGCCTCCGCGCGGATCGACGCGAAGGAACGGCGATAGATCTCTGCCGGGTCGGAGAGGTATTCCGCCATTAGAAGATCAGCTTCGACGCTTCGAACCCTCTCCCCTCACGGGAGAGGGAGGGACCCGCCGCGAAGCGGTGGGAGGGTGAGGGGGTGGCCGCCGGCAGGCGACAAAAAGGGTCTTTTGACGCGCAGACGCGCTTACCCCTCACCCTATCCTCTCCCGCAAGGGGAGAGGGTTTTATTGGTGTATTTCGTCCCACTAGGAACCCTGCTTGAAGCTTGCGGGGCCGTGCGGGTGGTCGGCGTGGGGGTAGGGATGATGGCCGTGATCATGTTTGTGGTCATCGCCGTGATCATGGCCGTGATGATGCCCGTCGCCGCCGGTGCCGATGCCTTCCACATGATGGTGATGGCTTTCCTGGGCGAGGCCCACTTCGGCCTCGAAGCCGAGGATCTGGTCGCGATATTTGCACATCTGACAGTTCATCAGGTTTTCGCCGGCGACGATCTCCTCGATGCGGTCGAGGAAGGCGTCGATCACCAGCGGATGGTCGTTGAGATAGGGCGCCTTCACGAATTCGATGTCCGGGTGGCGCGCCGCCACTTCGTCGGTGGCGTCATAGATGCGCTTCACCAATACGCCGGTGAACAGGAAATAGGGAAAGACGATGATGCGGCGATAGCCGAGCCGCGCCGCGTGTTCAAGGCCGGGCTCGACCAGCGGAAACGTCACGCCGGAATAGCACGCCTCGCCCCAGCCGAAGCCAAAGGCTTCCCACAGCAGGCGCATGACCTTGGAGACATTGGAATTGGCGTCGGAATCCGAGGTGCCGCGCCCGACCACCATCAGCATGGTCTCGTGCAACGGCACGTCGCCGCCCGCGCCGGCCAGCGCGTGGTCGATGCGCGCCCCGGCGGCGGCCAGCAGCTTGGGATCGATGGCGAGTTCGCGCCCGTAACGGATCGTCACCCCGTCGCGCCCCGCCTGATAGGTGTTCAGCACCGAGGGGATGTCGTTCTTCGCATGGCCAGCGGCGAACAGCATGCCGGGCACCGCGAGAATTTCCGTCGCGCCGCGCGCCACCAGCTTGTCGAGCCCGTCGCGGATGATCGGCGTCGCGAATTCCAGGAAACCGTATTCCACGTCGCGGTCCGGCAGGCGTTCGCGGATGCGCGCGGCCAGGGTCTCGAATTCGCCCACGGCGTTGGCGTCGCGGCTGCCGTGGCCGCACACCATGATGCCCGTATTGCCGGTCATGTCTTGGCCTCCCAGCCGGAATTGACGCCCGTCCGCGGGCGCTTCATGCTTCGCGCATGTTCGTCCTGTGGTACCCCGACAGCGCCAGCGCCGTCCACCCCTTCATGGCGGTGCTGCTGGCGTTGGCGGTCGATGCGCTGATCGGCGATCCGGCGGTGCTTTACCGCCGCTTGCCGCACCCGGTGGCGGCGCTGGGCAAGCTGATCGCGGCGCTGGAAAAATGGCTCAACCGCCCGGATGCGGCCTCGCGGCTGCAGCGCGGCTTCGCGGTCACCCTTTTCGTGGTCGCGGGCGCGGCCGCCGTGGGCTGGGCGATCGGGTATGGGCTGTCGCGGGCGCCGGGCGGCTGGGTCATTGAGGCGGCGCTGGCCAGCGCGCTGATCGCGGGGCGCGGGCTTTACGATCATGCGCGCCGCGTTGCCCGGGGCCTGACGCGAAGTCTCGAAGACGGGCGCGCGGCGGTGGGCCACATCGTCGGGCGCGACACCGAGAAGCTGGATGCGCCGGGTGTGGCGCGCGCCGCGATCGAGTCGCTGGCCGAGAATTTCTCCGACGGGGTCGTCGCGCCGGTGCTGTGGTACGCCGCTCTCGGGCTGCCCGGCCTCGCCGCCTACAAGGCGATCAATACGCTCGACAGCATGATCGGTCATCGCGATCCGCGCCATGCGGAGTTCGGCCGTTTCGCGGCGCGGCTCGACGATGTCGCCAACTGGATCCCGGCGCGTATCGCCGGCGGCCTGATCGTCCTGGCCGCGCTGTGGCGGGCGCCGGTGGCGCTCTGGACCATGTTTCGGGATGCGGGCAAACATCGTTCCGTCAACGCCGGTTGGCTGGAAGCGCCGATGGCGGGCGCGCTCGGGATCGCGCTGGCCGGACCCCGGAAATACGGCGCGGAGACCGTCGAGGACGCGTGGATGGGATCGGGCGGGCGCGAGGCCAATACGGGCGATATTCGCCGCGCGCTGCGGATTTATCTGCGGGCATGGGTCCTGCTCGCGATTTTTGCGGTGGCGGCGCTGGCGCTGTAGCCGCGGGCGATCTCCAAACAATGATCGAGGTCGAGATGGGCCTCGAGGTGATCGGCCAGCGCGTCGAGCGTGTCTTCAACGCGCGCGTCATAGGAAACGCCGGTCACGTCGCGCGCCTTCAGACGCGACAAAAATGCGTGGCGGAATTGGTCGGCCGCGAACAACCCGTGGACATAGCACCCCATGGCGCGCCCGTCGGCCGAGACCGCGCCGTCACCGCCGCTCGCAAGCGCCAGCATGGGCCGCGCGCGGCCTGGCCCGTCGGTCTCGCCCACATGCATCTCATAACCGGAAACCGGCGCGCCCGACGCGATCTCGATCCCGTCGACCGAAACCAGCCGCTTGTCGCCGCCGAGCGCGGTCTCCACGTCGAGCAGCCCGAGCCCCGCCGCCTCGCCCGGCGCGCCTTCAATGCCGTCGGGATCCCTGACGCGGCGGCCCAGCATCTGAAAGCCGGCGCAGATGCCCAGCACAGCGCCGCCGCGCCGGTGATGGGCCAGGATATCGATATCCCAGCCCTGATCGCGCAGGAAGGCGAGATCGGCCAGCGTCGCCTTGGAGCCCGGGATCACGATCAGATCGGCGTCGCCCGGCAACGGCCAGCCCGGCGGCACCATCTCGACTGAAACATCGGGCTCGGCGGCCAGCGGATCGAAATCATCGAAATTGGCGATGCGCGACAGCACGGGCGCCGCGATGCGGATGGCGCGCCCCTCCCCTTTCCCGGCCTGGTGGTCGATTCCGAACGCATCCTCTGCCGGCAACAGGCGCGCGGCGTCGAAAAACGGCACCAGGCCCAGGGGCGCGAGGCCGGTGCGGCGCGCGATCTCGTCCATGCCGGCATCGAACAGCGTGGCGTCGCCGCGGAACTTGTTCACGATGAAGCCCGCGACCAGGGCGCGGTCGGCGTCCTCCAGCAGTTCCCACGTGCCGACGAGTTGGGCGATCACGCCGCCCCGGTCGATATCGCCGATCAGCGCGACCGGCACCCGGGCGGCGCGCGCGAACCCCATATTGGCGATGTCGGCGCGGCGCAGATTGACCTCGGCGGCGCTGCCCGCGCCCTCGACGATCACCAGATCGGCCTGGTCCGTCAGGCGCTCGAAGCTTTCCCGGATCACCGGCAGCAAATCGGATTTCAGCGCCTGGTATTCGCGCGCCTTGGCGCGGCCCCACATCTTGCCGCGCACCACGATCTGCGCGCCGGTCTCGGTCTCGGGCTTCAACAGCACCGGGTTCATTTCGACCGTGGGCGCAACGCCGCAGGCGCGCGCCTGCAATGCCTGGGCGCGGCCGATTTCACCGCCGTCCTCGGTCACGGCCGCGTTGTTGGACATGTTCTGCGGCTTGAAGGGACGCACATTTAAACCCCGCCGCGTAAACGCCCGGCACATGCCGGCGGCCAGCAGCGACTTGCCGACATCGGAGCCGGTGCCCTGGAGCATCAGGGCGGCGGCGCTCAAAACTCGATGCCCTTCTGCGCCTTCACCCCCTGTTCGCGGAAGGGATGCTTCACCTGTGTCATCTCGGTCACCAGATCGGCGGCCTCGATCAATTCGGCCTTCGCGTTGCGGCCGGTGACCACGATGTGCAGATCGGACGGGCGCGCCTCGAACGCCGCGACCACATCGCCGATCGGCAGATAGTCGTAGCGCAGGCAGATATTGAGCTCGTCGAGCACAATCAAGTCATATTCCGGATCCGGACCCCGGCAGGCCTCGATCATCCCGCGCGCCGCCGCCCATGCCTTTTCGGCGGCGGCGATGTCGCGCGCCCGGTCCTGGGTCTCCCAGGTAAAGCCCTCGCCCATGGTGCGGATGGTCACCTGGTCGGGAAATTTTTGCAGCACGCCGCGCTCGCCGGTCTCCCACTTGCCCTTCACGAACTGGACGATGCCGATGCGCATGTCGTTGCCGATGGCGCGCATGGCGAGCCCGAAGGCCGCCGTCGATTTGCCCTTGCCCTTACCGGTATGGACGATCAGCAGGCCTTTTTCCTTGGTCTTGGTGGCCAGCATCTTGTCCCGCGCGGCCTTGCGGTTGCGCGATTTTTCATTGGCGCGGGCGTGGATGTCTTCGTCACTGGTCATCGTTGCCTCCCGATGCGATCCCGACGAGATCATGATAGGCGGTGTTGGAACGCGGACGCCAGAGGCCGCGCCGCTGCGCCTCGACCAGTCTTTCGGCCATCTCGCGCAGCGCCGCCGGGTTGTTATGGGCGATGAACTCGCGCACCGGCGGATCATTGAGATAGGCGTCATAGACCAGATCAAAATGGTGATCGGCCACCGCGCCGGAAGTGGCGGCGAAGGCGAACAGATAATCGACCGTCGCGGCCATCTCGAACGCGCCTTTGTAGCCGTGGCGCATCACGCCGGCGATCCATTTGGGGTTCACCACGCGGGCCCGCACGACACGGCCGATTTCCTCGGAAAGCGTCCGAATTTTGGGGCTTTCGGGCCGCGAATGGTCGTTGTGATAGATTGTCGGCGCGCGCCCCGACAGCGATTTCACCGCCGCCGCCATGCCGCCTTCGAACTGGTAGTAATCGTCGGAATCGAGCAGATCGTGCTCGCGGTTGTCCTGGTTCTGGACCACCGCCTCTATGCCCGAAAGGCGCGCTTCGAACAGCCGGTGCTCGGCCGCGCCCGCCGCCCCCGCGCCGTAGGCATAACCGCCCCAGGCGAGATAGGCGCGCGCGAGATCGTCGGCGGTCTCCCAGCCGCGCTCGTCGATCAGCGCTTGAAGCCCGGCGCCGTAGGCACCCGGTTTCGAGCCGAACACCCGGTGACCGGCGCGGCGCGCGGCCTCAGGCTCCGTCGCGCCCTCGGCGATTAGCCGCGCCTCGTCGGCGCGCACGCGGGCGGCCAGCGGGTTGCGGTCTTCGGGCTCGTCGAGCGCCGCGACGGCGCGGATCGCGGAGTCCAGCAGGTCGATCTGGGCCGGGAAGGCGTCGCGGAAAAAACCCGAAAGCCGGAACGTCACATCAACGCGCGGCCGGTCGAGCGTCTCCAGCGGCATCACCTCGAACCCGGTCACCCGCGCCGACGCGCCGTCCCAGGTGGGGCGCGCGCCCATCAGCGCCAAGGCCTGTGCGATGTCGTCGCCGCCGGTGCGCATGTTCGACGTGCCCCAGGCGCTGATCGCCATGCGGCGGGGCCACGCGCCGTGTTCCTGGCGGTGGCGCTCGACCAGCAACATCGCCGACTTCCAGCCCAGGTGCCAGGCCGCCGGGGTCGGCACCGAGCGCGTATCGACGGAATAGAAATTGCGCCCGGTGGGCAGCACGTCGGGACGGCCGCGCGTCGGCGCCCCGGAAGGCCCGGGCTCCACGAAGCGTCCGTCGAGGGCGGCCAGCGCGCCGGCGATCTCGGCCGCGCCGCAGGCCTCGACCGCCGGGCGAATTTCGGCAGCCAGCTTGCCCAGGACCGCGGCGGTCGCGGGCCAACCGGGATCGGGCGGGCGGGCGCCGGAGACCAGCGCGGTGGCGAGGTTTTCAAGCCGCTCGACGGTGTCGCCGTTGCTGCGCCACGCCCCCTGCCCCGCCAACGCTTTAGGGCGCGCGCCAGTCCAGACCGCACCCAGTTCGCAATCGAGCGGATCGAAATCTTTGAGACCGAGATCGGCGGCCAGCGCGCGGATCAGCGAAGCGTCGCCGCCCTCCCCCGTCCCGCGCGGCAGGCGCACCAGCGCCACCAGCAGGCCGGTCAGGAGATCGCCCTCGGGCGCCGCGCCGAAGATGTGCAGCCCGTCGCGGATCTGCATTTCCTTCAGCTCGCAAAGGTAATTATCGAGTTTCGCCAGCGCGTCGTCCGCGCCGTCGGCGGACGCGATGCCGCAATCGCGATCGAGACCCGTGGCGCGGGTGAGATCGAGGATCTGATCACGCAACAGCGCGAGCCGGCGCGGATCGACGCCGGCGGCCTCGTAATATTCATCGACCAGCCGTTCGAGGTCGGCCAGCGGGCCATAGCTTTCGGCGCGCGCCAACGGCGGTGTCAGATGATCGATGATCACCGCGGCGGCGCGGCGCTTGGCCTGGGCGCCCTCGCCGGGGTCGTTGACGATGAACGGATAGACATGGGGCAACGGCCCCAGCGCCGCTTCCGGAAAACAGTCGCGGCTCATGGCCAGGGACTTGCCGGGCAGCCATTCGAGATTGCCGTGCTTGCCCATATGGACCACCGCATGGGCATCGAAGGCGCGGCGCAGCCAGGCATAGAACGCGATATAGCCATGCGGCGGCGTCAGGGCGGGATCGTGATAGCTCGACTTGGGGTCGATGTTGTAGCCGCGCGCCGGCTGGATCGCGACGACGACATTGCCGAGGCGCCGGACCGCGAGATGATAGGCGCCGTCACGAAAAAAGGGATCGTCCTCGGGCGCGCCCCAGCGCGTAATGATCGCATCGCGGGACGCGGGCGACAGCTCTTCCAGCGCCGCCATGTAATCGGCCAGCGGCAATACCGCGCCGCCCTCGCGCGCCGCCGCGTTGGTCGGCCCCGCCTGCAACAGGCGGATCAGCGCGTTGCCGTCGTCCGGCAGCGCATCGAGCGCATAGCCGTCATCGGCGAGCGCCCGCATCAGGCATAGCGTGCCGGCCGGGGTGTCGAGCCCGACGCCGTTGGCGAGCCTGCCGTCCTTGTTGGGATAGTTGGCGAGCACGATGGCGATGCGGCGCTCAGCGCTGGGCGCGCGGCCGAGCCGGGCCCAGTTCGCGGCGAGCCGGGCCGTGAAATCGACGCGATCGGGGACCGGGCGGTAGGACACCACGGAGGTTTCGGTGGCGGCGTCGTAACGCGCTTCGGTCTTGAAGGAGACAGCGCGGGTCAGCACGCGGCCGTCGATCTCGGGCAGCGCCACGTTCATGGCGATATCGCGCGCGCTCAGCCCGTTGGACGCTTCGCGCCAGGCCTCTTCGGTGGCGCCCGCGAACACCACCTGCAGCACCGGACATCCAGCGGCGTCGAACGGCGTTTCGCGCCTCGCCTCGCCCGGCGCGGAGACCGCGAATCCGGTCGCGTTGAGGATTACGTCAGGCGGCGCGTCGACCAGCAATCGCCCGACGGTCTCGGCCGAAACCGGCTCCTTCAGGCTGTGCAGATAGATGGGCAGCGGGTTCAACCCACGGTCCGTGAGCGCCCCGATGAGCGCATCGACCGGGGCAAGATTGCCGGCCTGGACCAGGGCCCGATAAAATGTGATCGCCGCCACCGGAGCGCCTTCCGTCCATTCGGCGCGTAACTCATCGAGCGTCGGCATCTCGAGGCCCGGCCAGTAAAGACCTGCGCGCAGCAACGGCTCGGGTTCGACCCAGACGTCTTCGCCACCGATCAGGCTCGCCGCGTAGATCAGGAAATTGCGCGCGTTGGCGCCGCCGCCATGGACGCAATATTGCCACAACCGGTGACACGCCTCACCGGGCGGGGTGCAAAGACCGGCAAGCTCGGCGTCGGGCTGGTCGTCGCCCGGCAGCATGACCAGCGCGATGCCATGGCGGCGGCAGATTTCCATCAGCCGCTCGACGCCATAGGGCCAGTAGCCGGCCCCGCCGAGCAGGCGCACCACAACCAGTTTCGCGCCCGCGATCACGCCCTCGACATAGAGATCGACCGAGAGATTGTGGGCGAGCTGCATGAAATTGGCGAGGCGCAGGCTGGGGAAATCGCCGCCCAGGGTCACGCGCGCCGCCGACAGGCTCGCAAGCTCGGTATCGGCCGCCGACAGGACGACGATATCGCCCGGCGTCTGGCCGAGATCGACGGCTTCCGATCCGTCGGACACGGTCCCCGGGCTGGCCGCCAGCAGATGCATGGCTCAGCCGAGAATGGCGGCGCGGATTGCCGCCTGGTCAAGCCCGGCCTCGCCGATCACCACCAGGCGGCTGGCGCGCGGCTCGCCGGCGCGCCACTCGCGGTCGTAATAATGCTGGATACGCCGCCCGACGCCCTGCAGCACGAGACGCATATCCTTGCCCGAAACATCGATGAAGCCCTTCACGCGCAGGATATCGTGGGCGTCGACCGCCGCTTCGATGCGGCCGGCCAGCGTTTCCGGCGCGGCGACCGCGCCGATCTCGACGATGAAGCTCTCGAATTCATCATGGTCGTGGTCTTCCTCGTCGTCGTGATGGGTTCGGCGGGCCTCGATATAATCCTCGGCGCCGGCCTCGATCCCGAGCAGCACATCGGGGCGCAGGCGGCCGTGGGCGGTGCGCACCACGCGTACGCCGGGGCGCAACAGCGCATCGACCTCGTCCTCGATGCGGGCAGCGACGCCCTCACCCAGCAGATCGGCCTTGTTGAGCAGCACCAGATCGGCGCAGGCGAGCTGATCCTCAAACAATTCCTCCAGCGGGCTGTCGTGATCGAGGCTCTCGTCTTCGCGGCGCGCGGCGTCGACCGCTTCGGGATCGGTGGCGAAACGGCCCTCGGCCACGGCCGGGCCGTCGACCACGGCGACCACCCCGTCGACCGTCACCCGCGTGCGGATCTCCGGCCAGTTGAAGGCCTGCACCAGCGGCTTTGGCAGCGCCAGCCCCGAGGTTTCGATCACGATGTGATCGGGCGGGTCGGGACGGTCGACCAGCTTCAGCATGGTGGGCAGGAAATCGTCGGCCACGGTGCAGCAAATGCAGCCATTGGCGAGCTCGATCACGTCGTCCTCGGCACAGCCTTCCACGCCGCAGGCTTCCAGCACCCCGCCATCGATGCCGAGATCACCGAATTCGTTGATCACCAGCGCGAGGCGGGGCCCGTCGATGGTTTCAAGCATATGACGGATCAGGGTGGTCTTGCCGGCGCCGAGGAAGCCGGTAATCACCGTCGCCGGTATCTTATGGGAAGCAGTCATGTCGTCCTCCGTTTGCCGCGAACACCAAAGTCATTCGCGCGTCGTCGCAAACGGATTTCCGCACCACTTGCGCACCCCGGCAAGCGGATGGACGACGCCGACGACGGCAGGTCTCCTGGCTCGCGGATCGATGCCTCGCGCCCGGCCTTCCCGGTTGCCCAGTGGCCGATTTCGGGCGCTGGCTCACCGCTTACAGTTGCGGGGGCAGCCGGGGTCTCGCACCCCGTTCCCTCTCACTTCCCCGAAGGGAACCGTCGTCCCTTGAAACCTAGGTGCGTTGCGGCGCGGAGGCAACATGGAATGGGGATTCGAGAGACGGTGAATCGCGACGATTTGACGCGAAGCCGTTGCAGCGCCTAAATTCTATGATCGATTCTGGCGATGGGGGGATGCGTTGCGCTGTGTCTCCATGCTATCGTCCGGCACGGAGGGAGAGGCGCAATAATCGGATTGGGCGCTTCCCGTAGATTAGGGGATGAAAAAATGGTCGATCCTTCGGTTCGAACCGCGACGATCGCGGATACCAGGGCGCCGGCATTCGCGGCGGCCACATTTGCGATCTTGCTCGGCATGTTCCTGGTGATAGGCGTAGGATTCGCACAGCCGGACGCGGTGCACAACGCGGTCCACGACGCGCGCCACTCATTTTCGCTGCCATGCCACTGATCCACGCCGCGTCATGCTGAGGCGCATCCTGCTGGCCGCGATCGTGGCCGGATTGCTGGGCGGAACCATGGTGTCCGCGCTTCAGGAATTCACCACCACGCCGCTGATTATCCACGCCGAGCAATTCGAGACCGCCGCGCCAGCTTCCGCGAGCGCCGCGCCCGAGCCCTGGTCACCCGGCGACGGCATCGAGCGCACCCTTTACACGTCGCTCGGCAATATCATCATCGGCGTCGGCTTCGCGCTGTTGCTCGTCGCCTGTTTCGCCCTGCATGGCCGCGAGATCGACGGGCGGCGCGGCGTGATCTGGGGCCTCGCCGGTTTCGCGGTATTCTCGCTTGCGCCGGCGCTGGGATTACCCCCCGAGGTGCCCGGCGGCATGGCCGCCGAATTGGCGACGCGCCAGCAATGGTGGTTGGCGGCGGCGGCCGCGACCGCGCTGGGTCTTGCACTGATGGTATTCGGCCGCGGCTGGATTTTGCCGGTCCTGGGCATTATCGCCATCGCCGCGCCGCATCTCATCGGCGCGCCCCATCCCGACAAGACGGGCGGCGCCGCGCCGGCCGAGCTTGCCGGGCATTTCGTCGCCGCGTCGCTGGTCACGGCGGCGGTGTTCTGGGCGGTGCTGGGGTGGCTCAGCGGGACGTTCTACCGCCGCTTCGCCTAATCTTCGCCTTCACTGACACCGGCCTCGGCGAAGGTCGCCATGCCGGTATGGGCGGCGATCGCCGATTTCACGACACCGAGCGCGACCGCCGCGCCCGAGGCTTCACCGAGACGCATGCCGAGCGAGAGCAGCGGCGTCTTGCCGATCGCATAAAGAAGACCGCGATGGCCGGGTTCGGCCGACACATGCCCGGCGATGCAGTGATCGAGCGCTGCATCGTCGATCTTGTGGAGCACGGCGGCGGCGGCGCAGGCGACGAAGCCGTCGAGGATCACCGGGCAGTTGCGGTAACGCGCGCCCAGGATCGCGCCGGCCATGGCGGCGATTTCACGCCCGCCGAGCCGGCGCAACGTCTCCATCGGATCGACCAGCGCATCGCCGTGAAACGCGACCGCCTGTTCGACCACCACCGTCTTGCGGGCGACGCCTTCATCGTCGAGCCCGGTGCCGGGACCGCACCAGTCCGACGCGGCGCCACCGAACAGCGCGTGGCTGATCGCCGCCGCCGCGGTGGTGTTGGCGATGCCCATCTCGCCCACCAGCAGAATATCGGCGGCGCGCGGCACGGCTTCGTGGCCGGTCGCCAGCGCGGCCACGCATTCCTCCGGCCCCATGGCGGGCGCGGCGGTGAAATCGGCGGTCGGCCAGTCGAGATCGAGTTCGATCACGCGCAGCGACGCGCCGACGGCGGCGGTCAACTGGTTGATGGCGGCGCCGCCGGCCGCGAAATTCGCCACCATCTGGCGCGTCACCTCGGCCGGGAAGGCGGAAACGCCGCGCGCCGCGACACCGTGGTTGCCGGCGAACACCACCGCGTGCGCGTTCTCGATGGTGGGTGGGTGACGGCCCTGCCAGGCGGCGAGCCATTCGGTGAGGCTCTCCAGACGACCCAGCGCGCCGGCCGGTTTGGTGAGCTGTTCCTCGCGTTCGCGCGCGGTGCGCGCCGCGTCCGCGTCGGGGCCGGGCGCGGCTTCGACCAGCGCCCGGATGCGATCGAGCGTCAGCGGCGCGAGAGTCGGTAATTCAGCCATTGGTTTCGGTCCCTTGCGCGTTTCAACCATCCTGTTACCAATAGCGCATATGATCCGGTGCGTCCGGTAATATTCGCGCGAGCCAAGACCGTGAACGGCAACAAATTCGACACCACCCCTCTGGCCGATATCTCGGCCTGCCTGATTTTTCTGAGCCGGCTGCCGCTGCGCGTCGACGGGCTCGATCACGGCCGCCGGCTGGCCGCCAGCGCGTGGGCGTTTCCGGTGATCGGCGCGCTGCTGGGCGGGATCGGCGGCGTGGTCTATGTCCTCGCGCTGTGGTCCGGGTTGACGCCGCTGCTGGGTGGGGCGCTGGCCGTCGCGGCGCTGACGCTGGCCACCGGAGCGCTGCACGAGGACGGGCTCGCCGATCTGGTCGACGGGTTCGGCGGCGGGCGCGACCGCGAGGCCAAGCTCACCATCATGCGCGACAGCCGCCTGGGGACGTTCGGCGCGGCGGCGCTGGCACTGGCCCTGATCGCGCGCGTCGGCGCGATCGCGGCGCTGGCCGACGGCGCCCTTGCCATCGCCGTCCTGGTCGCAACGGGCGCGGCGAGCCGCGCCGGCATCGTCTCGGTGATGGCGGTGATGCCGCCGGCCCGCAAGAACGGGCTGGGCGTCGGCGCCGGCCAGCCGACCTCCATGGTCGCCATGACCGCCGCCG
>CAZPMO010000098.1:17017-17838 GCA_964587515.1 uncultured Rhodospirillaceae bacterium | reverse complement strand
ATTCCGCCCCGTGGTTAGGCGCGCTTCGCATGGCGATGCGGCGCATCGGCAAAGACGCGCAACGACGCCACGGGGCGGAATAATCCGGCCTTCGGTGGGGCAAATCGACTTCTCGGGTGCGTTGCGACGCTTGCCCGAGAAGTCGATTTGCCTCCATCAAATGATCCTATTTGGCTGGATCATGCTCTAAGCCCGAACGCCCAATTCAGAGATTTCTGTCGCCGAGACCCGCGCGGCCGTAAAGCTCGTTGATATGCGCCTTCACGTCCTCGGGCGTGTCGTCGTTTTCCTTCAAATGCGCCCAGCCGATTTTTTCGCGCGCGAATTGCGCCATCACCTCGTCCTGATCCGAGGTGCCGCCGCTGACGCCGTAGGCGCCGACCATCTCGTCCCCCTTGAACACCGGCGCGCAGCCGCCCGACGCGACAATGCGGCCGTTGGTGAAGACGGATGAATTCATCATCATCTGCGGGTTGCGCTCCTTGAACCATTGCTGGATCACCAGCCCGTCGGGAAAGCGCGGGCTCATGGCGCGGAAGGCGCAGGCGGTATAGGCCTTGGCCCAGGCGATCTCGGCGGTGATGAAGCCGGCCTCGTCCATGCGCTCCAACGCGATCAGATGCCCGCCATCGGTGACGCAGGCGATCGACACCGGCACCCGCATTTCCTCGGCCTTCTCGACCACCCCCCTGATGAATTCGCGGCATTCCACCGCCTTTAACGTCGCCATGCCAATTCCTTTTTCCAGTGACCGTTCCGAGTGTGGCGCCCAACAACTCGATCGGGCGCCTTCCTTACGTCGAGCTACCCGTCTGGCTTTC
>CAZPMO010000098.1:0-17007 GCA_964587515.1 uncultured Rhodospirillaceae bacterium | reverse complement strand
CCAGGGCGTCGAGCATGGTCCAGATGCGATCTATATAGGGTTCCTTGTCATAGATGCCGTAGAGCGCGCTGGACAGGCGCACCGGGTCGCCGGAGTAGTAGCGTTCGTAGAGTTGCTGGCGGCCGGCGAAACTGGAGACACAGGAATCGTAGGCCAGCCGGAACAGCTTGACCCGCGAGCGCGCGTCCGCGTTGGCCGCCTGGGCGTAGCGCTCGACATATTCCGCCGCCGCGCCGTCGAATTCCGCGTAGGACGGCACCTGCACCAGCCCGCCGGCGCCGATGGTCTGCATGATCTCCGCCATGCGCACGAACATCTTGGGGAAGCCGAGCCGGATCGCCCACAGCGGCTCGCGCGCCGGCGTCATGGTGCCGACCGGGCCTATGCGCGCCTCGGTTTCGCTGGTCCGCAGCAGGGCGCGCGTGGTCTCGGTCATGGTGATCATCTCGGCGAGCTGGCCCTGGACGTTGAGATGGGCGTCGATCCTGGTCGCCTTGGCGACGGCGAACGCCAGCGACATCATGAACTCGGCCTTGGCCAGGTTCTTGGTCGAGAACTGATGCATGATCTGGGGCATCGCACCGATGCGGTCGAACAGCCCGTTGCACATGGCGACGTCGCGGTAGATGAATGTCTTTTCCCAGGGAACCAGCACATCGTCGAACACCACCAGCGCATCGGTCTCGTCCAGGCGCGCGGAAAGCGGGTAATCCATCGGCGACGCCGCCTCCATATGAATCACGGACGGACGGCAGATCACCTTCACTCCCCGGGTCGCGATCGGAATGTTGAAACCGAAGGCGTAATCCTTCGCTTCATCTCCTTCCTTCAAATAGGGGTTCGGCATTACCATGATGTCGTCGGAGATCGCGCCCAGCGTGGCGACCATGCGGGCGCCGCGAATGATGAAACCGGCGTCGGTTTCGCCCACCACCTTGGCCGCGAGGTCGTTGTCCTGCTCCTCCACCGGCCGCGACCGGTCGACCTGCGGATTGATCAGCACATGGGTCATGGCGATGTCGTTCTCGCGGGCGTGCTCGTAATAGGCGCGAATGTTGCGGCCGAACTGTTCGCCGCTCTTGGCGAACTCGTCTTCGGCGGAGGCGAAGGCGGTGGTGTGGATGTTCATGAAATCCGGGCTGCGCCCGAACATGCCGCAGGTGCGGTCCATCCAGCATTTCACCATGGCGCGCCGACGCACCAGATCGTCCTGGGTCTCGGGTTCGATGAACGAAAGGCCGACCGCGTCGCCGGTGGTCGGCGAGGGATAGGTCAGAACATCGCGATATTCGGGGTCGTGCTGCATGTCGTAGAGCTCGGCGAGCGAACGGATTGCGGGCGCGAAACGCGGATCGGTGGTCACGTCGGCGATACGTTCGCCGTCGATCCACACCTCGCGATCGTCCTTCAGCCCGTCGATATATTGCCGTCCGGTTCGAGCGCCCATATTTGTTCTCCTTATTCGCCGCAACCCACGGCGCGGTCGATTGACACGCAATTGGGGAATGAGTGTAATTAATTCGCCCGATCTGTACAGCGAACCCGTTCGATCGGATCGAGAAGGGAAGAGCACAACCATGTCCATGGCCTTGATCTGCTTTTCGCACAGCCCGCTTCAGCTCGGTTTTCTGGAGCCGGCCGACGAACGAAGCCGCGACGACTGGCGTCAATCCATGGACGCACTGGACGACTGGGTGCGCGACTTCGACCCCGAACTGATCGCGGTGTTCTATCCCGACCATTTCAACGGCTTCTTCTACCGGACCATGCCGTCGTTCTGCATTGGCACCGAGGCGCACGGCGGTATCGATTGGGACACAAAACCCGGGCCGATCGATGTGCCCGCCGATATCGCGCTGGCATGTATCGAATCAGTCCGCGAGGCCGGCGTCGACGTGACGCTGTCGCATCGGATGCTGGTCGATCACGGGGTTACCCTGCCGCTCAACCGGTTCTGCGGCGGCCTCGACGCGCGGCCGTGCCTGCCGATCATGGTAAACTGCAACGCGCCGCCCTATCCGAGTTTCCGCCGCGTGCGCCAGTTCGGCGACGCCGTGGGGCAATATCTGGCGAGCCTGGACAAGCGTGTTCTGCTGGTCGGCTCGGGCGGGTTGTCGCACGACCCGCCCAACGCCGGACCCGCCATGTTCAAATCCGGCCTGCCCGACCGACTGATCGAGGGCGGCGAGCTTACCAAGGACGATTACGACACACGCCAGGCCCGGGTCCTTCAGGCGGGGCGCGACCTCGCCGCCGGAGGACGCCCCTGCCTGCCGCCCGACGCGGAATGGGACAAGGCGTTCATGGAAACCCTGATGGCGGACCGGCTGGACGCGTATGACGATGCCGAAGACGATGCGCTTTCGGCGGTCGGCGGCGGCGGCGTCCACGAGGTCCGCGCCTGGACGGCGGCCTTCGCGGCGTTGCGCGCGGCCGGGCCGTACCGGGCGACCATCGACTGCTACCACGCCGTCCCCGAATGGCTGACCGGCATGGGCGTCATGCGCGCGACGTCGAACCCTTCGGCGTAAAAGAAACCGGCATCGCCGCGTATTCTGAAATCAACCGACGGGACCTCATCCACATGACCGACACCAATCTTCCGCTTTCGAGATTCAAGGTCCTCGACCTTACCCGCGCCCGATCCGGGCCGACCTGCGTTCGCCAGCTCGCCGACTGGGGGGCCGACGTGATCAAGATCGAGGAACCGACCAGCGGCGGCGACGGCTATACGGGCGGGCGCGAATCGTCCGACTTCCAGAACCTCCATCGCAACAAGCGCGCCATGACGCTGAACCTCAAGGCGCCCGAGGGACGGGAGATCTTCCTGAAGCTGGTTGAGACGGCGGACGTGGTGGTGGAGAACTACCGGCCCGACGTGAAGAACCGGCTCGGCATCGATTACGACTCTCTCAGGGCCGTCAATCCGCGCATCGTGCTGGGCAGCATTTCAGGCTTCGGACAGGACGGCCCCTACGCCAACCGGCCGGGTTACGATCAGGTGGCGCAGGGCATGGGCGGGATCATGTCGGTCACCGGACTGCCCGGACAGGGGCCCGTGCGCGCCGGTATCGCGGTCGCCGACATCACGGCGGGACTATACTGTTCCATGGGGATCATGGCGGCGCTGCTGGAACGCGAGGTCTCCGGAGAGGGCCAATGGGTCGATTCTTCGCTGCTCGCGGCGCAGATCGCGGTGATGGATTTCCAGGCGGCGCGCTGGACGGTCGATGGCGACGTGGCGTCGCAGGCCGGTAACGACCACCCCACCAACATGCCGACCGGCATGTTCGAAACCAGCGACGGGTTCATGAATATCGCGGCGTCGGGCAACGTGATGTTCGGCCGGTTGGCCAAGGCGCTGGGCGCGGAAGAGTTGGCGCAGGACCCGCGCTTCATCGATGCGCCGGCGCGGCGCAAAAACCGGGCCGAGATCCACGAGGCGATCAGCGCGCTCACGCGGACGCGGACCACCGCCGAATGGGTCGAACATCTCAACGAAAACGGCGTACCGTCGGGTCCGGTCTACTCGCTCGACCAGACCTTCGCCGACCCACAGGTCAAGCATATCGGCATGGCCGCGCCGGTGGACCATCCAAGCCGCGGACGCATGGAGCTGGTGGGCCAGCCGGTTCGCTTCCACCGCACGCCGTGGCGTCTGCGCTCGGCGTGTCCGGAAATGGGCGAACATACCGACACGATCCTCGCCGATCTCGGCTACTCGGAAAGCGACCTCGTGGCGCTGCGGGCCCGCGACGTGCTCTGACCGAAAACACTTATCCGGAGGCCGCCACATGGACGGACTGACCCTCGCGACCGACAAGATGCTGGCCACCGTCGAGAACGGCGTCGGCACCATGATTTATAACCAGCCGGAACGCCGCAACGCGGTCAATCACGAGATGCGGCTTGCGATCATCGAGATCCTCACCTCCTTCGCCAGCAATCCCGATGTGCGCGTCGTGGTCATTACAGGCGCCGGCGGCAAGGCGTTCGTGTCCGGCGCCGATGTCTCGGAGTTCGAGGCGCGGCGATCCTCGCCGGAGCTGGTCGCCGACTATAACGAGGTCTCCCGGCGCGTCGGCACGGCATATGCGGACCTGGAAAAACCGATCATCGCGATGATCCGGGGTTACTGCCTGGGCGGCGGGCTTGCCACCGCGCTCAACGCCGATATTCGTATCGCGACCGAGGACTCCCAGTTCGGCATTCCGGCGGCGCGTCTGGGGCTGGGATTCGGGTTCGAGGGCGTAAAAAAACTCGTCGGCGTTGTCGGCCAGGCGGCGGCGGCCGAAATTCTCTATACGGCCGGTCGGCTGCCAGCCGCCGATGCGTTACGCATGGGGCTTGTAAATCGGGTGGTGGCGGACGATGCGCTGGAACAGACAGTCTACGGCATGGCCGCGACCATCGCCGGCAATGCGCCGCTGACGGTGCGGTCGCTCGCCGTCAGCCTGAGTGAAGCGGTGAAGGATCCGGCGAAGCGGAACCTCGACAAATGCGCCGAGCTGATCGACGCCTGCATGGCGAGCGAGGACTATATCGAAGGGCGGCGCGCCTTCATGGAAAAGCGCGCGCCCGCGTTCAAGGGGAAGTGACCGCGGCTTCGCGGTAATAGCCGAGATCGAGATACTTCCCGGCATCGCCGATTTCGGCCGCCGGCGTGGCAACGGCCTGATTGCAATCCGGTTGATTTACGGCGATCCTTGATACCATGTTCGTGGGAAGTTGATTGATGATCAGGGGGCAGTGATCGCAAAGAACGAAATCGACTCCGAAGCCCCATACCGCTGGGTGATCGTCGGAACCTCCGCCGTGATGTTGGCGTTCGGGATCGGATTTATCGCCAACGGCCTCTCGGTATTCTTCAAACCACTGTACGTCGAGTTCGGCTGGGAGCGTGGTTCGGTATCCCTTATTTATTTCGCTGGCGTAATGGGGTTGGCGCTGGGCGGAATCGTGATGGGCTACGTGGCGGATCGCGTCGCAACCCGATGGATCAGCCTGTTTGGCGCGATCGTGCTGGGGCTTTGTCTGCTTCTTGCGGCGCGGGCCGATAGCCTCTGGCAATTCCATGTGCTGTTCTTTGTCGCGGGTTTTCTCGGGGCCGGATCCTTCTTCGCGCCGCTTGTCGCGAATGTCGGCAATTGGTTCAAAGCCAATGTAGGTCTGGCGCTGGGGATTACATCCGCGGGCCAGGCGCTGGGACAAGGCGGCGTGCCCTATGGCGCCGCCCTTCTGATCGGCGCGTTCGGTTGGCGGGACGCCCTGTCCGTGATGGCGGTGATCGCCTTGCTCGTACTGATTCCGCTGGCGCTGCTGACCCGTCAGCCGCCGCGGAGCACGACGGCCGCGACCGGGGAAGCCGAAACCGACGACGGCTCGCCGGTTCCCCTTTCGACGAACGCCGTGGTGGTCTGGTTAAGCGTGGCGGTGGTGTTCTGTTGTTTCTGCATGTCGGTGCCGCTCATCCATCTGGTGCCGCTGATACAGGACCGCGGGGTCCCGCTCGACGACGCCGCGAGCGTGATCTTCCTGATGTTGATGGTCGCGGTCGCCGGTCGCGTCGCGTTCGGCAAACTGGCGGACATGATCGGACCGATGCGGGCCTATCTGACGGCCTCATGCTGGCAGACGCTGCTGGTATTTTTCTTCATTCAGCTGGGAATCCTGGACGCCTTCTATATTTTTGCGATCGTCTATGGCTTCGGTTACGCGGGGGTGATGACCGGTGTAATTGTTTGCGTGCGCGCCCTGACACCGGTTACCCGGCGCGCGTCGGCGCTCGGCATCGTCACCATGGCGGCCTGGATCGGTCATGGGATCGGCGGCTATCAGGGCGGTTTCTTCTTCGACCTGATGGGAAATTATACGCTTTCCTACGCCAATGCCGCCTTTGCGGGCATGATCAACCTGGTCATCGTGGGCGCGCTTTATTTCACCATCCACCGCCGACAGGCCGCGCTGGCGTTCAAGGGCTGAGAGTAGCCCGGTCAGCCCCTGCCGTGCCGCAACAGACGGCCGGGCAGGGGACCGTCCGGGCCGACGACGTCCTCGCCGGCGCGCCGGATCGGGACGCCGTTGACGATCACCGCATCGATTCCGAAGGCATCGGAGATCAGCCGGTCGGCCCCGGCCGGCAGATCGTGGACCCGCCGCGGCGGGCTCGCGCCAACCGTCTGCGGATCGTAAACCACCACATCGGCCGGCGCGCCCTCGGCAAGCCGGCCGCGATCGCTGATATTGAAAATCTCAGCCGGCCTGCCGGTCAGCATCCAGACGGCATATTCGGGGCTGAGCGCGCCGCGCTCCCGCACCCAATGTCCCAACAGATGGGTGGAATAACATGTGTCGTACATCTGGCTGGTGTGGGCGCCGGCGTCCGACAGCCCGAGCACGGTATGCGGGCATTTGAGCAGCATCTCGACGCCGTCGTCGTCGTCGTTCAGCAGCGGCATGCGGAAACGCGCCTCGAGATCTGTTTCCAACGCCAGATCGAGCGCTAAATCGACCGGATCGATATTCTGTTCCGCCGCCACTTCGGTGAGTGGGCGTTCCTCCAGCTCCGGCCGGGTCGCGCACGAGGCGATGGTGATGCCATGGAAGGACCGGCGCAGCGGGCCGACCTCGCCACCGACTTCGCTATCGGGCGCCATGGCCGCGCGGAACCGGCGGCGGAATACCGGATCGCGGTAAATCACTTTCTTGCCGTCCGCGTCGGCCGCCGATACGTCCCGAAAAAACGGCATGCGTTCGAACGAAAACGGCGACTTGAACTGGAATTCGGTCTGCAATGGCCGGCAGGCGACCTGCGGATAGACGGGAACGCCGCTTTCCAGAATTTCGATCGACCGCCGCAACTGTTCGTGATGACCGTCCGGTCCTTCCATGCCGGTGAGCATCGCGGTCCAGGTGACGCTACGCCCGGTCTCCCGCGCCAGCTGGACGAACTCGTCGTACCAGGGCACGCGACCCACGGTGATCTGGATGATACCCTTCTCGACATCCCCCAGTGCGCCCGACAGCGCCAGGATTTCGTCGAATTCCGCCCACCGGCTCGGCACCGGCAGGCCCATATAGCCCACATGGACCGGCGACTGCGACGTCGAAAACCCGACCGCGCCCACTTCCATCGCCTCGCCCACCAGCGACCGCATGGCGGCTATTTCTTCTGCCGTCGCCGCGCGTTCGATCGACGCCTCGCCCATCACATAGAGCCGGATCGGCGTATGACCCGCCAGAACCCCGACATTGATCGCCTTGGGGCGTTCCTCGATCGCATTCAGATAGTCCGGAAAGGTTTCGAACGGCCACGCGCCGAGCCCTTCGGCGAGCGCCTCGTAGCTCATGGCCTCTACTTTCTCCAGGGTGCGCATGATCAGATCGCGGTTTTCGGGCCGTGTCGGCGCGATTCCGAAACCGCAATTCCCGATCACGCAGGTCGTCACGCCGTGCCACGGCGAGAAACTTAGCATCGGATCCCACATGATCTGGGCGTCGTAATGGGTGTGGATATCAACGAAACCGGGGCAGACCACCCTGCCGTCCGCCTCGATCACCTCCGTCGCCTGTCCGGGAGCCTCTCCCAGCGCAACGATCCTGCCGTCCGCGATGCCGACGTCGCCCGGGATCCCGGGCGCGCCGGTGCCGTCGATGACGGTCCCGCCAGTGATCTTGATGTCGTAATCCATCGGATTCGCCCCCTGGCGTGATCGATTGATCGACAGGGTAACAGCGGGGCCATGTGGTGGACAATCACCGGCGCGGACCCCATTGTCTAAAGAGCAATAATAAACAAGAGAACTGTCCCATGAGCGAGATCGAAGCGGCGCTAACATTCATCGTACCGCAGGACACCAAACCCTATTTTCGCAGCGCCGCGCTGACCGGCGGCGCGCCGGAGATTTTTTTCAAATCCGAGGAGCGCACGGTCACGATTCACGACATGCGCCCGATCGCGGACGATCTGGCCCTCGACCGCCAGGGCTTCGTACTGCTGCGCCGCGAAACCGCGGTCGATGATCTTTACGACGATGATGCGATCGAGACCATCTACAACCCGGAGATCGAAAAGCTTTTAAAGGACTATAGCGGCGCGGATCGGGTCGCGATTTTCGATCACACGCGCCGGTCCGACAATCCGGAAGGCGCCGCCAATCCGGACGGTCTGCGCGGACCGGCCGGCCGCCTGCATGTGGATTACACGCCGCTATCGGGTCCGATCCGCGCCGGCGACGCCATCGGCGCGGACGAGGTTGAACGGATTCTTGGCGACGGCGGCCGCATCATACAGATCAATGTCTGGCGTCCGATTTCGGGGCCCGTCAGGCGCACGCCGCTGGCGCTGGCCGATGCCGAGACCGTAAATGAAGATGAACTCGTCGCCACCGATCAGATTTTCCCCGACCGGACCGGCGAGATCTTCCAGCTCGCCCATGCCGCCACGCAGCAATTTTACTGGGCCCCGGAAATAGAACGCGCCGAGGTTCTGCTGATCCAGGGCTGGGACAGCCGGGACGGCGGGCGCGGCGTAAACACGCCGCACGGCGCATTCAGCCTGCCCGGCCAGCAGGCGTCCGACCCGGCGCGGGAAAGCATCGAAACGCGTACTTTCCTGGTCTTCGAGGCAGGCAATCCGAGGTCGCCTTGACACGCAAGGTTTCCTACAATCGAAAGACGGACCGAATCGCTGGACGCAGGAGAGAATAATGGACACGCTTGCATCCCTCGACCTCGCCTATCAGTCGGGTTTCGGCAACGAGCACGCCACCGAAGCGCTGCCGGGCGCGCTGCCCAAGGGACAGAACTCGCCGCAAAAAGTCGCCTACGGACTATATGCCGAGCAGCTTAGCGGCACCGCCTTCACCGCGCCGCGCGGCGAGAACAAGCGCAGCTGGCTCTACCGGATCCGCCCCTCGGTCACCCATTCCCCGTTCCGCGAAATCGGCGGCGGGCTGATCCGCACCGCGCCGATTACCGAGGCGACGCCGCCGCCCAACCAGCTCCGCTGGTCGCCGCCGGAGATGCCGGACAAGCCCACCGATCTGATCGACGGGCTGGTCACCATGGGCGCGAACGGCGACGCCTCGGCGCAGGCCGGCATCGGCATCCACATCTATATGGCCAACGCCTCGATGACGGACCGCTTTTTTATGAACAATGACGGCGAGATGCTGTTCGTGCCGCAATCCGGGCGCCTTGTCCTGCGTACCGAGATGGGCGCGCTGGAGGCCGCGCCGGGTGAAATCGCCGTTGTCCAGCGCGGCGTGAAGTTCCGCGCCGAACTGCCCGACGGCCCGTCGCGCGGCTATGTCTGCGAGAATTACGGCGCGCTGATGCGCTTGCCGGGGCTCGGGCCGATCGGCGCCAATGGCCTCGCCAATCCGCGCGACTTTCTCGCACCGGTCGCTTCTTACGAGGACCGCGAAGGATCGTTCGAGCTGGTCTGCAAATTCGGCGGCGGCTTGTGGTCGGCGGACATCGGCCATTCACCGCTCGACGTGGTCGCGTGGCACGGCAATTACGCGCCTTACAAGTACGACCTCGCCGATTTCAACGCGGTCGGCAGCGTGACCTTCGATCACCCGGACCCGTCGATCTTCACGGTGCTGACCTCGCCCAGCGCCGTCCCGGGCACGGCCAATCTGGATTTCGCGATTTTTCCGCCGCGCTGGATGGTGGCCGAACACAGCTTCCGGCCACCCTGGTTCCACCGCAACATCATGAGCGAATTCATGGGGCTGGTGACCGGTGCCTACGACGCCAAACAAGGCGGCTTCGTGCCGGGCGGCGCCAGCCTGCACAACTGCATGGCGGCGCATGGGCCCGATAACGCGTCGTGGGAAAAATCATCGAACCAGGCGCTCGCGCCGGAGCGCTATGAAAACACGCTGGCCTTCATGTTCGAAAGCTGTCTGATGATCCGCCCGAGCCGCTTCGCGCTGGAAACCGACGCCCTGCAGTCGGATTATCACGAATGCTGGCAGGATCTGGAAAAGAACTTCACCGGCAAGGCGTGATACCGGCGTTCACAACCGCGTGACGCGCAAGGCCGCGTTAAGGGTCTTGGGTTTTACTGAATCTCCGTAACCTTCGGACACGGAGAAATCCCATGCGCGCCATCACCGCCGCCTGCCTTTGCACGGCGCTCTTTTTTGCCGCCTTTCCGGCGCAGGCCGAAACCAGTGACGGATTTATCGCGAGGATCGGCACCGCGTTCAAGGCGTCCAACAAGCCGGCCGCGCTGAAAACTCTGTTTTATCTCAAAGGCGTCGATCCCGAGACCATGCAAATGTATGACCGACGCATCATCGGGCGAATGCTGAGCAAGTACGATAACCCCTCGGTCGCGCTGGAGCCGCTGCCCGACGATTTCAACGGGGTCCAGATCATTGGCGCGTTCGAATACAGCCCCAATCTGAATCCGCTGGGATATGTGGTCCTGGCAGGGCGAACGCGGGTGCCCTATGGCCAACACAAGGGACGTTATTTCATCGTCGCGATGAATCGCAAAGCCTTCACGCCACCCGCCACGCCGGACAAGATGTTGCAGATGATGGTCATAGGAATGGGATCGCCGCCGATCAGGTACCGCGGCCACTGCGATATAATGCAGGGAAACGGCAAAATTCGCCGCATGGAGATGGAAGACGCCGGTCGCGGCAACAACACCGCGATCATTACCGCGCAACACGTGGTCGCCTGCGACCTGGTGAACATTTCCGCCCGTGGCACGTTGAGCCTACGCGTGCAAGAAGGCAAAACCGTCGTTTTCAACGAGCGCGTCGAGGCGCCCGCGAATTCGTTGACCTATCGCCGAAAGGCTCGCTGACTCACGCCGCGAACACCAGCCGATTGACCACGGCGAGAATCAATATCGCGCCGACGCCGTAGACCGCGACGAATTTCAGGTTGGGGCCGAACGCCAGGCGTTCCATGGGCACCCGGAACATGGTCGAGGCCGAGGCGACCGAGACCGCCGATATGCCGACCATCGAGGCGAAGCCCCAACCGATCAACGCGCTCTCCATCAATATCAGGTCGCCCAACCCCGCGCTCAACGGCGCGAACAGCACCAGCACCACCGTCATCGAGACCACCTGATGAATGCCGATCAGCGAGGTCAGGGTCATCGCCACCACGGTGATCGCGATCAGCCAGGCGGGCGCGAGCCCGAGCCCGGCAATCCAGCCTGTGACGCCGTGTTCCGCCAGCACCGCTTCCAGCACCCGGCCGAGCGCCAGCGCCACCGTCATCAGCACCACCTCATCGGCGACGCCGCCGAGGCCTCGATAGGCGGCCACGAAGGCCGAGGTAAATTCGCGACGCCCCTGGCTCAACAACGCCGCCGCGCAAATCTCCGGCGTCGCCGCGGCGACCGATTGCAGCGTCGACAGGTGTGTCAGGCCGGACAGCAGTGTAATCACCGCCGCGCAGATCGCGACCGGCGCGCCGACCGGTCGCAGCGCCAACACCGCGCGCCACAAATCGCCCCACACGACATT
This sequence comes from uncultured Rhodospirillaceae bacterium, assembly GCA_964587515.1. Lineage (GTDB taxonomy): Bacteria > Pseudomonadota > Alphaproteobacteria > MPNO01 > MPNO01 > CAZPMO01. The sequence continues at coordinate 5,503 of CAZPMO010000098.1, read as the reverse complement.
GCGCGCATACATCAGATGCGCCAGCGCCAGCCCGGCCGCCGCCATGGGCAAGCCAAGCGCCATCACCTGCCACAACGGCACCGTCGGCAGATGCTGAGACGCCACCGCCATGGCGACCCAAAAGGGCGACCAGAGAGACGCGAGACACATGCCGCGCTGACAGACCTCGGCGGCCTCGCGGCGGCTTTCGTCGGGGGCTTCCGCGCCCCGGATCGGCGCGAGGATCGCCATCACGCCAACCACCAGCAGCGCGCCGATCGCGTGCGAGGCGACCAGGAAGACGCCTGATTGCTGCGCCGTGTCCAGGCGGTCGAACAGGCGACGCGCATTCGCCGTCTCGGGTCGCCGGTCGGCGGTTGCGCGCAGCACCATGATGGTGCCGAAGAACGCCGCGAAGACCGTCGCGCCGCCGATCGCGCGCGGCACCGCGTCCCAGGCATCGAATGCGATTGCCAGCGCCGCCGCCGCCATGGCCAGCAAGCCGCATAGAATCAGCGTCTGGCGGCGCAGGCGAGGCAAGGAAGCCACCACGAAGACGGCCAGCAACACCGCGCCGGCGGCCTCTAGCATGGGATCGGACCATACGAGCCCCGCCAGAACCTGCGCCCAGATCAGGATCAGCAGATGCTCGGGTTTCGCGATCGCGCGGAGAACGGACATGTAATACCGGTGTAATGGCGCGGCACTGGATCGCACGGAAGCCGGGCCGAGTTCAAGCGGTGTCGGTCTCGAAAACCGGATCGGGTTTTGTGATATCCTTTTGGCAGGGAGGAAACACATCGTGACATCGGACTCGGTCCGACTGCCGGATTACCCGACGCTGATCCACGCGCTCCGTGCCGCGGCGCACCAACAGCCCGATCGTGACGCGCTGATCTGTGGTGAGGCGCGCGTGAGCTTCGCTCAGTATGCGCGCGCCGTGGGCGGCCTGGCGGCGCGCCTGGCCCCTCTTGGCGCATCGGGCGGACGGGTCGCGATCATGATGGCGAACTCCATCGAGATGGCGGTGGCCTCGCTCGGCGGTATGGCGGCCGGCGCCCAGGTTGCGCCGCTCAACCCCGCCTATACCGAGCGCGAACTGACGCCGTTGTTGAACGACACCGAGGCCGTGGTCATCGTCTGCGACGCGGCCAACGCGGAAAAGGCGCGCGGTCTGGCGGCTTCCGTGGCCATCCCGCACGTGTTGGTCTTGGGCGAAGACGGCATCGAGCTGGCGCGGTGGATCGACGATGCCGCGATCACGCTGCCCGAAAATCTGCCGGGGTCCGGCGATCCGGCGTCGATGTTCTTCACCGGCGGCACCACCGGCGTGCCCAAGGGCGCCGAGCATCGGCATTCCTCCATGATCGCCTATTGCCTGGAAACCGCCTCGCTGTGGGACATGGATTTCGACGCCGAGCGCATCCTCAGCGTTGCGCCCATGTTCCATATCTGGGGCCATCACTTCACCGTGGTGTTCCCCCTCTATATGCGGGCGACGCTGGTGATGGTGCCGCAATACAAGCCGGAGATCGTGCTGGAGCAGTTCGAGCGCCACGCGGTCACCGTGTTCGCCGGCGGCCCGCCGGCGCTCTATTACGGGCTGCTGGCCAACCCCAAAGTCGAGACCACCGATTTCACGGCGCTGAAATACTGCCTGTCGGGCGGCGCGCCGTGCCCGGGCGATCTGTTGAAGGAATGGGAGGAGAGAACCGGCTGCGCCATGCTGGAGGGCTGCGGCATGTCCGAAGGCGCGCCGATCGCCAGCAATCCCACCAAAGGCCAACGCAAGCTGCTGTCGACCGGGATCGCGAGCCCGAGGACGGAGATCAAAATCGTCGATATCGAGACCGGCGAGCGCGCGTTGCCCACCGGTGAGCGTGGCGAGGTTTGCGTGCGCGGCCCGCAATTCACCCACGGCTATCGCAACCGGTCGGAGGAAACCGCGATCGCCATCCGCGACGGCTGGCTTCATACCGGCGATATCGGCTATCTCGACGCGGACGGTTACCTTTTCCTGGTCGACCGCAAGAAGGAGATGATCCTGGTGGGCGGCTATAACGTCTATCCGCGCGAAATCGACGAGGTGCTGCACGCGCACCCGGCGGTGTTCGAGGCGGCGGCGGTCGGCGCGCCCGATGATTTTAGGGGCGAGGTGGTGAAGGCCTGCGTCGCGCTGCGGCCGGGTGAAAGCCTCGACGAAGAAACGCTGATAGCCTATTGCGCCGAGCGCCTCGCGCCTTACAAGGTGCCGGTCGCGATAGAGTTTCTCGACGCGCTGCCCAAGACAGGCCCCGGCAAGATCGATAAGCTGGCCCTGAAAGGTCTTCGGTAAGACCGCCAAAAAAGGGCTCAGGTAAAAAGTCAGGATAATTCATGTTTTCAAACGTCCAAATCCCCTATGGTGCCTATTGGTCGTCGCCGTTCGCGCGCTGGCAGGGCAGTCTCGCGCATCTTCATTCGATCCTGCTGGCCGCCCATGTGGCGAAGGACGCGCTGGAAAAGCGCGATATCGCGCCCGAGAACTTCGACCACGCGGTGATGGGCACCACCACGCCGCAGATGTCGTCGTTCCACGGCGCGCCGTGGCTGATGACCGAGATCGGCGCGCCCGAGGTCGGCGGCCCCACCATCGGCCAGGCCTGCGCCACCAGCGCGCGCTGCCTCGCGACCTCGGCCCAGGAGATCGAACTGGGCTCGGCCACATGTTCGCTGTCGCTGGCCTGCGACCGAACCTCAAATGCGCCGGTGATGCATTACCCCGACGCGGGCAACATGAACGGCATGCCCGATGTCGAGTTCTTCATGATGGACAATTTCACCGGCAAGACCGGGCTGGTGCCGTTCGCCGATATGGGCATGGTGGAGACCGCCGAGAACTGCGCCCGCGAATGGCAGATCGATACCGCCATGCAGCACGATGTGGTGCTCAGGCGCTACGAGCAGTATCAGGACGCGGTGGCCGACGACGAGGCGTTCCACAAACGCTATATGACGCTGCCCTTCGAGGTGCCCGACAAACGTTTCCGCAAGACCAAGGGAACCCTCGGCTCGGATGAAGGAATCTACCCGACCTCGGCCGAGAAACTCGCCGGTCTGAAGCCCGTGACCAAGGAAGGCTCGGTGACGCTGGGGGGACAGACCCATCCCGCCGACGGCAACGCCGCCATCGTCGTCGCCACACCTGAAAAAGCGCGCGAACTTTCAGCCGACCCCAACATCGAAATCAGATTGCTGGCCACCGGCCAGGCGCGCGTCGAGGCCAAGTTCATGCCCAAGGCGCCGGTGCCGGCGGCGAAAAAAGCGCTGGAGGCGGCGGGGATATCGATCGACCAGGTCGACGCCATCAAGTCGCACAACCCGTTCGCGGTAAACGATCTGGTGTTCGCCGCCGAGACCGGCGTTGATGTGATGAAAATGAACAATTACGGCTGTTCGCTGATCTGGGGCCATCCCAACGGCCCGACCGGCATGCGCTCGGTAATCGAGCTGATCGAGGAGCTGGTGCTGCGTGGCGGCGGCATCGGCCTGTTCGAGGGCTGCGCCGCCGGCGATCTCGGCATGGCGGTGGTGATCGACGTCACGGACAAAAAGGCGAAGGCATAATGCAAAACCAGATCACCGGCCGCTCCGCGTTCCTTGCGCTGCTGAAAGACGAGGGCGTGACCAAACTGTTCGGCAACCCGGGCACTACCGAACTGCCGATCATGCATGCGTTGAGCGAGCATCCCGACATGGAGTTCGTGCTCGCGCTCCAGGAATCGCTGGTGGTGGCCATGGCGGACGGCTATTCGCGCGCGTCGGGCGAACTTACCGCCTGCAATGTCCATGTGGCTCCCGGTCTCGGCAACGCGATGGGCTCGCTCTACAACGCGAAGTTCACCGGCAGCCCGATGATCCTGACCGCCGGTCAGCAGGAACAGGGCCACGGGTTGACCGAGCCGCTGCTCTACGATCCGCTGGTGCCGATTGCCGAGCCGCTGGTGAAATGGTCGGTCGAGGTCACGCGGCTGGAAGATCTGCCCCGCATCGTGCACCGCGCCGCGAAGATCGCCACCTCACCGCCCACCGGGCCGGTATTCATCTCGCTGCCGGGCGATATCCTCAACGACGAGGCGGGTATCGATCTCGGCCACCGCACGCGGGTCGATTCCGTGACGCGCCCGTCGGACGCGGCGCTGGAAGCGCTGGCGGCGCGCCTGCTGGCCGCCGAGAACCCGGTGATCATGGCCGGCAACGAGATCGTGTCCTCCGATGCGTTCGACGAGATCGCGCGGCTGGCCGAAGTGCTAGGCGCGCCCGTCTACCAGCAGTCGATCCCTTACGGCGCGCATTTTCCGTCCGAGCATCCGGCGTTCATGGGCGCATTGAGCCGCGTCCAAAAACAGGTGCGCGACGTGCTGACGCCCTACGATTTGATCGTCGCGGTCGGTGCCAATGTTTTGCGCATGTCGGTCTATTCGGAGGTCGATCCGCTGCCGACAGAGATGCCCATCGTGCAGATCTGCCTCGACGACTGGGAGTTGGGCAAGAACTACCCAACCGAAATGGCGATCCGCGCCGACGTGAAGGAGACCCTGGCCGCGCTGAACCCGGCGATCGAAGCCAAGGGCGGCGCCGATCACGCGGCGATCGCGGAACGCCGGCTGGCGGCGGTGGCCGAAACCAACTGGTTGGCGAAGCGGGCGCAACGACGCGCCGAAGTGACAGCCCACGCCGAGACCGCGCCCATCGACGGCGACTGGCTGATGATGCAGATCGTCGACGCCGCGCCGCCCAACGCGATGGTGGTGAACGAGGGGCTGACCACCGCCTGGAGACTGCTGGATTTCTTTCCTTTTCGCGACCGCTATTCCTATCACGGCAACGCCTCGGGCGGCATCGGCTGGGCCATCGCTGGCGCGGTGGGCATCCAGCTCGCCCAGCCCGACCGGCCGCTGATCGCGGTGATCGGCGACGGCAGCGCGATGTATTCGATCCAGGCGCTTTGGACCGCGGCCAATGCGAAACTGCCGATCACCTTCGTGATCGCCAACAACAAGGGCTATCGCATCATCAAGCAGCGCTTGAAGGCGTTTCACGGCAACGAGAATTATATCGGCATGGATTTCGTCGAGCCCGAGATCGATTTCGTTGGTCTCGCGCGCTCCATGGGCGTGGACGCGGAGCGGATCACCGAGCCCAGCCAAGTGCGCGCGGCGCTGGACGCGGCGATTGCATCCGGCAAGCCCATGCTGCTGGACGTGATGGTGGATCGCTCGGTCTGACGGCGAGGGTCACCCCTCCTCCAGCACCACCAGCAGATCGTCGGTAGCGACGTTTTCGCCGACCGGCGAGAGGATTTCGGCGACGGCGCCGTCATGCTCGGCGCGCAGCACGGTTTCCATCTTCATCGCTTCCAGGGTCAGCAGCGGATCGCCGCGCGCGACGCGCTGGCCGGGCTCGACCGCGACCGCGATGACCACCCCCGGCATGGGCGCCCCCACATGGGCGGCATTGTCGGGATCGGCCTTGGCGCGCGCCG
>CAZPMO010000097.1:0-17923 GCA_964587515.1 uncultured Rhodospirillaceae bacterium | reverse complement strand
CCTGCCGATCCTGACCGTGATCTGCAATAACGGGCGCTGGAACGCCGTGCATATGGCGACCAAGGGAATCTATCCCGACGGCGATGCGAGCCAGGCCAACCGCATGCCGCTGACCTCGCTGGAGCCCAACCCTCGCTTCGAGACCGTGGTCGAGGCATCAGGCGGTTATGGCGCGCGCGTCGAGGACCCGGCCGAGCTGCAGGGGGCGCTGGAGAAGGCGCTGGACGTGGTCAAGGTCGAGGGCCGTCAGGCGCTGGTCAACGTGATCTGCCAGTAATATCAGGCGTCGCCGCGCGCTTCGCGGAACCAGCCGAGCTTGTCGTGAACCGGCTTGTCGGTGTAGCTGAACAGGAAGGCGTCGCCATCGGCCTCGTGCCGGTGGGGATACCAGGCCGGCACCACGAAGGTGTCGCGCGGGCCCCATTCAACCGTGTCGTCGCCGATGGTGGTGCGTCCCGTACCCTCGACCACCGAATACACCCAGGCCGCCGTGGAGCGGTAGGTGGTGGTCGCGAAACCCTTGGGCAGATGCTGCATGAAGGTGCCGAGGGTGGGCATCGCCGGGCCGCCATTGGCCGGATTGATATATTCCATCTTCACACCGTGGCACGGATCGATATCCTGGGCCTTGGCGAGCTTTTCCAGCGCCGCGCGGGTCTGGACGTAGGGATAGTGAAAGACCGGTGAATTTTCGGTCTCGAAGGTCTCGCCGACCGGGATCATATTGGCGCCGTAACGCGACTGGTTGTCGCCCATTGGGCGGCCTTCGGGATGATATTCGGCGGAATAAGGCTCGGCGAAGACCGGCCCCATATAGCGGATCATCGGCACGTCGAGCCCGTCGAGCCAGACCACCGGTTCGGCGCCGTCATGGCCATGATCGTGCCATACCCATGACGGCGTCAGGATCAGATCGCCGGGCTCCATATAGGCCTTTTCGCCGTTGATGGCGGTATAACCGCGGCTGCCCTCGATAATGAAGCGCAGCGCCGCCGGGGTATGGCGATGGGTCGGTGCGATCTCGCCCGGCATGATGAGCTGAAGCCCCGCGTAGAGCGCCTCGGTAATGCACGACTTGCCGCGCATGGAGGGGTTTTCGAGGACCAGCACCCGGCGCTCGGCCTCCTCGGCGCTGATGATATCGGCGGATTCGAGCAGGGCCGGACGCAACTCGTCATATTTCCAGACATAGGGCGTCGCCTCGGTCACCGGTTCCTTGGCCAGCAACTGATGGATGACCTCCCACAGCGGCGCCATGTTCTGCTCACCGATGCGCCCGTAGTAATCGGCGCGCACGTTGGTCATCTCCGGCTTTTGGTCAAGTGCCCTGCTCATCGCGTTTCTCCCGGGTAGATCTCGAATCCAGGCGCGATCATAGCGGAACGGACGGCCGAGTGCACTCGGTGCGTATGGGTTGTTATTATGGGTTTTCCGGGAGTTTCCCAGGGGTTTTAGGCCTCTTATTGGTAAAGTTTCATTAAGCCCGATTGCGTAAATTTGACCTTGAATGCCGGATCGAGGTTCTCCGCCTTGGGCCGTCAGGATTGATCGGAGCAACATGTAACCGATTAGTCTATGAATTATATTCAACCTAGCGGTGTAAAATGACCACGAAAAAGATTTCCATTTTCGGCCTGGGTTATGTGGGGCTGGTGTCGGGCGCCTGTCTTGCGCGACTCGGTCATGAGGTCGTCGGCGTTGATATCTCCGACGAGAAAATCGGCATGGTCAACGACGGAATCTCGCCGATCATCGAAGAAGGTATTTCCGAACTGGTCCGCGAACGCGTCGACGCCGGCAAACTGCGCGCCACGACCGACGCCGCCCACACAGAGCTGATCGCCGGCAACCTCGAACTCCCCGATCGTCGATGTGACCGGACGCGGCTTGTCGATAAAATTCATGCGGCCTCGCCTTCGAAGACGGAAGATAACTCGTTGGAGATCTGTTTGCGGTCGATCTTGCCGTTGGGATTGCGTTCCAGCTTCTCGCGCTGAACCACCAGATGGGGCACCATATAAGCGGGCAGCTTTTCGCGGCACGCGGCGACCAGCCCGTCGCAGTTGAGATTATCGCCGTTGGGCGCGGTCGCGGCGATCACTATTCCCTGGCCCAGGGTGGGGTGGGGAACGCCGAGCGCAACCGCCTCGCCGACCAGCCCCGTGGCGTAGATCACTTCCTCGACCTCGGTCGGGCTGATGCGATAGCCGGAGCTTTTGATCATTTCGTCACGGCGGCCGACGAAATACAGGAACCCTTCCTCGTCCATGCGCACGGTGTCGCCCGACCAGACCGCGATCTCGGTCATGCAAACACCTTCGTTGCGGCCCGTGGTCGGGCTGGGCTTGAATCGTTCGGCGGTTCGCTCCGGATCGTTCCAGTAGCCCAAAGCGACAAGCGGGCCGCGATGCACCAGTTCGCCGGGTTCGCCGGGCGTGCACAGCTCGCCATTTTCTCGGACCACCAGAATTTCGGCGTTGGGAATCGCCTTGCCAATCGAATCGGGACGGTTATCGACCTCGGCGGGCGGCAGATAGGTCGAGCGGAACGCCTCGGTCAGGCCGTACATCAGATAAGGTTTCGCCTTGGGCAGCGACGCGCGCAGTTTGTCCAGCGTGGTGCGCGGCATGTGGCCGCCGGTATTGGTAAAATAGCGCAGCGAGGCGACCGCTTCGGCGGGCCATTCGAGATCGGCGAGCTGATTCCACAGTGGCGGCACGCCGCCGAGGCCGGAAATATTTTCGGCGGCGACTTTCTTGATCACGTCGCGCGGCAGCAGATAGTCCATCAGCACCGCGCAGGCGCCGGCATTGAAAGCCGTGGTCAGTTGACTGAATCCGGCATCGAAGCTGAACGGCAGAACGCACAGAATGCGGTCGTCCGAGGTGTTTTCAAGGTACTGGCTGACGCTGCGCGCGCCGGCCACCATATTGCGGTGCGACAGCACCACGCCTTTCGGCAGGCCGGTGCTGCCGGAGGTATAAAGGATGGCCGCGACGTCGCCATCAATGGCGTTGTGGACGCCAGCGCCGTTACCGGCGCGGTGGACTTCGGCGGCGTTACCAGCCACCGCCGTCACCTCGTCCCAACTTTTCACCGCGACATGGGTGGGCGCGCCGGGTGCACCGGCCGCGTCGCCATCGACCAGCACGATCGTATTCAAATCGTGGCACCCTTCCAGCGTCTCGGCCAGAACGTCGAGCCGCGCCGCGGAGGTGACCAGTACGCGTACTGAACAATCGCGCAGGATATGGCCGATCTGATGGGGTCGCAGCACGGGATTGAGCGGCACGAAAACGCCGCCGGCCGCGGCGGCGCCAAACGTCCCGATTACCGTCTCGATGCGTTTCTCCAGATAGACAGCGACGCGCTCACCGGCATCCAGGCCAAGCGAGACCAGGCCGCGGGCAATGTGATCGATGCGACTTGCCAGTTCGGCATAGCTCAAGACCGTCGCGCCATGCTTCAGCGCATCTGCCTCGGGCGCTTTTCTGGCCGTCTGGAAGACAAGATCGGGAAGTAATTCGCTCATTCAGCCGTTAGCCACCGATACCGCGGAAACCCACAGTCATATTTGTGTAAACAAGGTTTACGATCCGTAAATGGCGGAACCGTAAGCTGACCAGCCCCGTTCACCCAATCGTTACGATTATTTTGCTAAATCGCGGATACGGCGGCCACGCGCCGGGCGAAACCGGAGAACCCAATTCCGATGGCGACCATCGACAGCATAAAGACCGTCCTGCGGGACACGCTTCAACTAGGCGATCGCGTAGGAGACTTCACCCCGTCCACGCCGCTGCTGGGCAGCATACCGGAACTGGATTCCATGGCGGTTGTGACCGTAATCACCGCGCTGGAGGAATCGTTTGATTTCGAGGTGGACGACGACGAGATCACCGCGTCCACGTTCGAAACGGTCGGCAGCCTTTCGGACTTCGTGGACATGAAGCTTGCCTCCTGACAGCGGACCGGCGCCCGAACCGTTCTTTCTCGATCACGACGGTATCGACCTGTTCGCCATCTACCACCCGCCCCACCCGGGCCGCGCGCCGCGCGGCAATGTGCTTTTCATCCCGCCTTTCGCCGAGGAAATGAACCGGACGCGCCGCATGGCCGCCCTGCAAGCCCGCGCGCTGGCCGACGCTGGCGCGGGATTTCTGATGCTCGATCTGTACGGCACCGGTGACAGCGAAGGCCAGTTCGGACACGCGCGATGGCGCGGCTGGCGCGACGATATCGCCTGCGCGGTGGACTGGCTGGAGACGAGAAACCGTGGTCCGGTCGCGCTGCTTGGCGCGCGCGCCGGCGCGCTGCTGGCGGCCGAGACCGCGCGCGTGATGCCGGAACGCATCGCGCAACTCGTCCTGTGGCAGCCGGTGACCGCCGGAAAGTCGGCGCTGACCCAGTTCCTGCGCGTGCGCGTTGCGGCCGCGATGACCGCCGGCGGCGACGCTGAAACCACCAAATCACTGCGCGAACGGCTCTATGGGGGCGAGGCGATCGAGGTCGCCGGATACGAAATCTCACCCGAGCTCGCCCGCGCCATGGACACCGCCGTGCTGGCGGAACCGGCACCGCCCGCGCACCTGCGGATCGACTGGCTGGAGGTCGCGTCGGAACCGGGCGATCCCGTAACACCCGGCGCCCGGCGCGTGATCGACGCATGGGGCGCGGAAGGTTGCGACGTCACGGCCGAGACGGTAGCGGGTGAGCCGTTCTGGAGCATCCAGGAAACCACGACCGCGCCGGCCCTGATCGAAAGGACCACGAAAATCGTCGGACTCCAGGGGGCGATGGCGTGACGCGGGAGACGCCCATCCGGTTCGCCTGCGGCGATGAATTCCTGATCGGCATGGTCCACGGCGCCGACGCCCCCGCCAAGACCGGTGTGCTGATCGTCGTCGGCGGGCCGCAATACCGCGTCGGCAGCCATCGTCAGTTCCTTCTTCTGGCGCGTGAGTTAGCCGCCGCCGGCATTCCCGCCATGCGGTTCGACTGCCGGGGGATGGGTGACAGCGACGGCGAATTTCCCGGTTTCGAAAATATCGACGACGACATCTCCGCCGCCATCGATGCCTTCGTCGCCGGCCACCCCGGCCTTGAACGGATTGTCCTGTGGGGACTGTGCGACGCGGCCTCGGCTTCTTTATTCTATGCCCACAAGGATCCCCGAATCGCGGGACTGGTCATGCTGAACCCGTGGGTGCGCACGGAAAGCGGCGAGGCGCGGGCGCAAATCAAGCATTATTATTCGCAGCGCCTGTTCGACCCCGGGCTGTGGCGCAAAATATTCCGCGGCGAATTCGATTTCGCCGCTTCACTACAATCGTTCAAGGGAATCCTCGCCCGGGCGTCCAAAGCCGCGCCGACGGCTCAAAACAGAGCCGATACCGCCGATTCCCTGCCGGATCGCATGGCGGCGGGGCTCGCCGCCTTTGCCCATCCGGTAATGACCATCATCAGCGGCAACGATCTCACCGCGCGCGAGTTCGAGGACGCCGCCGGCGCATCGCCGCTGTGGCGCCGCCTGCTGGCCGACGACAGGGTCGCGCGCCGCGATCTCAAATCCGCCGATCACACCTTCTCGCGCGCCGAATGGCGTGATCAGGTCGCGAACTGGACCGTGGCGTGGGTCAGAGGTCTGTGAACGAGCCTCTACACCATGCGTTTACGGAAGTCGGTGAATAAATACGTATCGCCGGATCGCGGCGGCCGATAATCGCCAGAAAGGTTTCCCATGCCCAATCTCGTCGGACTCTGGAACCCGGCAGCCAATGACGGCGCGATCCGCGAAGCCATCGCGAGGCAACTCGATCGGGTCCGCGTTCCGGGCATCCGTTACGACGAATATTCGGCGATCTTTAGAGGCGTCGGCATGGGGCTGCTTGATCACGGCCATCTCGAAAACGGGCCGCAACCCGCGAGAAGCGCCGACGGCGCCGCGAGCCTGTTTCTCGACGGCGAACTGTATAACGCCGATGAATTGAAGCGCCAATACCGCGCAGAACTGCCCAACAAAAACCTTTCAACGCCGGAACTCTGTCTGGCACTGATCCAGAAATTCGGGGACGACATCGTCGACCGGTTCAACGGGCTGTTCTGCATCGCGCTGTTCGACGAAGCGTCGCGGAGCCTGAAACTGATTTCCGACCGGCTCGGTTTCCGACCGTTGTTTTACGCCATCCGGGATGAGACCGTGATCTTCGGGACGGAGCTGAAAGCCGTCTGCGCGGGTGATCCGGGAACCCGTGCGATCGACGATGTCGGCCTGCTCGAATTTTTCGTATACGGATCGCACGTCATGAACCGGACCTCGCTCGCGGGATACCGGCGTCTCGCGCCGGCGACGGTCATGACCATCGACCGCGACGGCGCGCGCACGCGCAAATACTGGTCCTATAAATACGATGAAGGCGCCGGGCGCCTCGACCAGCGGAGCTACGTCTCGGTCTATCACACGCTGCTGGATCGCGCCGTGGAACGCAATATGCGGGGCGGCAAGCGGATCGGGATGTTCCTAAGCGGCGGATACGACAGCCGCGCCGTCGCGGCAGCGGTCCGCCCGCACCATTTGCCGATCCCGACCTTCACCTTCGGCGATCCGGCCTCCCGCGATATTCGTTACGCGGCGATGCTGGCCGACCGGTTGGGAATGGGTCACCAGCCTCTGACCGGCGACGCGCCGCATCTGTATGATGTGGTTCGCGAAGTGGTCTAGCGCACCGACGGGATGCTGTCCTTCGCCCACAACACGTCTATTCGCCATCACGACATCTTCGCGCGCGAGATGGATATTTTCCTCACGGGATTTCTCGGTGAATTCAGCGGTTCCCATACCTGGCCGCAACTCCTTCTGGCGCGCTCGCGCGAACAGGCGATCGCCGCGACCTATGACTGGATGGTGGGATCGCGTCTCGAAGGCGCGCGGCGCCTGTTCAATCCGGATTTCCTCTCTCGCACCGTGGAGGGGCTTCGATCCGACTTCGCGAAAAGCTTCGAAGAGATCGACAATGATCATCCCTTCAACATCTTCGATTGCTGGCACTTCGTGAATATCCACCCGCAAAGCACTTACCAGTCGCCCTCCCTCGACCGATACCGGTTCGAAACCCGCGCGCCCATGACCGATCGGGATCTGGTCGAGTTCGCCCTGACCATTCCCCCCTATTCGCGTATCGAACACCGCATATACAAAAAAGTCATCGCTTACGGCTTTCCGGCGATCAGGGATGTGCCCTGCACAAACAGCGGTCGGCCGATCAATCCCAATTTCGCGGCGGAATACGCCGCCATGGTGATGCGCTATGCCGCACGGAAGACGTGGACGCCGCTGCAACGGATATTCGGACTTGATCAGGGGTTGGGGCGCGAACTGGGAGACGCGGACGCCGAATTCCGCGCCGAACCGAAGCTGGCCGATGAGTTACTCAGGCCCATGCTGAAGGACGGCGTCTTTCCCACCGACATCTTCGACCACACGGAAATCGAAAAGATCATCGACGAACAGTTCCGCGGCCACGGACGCCACTGGAACACGCTTTCGCAGCTGATCTCGTGGGGAGTCGGATCACGCTTCTTCCTGCATGACGATTTCTCGGAAGTGCCCCAAAAATTGTATTCCGACCGATCCCCGGTTCTGGTTTAGATTTATCCGATGACCAGCATCCACATCATCGCGGCGGCGCGGCCAAACTTCATGAAGGTGGCCCCGCTCTATCACGCGCTCGTCCGGGAGGATTGGTGCGAGGCGGCGATCGTCCATACCGGCCAGCATTACGACGTCAACATGTCGGACGCGTTCTTTCGCGATCTGCGTCTGCCCGAGCCCCACTTCCATCTCGGCGTCGGCAGCGGCAGCCATGCCGAACAGACCGCCGGCGTGATGGTGGCCTATGAAAAAATCTGTCTGGACGCGCGACCGGATCTCACCGTCGTGGTGGGCGATGTGAATTCGACCATGGCCTGCACGATCGCGGCGAAGAAGCTCGGCATCACGGTCGCGCATCTGGAAGCCGGGCTGCGCAGCCGCGACTGGACCATGCCGGAGGAAATCAACCGCATCCTCACCGATTCGATCGCCGATATCCTGTGGACGCCCTCGCCCGACGGCGACGAGAACTTGCGCGCCGAAGGCGTCGCCGAGGATCGCATCCAGCGCGTCGGCAACATCATGATCGACTCATACGAAATGATGCGCCCGAGCATCGAAGCCGCGCACACACGCGAGAAATTCTCACTGCCGGAACAAGGGTTCGGGGTGGTGACCCTGCACCGCCCGGCCAATGTGGACGCACGCGAGACGCTCACCCCGCTGGTCGACCGGCTGGTCGAGATCGCATCGCGCATCCCGCTCGTCTTCGCCATCCATCCGAGGACGCGCGCCAAGCTCGCGGCGTTCGGCCTCGGCGACCGCCTCGAAGGGGCGCGCGGCATGCGGCTCACCGATCCCATGGGCTATGTGGAGTTCATGGGCCTCGTGCAGGACGCGTGCTTCGCGCTGACGGATTCGGGCGGCCTTCAGGAGGAAACAACCTACCTCGACATCCCCTGCCTGACGCTCCGCCCCAACACCGAACGCCCCATCACCATCACCGAAGGCTCTAACCGGCTGGTCACGGCCGCGAATGTGGCCGCCGCGGTGGACGAGGTGCTGGCCGGAGATTGGCCGTCAGGGCGAAAGCCGGAACTGTGGGACGGGCAGACGGCGGCGCGGATCGTGGCGGGGTTGAAACAGAACAAGGCCTTGAAGGCGGGCTGACCCGAGTCTCTTTCGGTGCGTCAGACCGGTTTTTCGATATAAGCGAAGAGGATGGGCATCTCGAAATTCTCATCGTGAAATGATTCGATCTTAAGAATATCGAATTTTCTAGAGAGGAGTTTTTCCAACGTACCCGCTGTGTACATTGCAACGTGCGAAGGTTCGCTAATTGGCCCGAGGCAATTGTCGGGAACGAATATTATTCCCTTGCCAAGATTGGCGTAACCGCTTCCTTTGAGGTGCCTCAACAGGGAACCATTGCCGCACCCCACATCGAGTATAAATTCATCGGCCTCAGTCAGAGTATCGACAAGTGCGTTCTTGGTTGGCCAGTTTCTTTGGCTAGAATCCCATTCACGCTCAAGGGCATTATCCCAGTTTTCAGCGGAATTATGCTTCACGCCCATGTTTATCAACAAATGATAAAGGAGATGAAATCCTTCGAAAATTTTGTTCCTTATTCTCCATGGAATAATTTTTTTCAAAAACTAGGGTATTATATACGGTTATTTCATTCATTACTTATTTTTCCTTATTGGTATCTAAATACAATCCGAAAATGATTTGTTATACATAATATAAACTCACATTCGATAGTTGAATTTATAATTCTCTTGTCTTATCGGCTGCTTTCCGTGTTTGGGTCACTCGCGCAATAATGAAATCGAGAATTGTCCGCTCCGGCCCTTGAGGCCTTCCAGCAAGGTACCAAGTAGCGAGGTGGGTGCCGGTATAGGAGAAAATACCGAAAAATATGAATACAACTAACTGAACAATGGAATGATCCATGAGGCCGCTTGCCGTTCCAGAAACTCTCACTGCTTCAACCACGGCCACTAACGCCAAGACCGATAAGAAGGTACGCCAAATCGTCAATATCAGTTCAGAAATTTTTATTTTTAGAAAAATTGATGAAAAATAAAAGGAAATTAATGAAACAAACAAAGAATTTCCTACCAGTGCCCAGGACATCCCCAAGATACCCCAAGTCATCGTCGCGAAGATATAGAGTGGAATGCATCACATAGCTCAGGATTGTCTTCGCGGTCCCACCGCAGGCGATGCCGATCACCAGCGCCCAGTAGGAACGCAGGGTAAAGGCGAGCGTCAACGTGATCACGAAGGCGATCAGCTTGTTGCTGACCAGAAACCGGAAATCCTTGCCGAAAGTCATCTCTTTGCGGAAATCAACGGTCCCGATGTTAATGAACCCCGCGACCACGGCCAGCAGCGCCAGCACGTAGATGATTTCGGTCAGCCGCGCGTCGCCAAAAAATTCGGCGGCGGAACCGGCAATCAGGATCATCACGACGCCGGTCGCGACGCCACGCAGAATCGAAAGCGTCCAGGCCGTATCGTAGTAATCGCGTCCGGCCTTCTGGTTCTGGATCAGGACCACATCGAAGCCGAACTCCCCCATGATTTCGATCATTTCCTGTTCCCACTAAACGGTGGATGACGGGCGCCATGAACGAGCCGCTAGAGAATGCCGGTATAGACGATGCGCAGCCTTGCGGGGTCGGGCTCGCCGCGGTCGTACTCGGCGGGAAACTCGTCGGGATCGAAACCGTTCAAGACCGACAGGATGGGAACCGACAACCGGTCGCGATAATCACGCGCCCAGGGCTCCGAAACCGTCACAAGGGCGCTTACATCGCGCAGCAATCGGTTTTCGGCCCGCCGCTCCAACGCGATCCTCCACGGAGGGTTGGTGCTATAGGGGTCCTCGCTCCATCGATCACGAAACTCCGCGATCCACGGCACGCCGGCATGGCGTGCGATGCTGGCGCCGGCAAACAACGCGGTGAAAGGAGGTCCGCTTGCATAAACAACATCAGGGCGCCAGGACTTCGCGATTAGGCGGCCGGCAACCCTCGAGTTCGATTACCGCGTCGGTTCGGCGACCGAACTCCCCTTCGCCGACGAATCCTTCGATGTCTGCTGCCTGCCGGAACTTCTCGAACACATCGAGGATTGGCAGCTCTGCCTCGAAGAGGCCATCCGAATTATGCGCCCGGGCGGGGTGTTGTACCTTACCACGACAAGCTGTCTGTGCCCCAGCCAGATGGAGTTCCGCCTGCCGCTGTACAGCTGGTACCCCGGTTTCCTGAAACGTCGTTATGAGCGACTGGCCAAAACCACCCGGCCGGAACTGGCCAACTTCGCGATCTATCCCGCCGTGCACTGGTTCAGCTAATACGGCCTCAGCCGGTTCTTCCGTGAGCGCGGCCTTTCGACGCTCGACCGGTTCGATATTCTCGAAAAGAAGACGACGAATCCCAAGGCCCGGATGGTGGTATGGCTGATCCGCCATTTCCCCCCTCTCCGGTTCCTCGGCCATGTTTGCACGGCGGCCACCTACGTGGTGGCGATCAAGCGGCCGTAAATATTCGGAATTGGCCGATACCGGGCGTGTAGAGGCCCGGCCGCTTGACTAAGAGACCGTTAATACCTGCCCCCCATACTGGCTTCAGAATTCTGACAGACCGGCACAGTACCGCCCGTCTCCGCCGACGGCCGATGAGAATCCATGAGAGATTTTGCCCTTACACTGATCATTTTCGGCGCGATCCCGTGCATTATCCTGCGGCCCCATATCGGGATCGTGATGTGGACCTGGGTCTCGCTGATGAACCCGCATCGCCTGACCTGGGGATACTCGTCCGAACTACCCATTTCACTGATCATCGGACTGGTGACAATCGCCGCCTGGATGATGTCGAAGGAATCCAAGAAGGTTCCGTGGACGGGGATTTCGGTGGTGATGCTGCTGTTCGTGCTGTGGACGAATTTCACCGTCATTTTCGCAATCGACCAAGAGGCCGCGCTCGCCAAAGGCATCCAGTTCGACAAGATCGTCCTGATGGTGTTCCTGACCATGGTCCTGATGGGATCGGAGAAACGTCTCAACGCCCTGATCTGGACCATCGCGCTCTCGATCGGCTTCTACTCGGTCAAGGGCGGTATTTTCACGCTTCTCGGGGGCGCTCAGAACTTGGTCTGGGGGCCCGCCGGTTCGTTCATTGAAGACAACAAAGCGCTGGCGCTGGCCACGCTGATGGCCGCGCCGCTGATGTATTACCTCTCCCGAACAACGGAGAATCGCTGGCTCCGCTGGGGACTGGCGGCGGGCGCGGCAGTTTCGATGGTCTCGGTCGTGGGGTCCTATTCGCGGGGCGCGTTCGTCGCCATGACCGCCGTTGCCATCATGTTCTGGTGGCGCAGCCAGCACCGGATGATCGTCGGCGCGCTATTCGCGATCATGATCGTCGTCGCTATCCCATTGATTCCGAGCAAGTGGGTCGACCGGATGCAGACCATCGAAACCTACGAACAGGATTACTCCGCGACTAGCCGTCTGGAAATGTGGCTGGTCGGCGTGAAGCTCGCCATGGACCGGCCGTTGGTCGGCGGCGGACACGGCGCCTTCGTCACGCCTGAAATCTACCGGTGGTACAAGCCGAAAGTCGATAGCGTTCATAACGTCCATAGCGTCTATTTCGAAGCGATGGGGCATTACGGGTTCGTCGGCTTCGGGCTGTTCATGGTGCTTGGATTCCTCGGTCTGCGGAGCGCGAAATGGATTCGCACGCACACCCGGGGACGCGAAGACCTCAAGAATGAATTCGTGCTGGGATCCATGCTCCAGGTTTCCATCGTCGGTTATGCGGTCGCCGGCGCGTTCCTTAACCTCGCGACGTTCGATCTTTATTATACGCTCCTCGCGGTCATCCTGCTCGCCCGCCAACAGGTCGAAAGAAAACTTGCCGAGGAACCTGCGGCCGATACGGTCCGATCCGCGACCGCGCGGAGATTCAGCAGGCTGGCGCCGGCGCATCGAGTTGCTGTACCGGATATGCGCGGAAACCAGTTGCCCTGACCCACGCCGGGCGCGACAGCGTGCGCCGGAGGCGCTAAACTCGCACGGCTCAAGGGGGAGGCGCGCGAGATGTCCATTAGCTTTCTTATCGATTCGGACGAGGAAAAGGCGTTCCGCGCCGAGGTGCGCGACTGGCTGGCGGCGAACCTGCCGGACGATCTCAAGGGCTGGTCGACGCGCCCGCCATTCGATCGCGGCCAATGGTGGTTGCGCAAGCTCGCCGAGCGCGGCTGGGTGGCACCCAACTGGCCGGAAAAATACGGCGGCATGGAAGCCACCATCAACCAGCAGATCATCCTGCATGAAGAATTCGCCCGCGCCGGCGCGCCGGAACTGTCGCGCCAGGGGCTGAACCATATCGGGCCGATCATCATGGAATTCGGCACCGAGGAGCAGAAGGCGCGGCATTTGCCGCCGATCCTGACCGGCGACATCACCTGGTGCCAGGGCTATTCCGAACCCAACTCGGGCTCGGACCTCGCCAGCCTGCGCACCCGCGCCGAGGCTGACGGCGACGAATTCGTGATCAACGGCCAGAAGATCTGGACTACCTGGGCGCACCACGCGCAATGGATCTTCGCTCTGGTCCGCACCGACCCGGACGCGCCGCGCAAGCAGGCCGGCATCAGCTTCATCCTGATCGACCTGGAGACGCCGGGCATCACCATCCGCCCGATCCACACGATCGCCGGCGACGACGAGTTCGCCGAGGTTTTCTTCGAGAACGTCAGGGTCCCGGCCGAGAACCTGATCGGCGCGGTCAACGACGGCTGGCGCATCGCGAATTCCCTGCTGGCCCACGAACGTCTCGGCACCGCCAACCCGGCGCTGTGCTACGACGCGCTCGACCGGGCGCGCAAGATCGCCCGCGCCACCGGGCTGATGGACGATGCCGGCTTCCGCGACCGGCTGGCCAAGGCCGAGATCGACGCGCTGGGACTGGCGGCGATGTTCAGCCACGCGGTCGGGCTGACCAACGCCGGACGCCGCATGGGCCCCGATTCCTCGATCATGAAAATCGTCTCGACCGAGGCGTTGCAAAAGACCGTCGATCTGTTGTTCGAATCGGCCGGCGGCGGCGGCGCGGCCAGCGCGCGCACGCCCACCGACGACGGCCCGGTCGACGTCGCGACACTGTTGCTGCAATGCCGCCGCGCGACCATCTATGGCGGCTCGTCCGAGATTCAACGCAACATCATCTCCAAGCGCGTCCTCAACCTGCCGAGCTGATCCGCGTTCGCTTCTCGCTTCCCTGGAAGCCGTTCCTGTGGGATTACTAAAGATCGTGAAAACAGCGTTCGGGACATCGAGCCCGGACGCGGGAAAAATCGAAAGGTGGAGGCTATGCAGAGACGACAATTACTGACATTCGCGACCTCGGCGATCCTGGCCGGTTCGATCGGATTGGTTTCCGTCCAGGCGGCCGAAACCATCAAGATCGGCGCGGTGGCGCCCAAGTCGGGGCCGCTGGCCGCCGGCGCGGCGATCACCCATTGGCCCAACGTCAAGCTCTGGGTCAGCCAGGTCAATGCGCGCGGCGGGCTCAAGCTCAAAAGCGGCAAAGCCAAGATCGAACTGATCGAATATGACGACCGCACCAACCCCGGCGAGACCATCAAGGCGGTGCAGCGGCTGGCGACCCAGGACAAGGTGGATTTCATCCTCGCCCCCTACGGCACCGGCTTCAATTTGGCCTCGGCGCCGATCTTCGCCAAGTACGGCTACCCGCAGATCACCTCGACCTCGATCACCGACAAGGCCGATGTGCTGACCAAGCGCTACCCGGGCATCTTCTTCACCCTCGGCACCACCACGGCGTTCGCCGGCGCGGTCGCGGACATCCTCAAGAAGATGCGTGACGCCGGCCAGATCGGCGACCGTGTCGCCATGGTCAACGTTGCCGACGCCTTCGGGATCGAGATCGCCAACGCCGCGCGCCCGATCTTCAAGAAGGCCGGCTTCAAGATCGTCTACGACAAATCCTATCCGCTCGGCACGCAGGACCTTTCGCCGGTGATCAAGGGCGCCAAGACGGCCAAGCCCGACGCTTTCGTCGCCTGGTCCTATCCGCCAGACACCTTCGGCCTGACGGCGCAGGCGAAGATCAACGGGTTGAACGTGAAAGCGTTCTACGCCGCGGTTGCGACAGCCTTCCCGGCCTATAAGGGCAAATTCGGCAAGTCGATCGAAGGGGTGCTGGGCGCGGGCGGCGTCAACCACGACACGCCGGAAATGCAAGCCTATTTCAAGGCTCATAAGGAAGCGACCGGCAAGCCCGCCGATTACTGGGCATCCGCCATGGTCTACGCCACCTACCAGATTCTCGAGCAGGCCATCGAGGCCGTCGGGTCCGTGGACCGCAAGGCCGTCACCGCCTACGTCAAGAACAACACGTTCAAGACGGTCATGGGCCCGATCAAGTTCGTCAACCAGAACAACGAGAAGTACTGGACGGTGGGCCAGTGGCAGAACGGCGTCTTCCGGGGCGTGAGCTCCACCGGTCGGCCGGGCGCCAAGCCGGTCGTGACGAAGTCGGGCTGGTAGTCCCACGAAAACACCCCCGGCGCGGGCGCGACGCCCGCGCCGGGCGGTGATCTCTGACGTATTTTCAGAGACATCATGGACATTATTGTCACCGGGTTGCTGTTGGGCGGCACCTATGCGCTGATCGCCATGGGGCTGCAGCTTCAATACGGCGTCGCGCGAATCATGAATCTCGCCAATGGCGAAATTCTGGTGACCGGCGCGTTCGCGGCGTTCTGGTTCTACACCGGCGCGCAATTGAGCCCCTTCCTGACGATCGGCATCGTCGCGCCGCTCGCGTTCGCCCTCAACTGGGCGATATACCGTTACCTGATGCAGCCGCTGGTCGTCCGGTCGAAGAGCCAGGGCGCGCTCGAGGTGGACAGCATTCTTGCGACGTTCGGACTCAGCTTCATCATGGTGGGGCTGATGCTGGCCGTCTTCGGTGGCGAATATTTCACCTACTCCTATCTTGAACGGCCGGTCGAAATTCTGGGCCAGCCCTATGGCCTCAACCGGGTCGCGGCGTTCCTGGTGTCGGCGGCGCTGGCCGCGATTCTGTATGTCTGGCTCAACAGGACCCGGGCGGGCCTCGCGCTTCGCGCCGTCGCGGTCGATCCCATATCCGCCGGTCTCGTCGGCATCAACGTGCCGCGCGCCTCGGCGCTGGCGTTTTCGCTCGGCGGCGCGGTGACCGCGGCGGGCGGCGCCTCGATCAGCGCCTTCCTGACCACCGACGCCTCGATCGGCATCATCTTCACCCTGAAGGCGCTGGTCATCGTCATCATGGGCGGGGTCGCCGAGATCAGGGGCGCCATCGTCGCGGCCCTGATCCTCGGCCTCGCCGAGACCGCGGTCGCCAGCCTGATCGACCCCGGCCTGACACTGGCGGCGGCCTATCTTCTGTTCATCCTGGCGCTGCTGTTTCGGCCGGAGGGGCTGTTTGGAAGGCGGACGTCTTGACCAGCCGCGAAAAGCGCATCTTCATCATCGTCGCGCTGGCGTTCGCCGCCCTCGCGCTCCTGCCGCTCGCCGACACCGGGGTCTGGCTGTCGCTCGGCGTGGAGATCGCCATGTACACCGCGCTGGCGACCTCGTGGACGCTGTTCTCGGGCCCGACCCATTACATCTCGCTGGCCACCGCCGCCTTTTTCGGCCTCGGCATGTACGTTGTGGGCGGCGGCATCGACCTGTTGCCGTTCCCCGTCCTGCTCCTGCTGGCGGCGGTCATGGGCGCTGTCCTGTCCGCCGTCATCGGTCTCGCGACGCTGCGGATTTCCGGCGTCTATTTCGTCATCTTCACGCTTGGCCTGGCCGAGCTTATTCGTCAGCTCGTGACCTGGGTGCAGACCACCATGGGAACCAGCAGCGGGCTTTACGTCCTGGCCGACATCAGCGAACCGATGATCTACTGGCTGCTCCTGGCGTTGGCCGCCCTGGTATACCTGATCGGCTGGCTGATCGGGCGATCGCGGCTCGGCTTCGCGCTCAGGATCATCGGCAACGACGAGGTCGTCGCGGTCCACGCGGGCATCGACACCGCGCGCGCCAAAATCGTGCTGTTCACCATTTCCGGCACGGTTGCCGCGATCGTGGGCGCGATGATGGCGCCGCGTTTCCAATATGTCGAACCGCTGGCCGCGTTCAACCCGATGATCACCTTCCTGGTGGTCATCATGGCGTTGCTGGGCGGCGCGCACCGGCTGTGGGGACCCCTGGTGGGCGTGATCCCGTTCTACCTGCTGTGGGATCTGACCTCGAAATACTTCCCAAACCAGTCGGCGCTGGCGCTCGGCATCGCGTTCCTGCTCATCGTCTATCTGATTCCGAACGGGGTGGTCGGCCTGATCGAGAAGCTGATCGACCGCTCCGGAAAGCAGGTGGAGTAGCGCCATGGCGGACGACATCGCGCTGACGCTCCGCAACGCGACCAAGGCCTTCGGCGGCCTGGTCGCGGTCGACAATCTGTCGTTCGATCTCGCCGAGCACGAGGTCCTTGGCCTGATCGGCCCCAACGGCTCGGGCAAGACCACGGTGATGAACTTGATCTCGGGCGCGTTGAAGCCCAGCGCCGGCCGGATTCTTCTGTACGGCGAGGAAATCGCCGGCGCGCCGGCCAACGTCATCGCCAGGATGGGAATCGCCCGCACCTTTCAAATCGTCCGTATGCTGCCGTCCATGACGGTGCTGGAGAACGTATCGGCGGGCGGCGTGTTCGGCCACGGGCGGCGCTGGGGCCGCGAATTGGAGGAATTCGCCCGCGAGCAGCTTAAGCGCGTCGGGCTGGAAGGACGCGAGGGGGTGCCGGTCACCGCGCTGACCTATATCGACCAGAAACGGGTGGAGCTGGCGCGGGCGCTGGTTTCGGAACCGAAAATCGTGCTGCTTGATGAATGGCTTGCCGGGCTGAACCCCGCCGAGCTGAATACAGGCATTTCCCTGATCGGGAAATTGCGAACCGAGGGTCGGACCATCATCGTAGTGGAGCATGTGATGGACGCCATCCGCAGCCTGTGCGACCGCTGTGTGGTGATGAACTCCGGCGCGAAGATCGCCGAGGGTTCGCCGAACGACGTCCTCGCCGACAGCGAGGTGATCCGGGCCTATCTCGGAGACTCCGATGCTTGAGACCAGGGACCTCACCGTCTTCTATGGCCGCCACCAGGCGGTCGAAAGCGTGTCGGTGTCGGTCGCGAAAGGCGAGATCGTCGCCCTGCTGGGCGCCAACGGCGCCGGCAAGACGACGCTCCTGAAATGCA
>CAZPMO010000096.1:3204-18006 GCA_964587515.1 uncultured Rhodospirillaceae bacterium | reverse complement strand
AGCGCGACGCGTTGGCGGCGCAGGCCACGCGCCGGCGTGACCGCGGCCGGCGCGGATGCGGGCTCGCGGCGTTCGGGCGCAAGTTCGAGCATCGCGCGCAGCCGCCCCGGCAGCAGCGGCGCGACGGGCCGCGCCAGCCGCGCCAGCGCGAGGATGCGCCGAAAGCGGGCGGGGTGCGGCAACACGTGTGCGATCAGCGCCCGCAGGGCGCGCTCGACCCATGGACGGCGATAGGTGTCCTCGATGCGCGTGCGCGCATGATCGACAAGATGCATGTAATCGACGCCCGACGGGCAGGTGGTCATGCAGCCGAGACACGACAGGCAGCGATCGACATGGCGCGCGACCTCGGATGCGGCGTCGCCGCCCGATTCCAGCATGTCCTTTATCAGATAAATGCGCCCGCGCGGGCTGTCGCGCTCGTCGCCGGTCAGCACATAGGTCGGACACGTCGCGGTGCAGAATCCGCAATGCACGCAGGCGCGCAAAATCGAATTCGCCTCGCGAATTTCGGGCGTGGCCAATTGCTCCGGCGTGAACTGCGTCTGCATGGCGCCATACTATCCGCCCGCCGCGTGGCGGGGGGAGCTAAATTTCGCCGCCCCCGCGCACGTTTGTTCAGCCGAGCTTCAGGAATTTTCTCGCGTTGTTCTCGTAAACGTCGGCCCGGTCGGCGTCGGATATGTTCACCGTATCCAGGCAGCGCATGGTTTCGCGGATATAAAGCGGCCCGCCCTCCGGATCGAACGGGCAGTCGGACGCGTACATGCAGCGTTCCGGCCCGAAGAAATCGAGACCGCACTGCATCGCGCCCAGCGAGCCGAAGGTCGCGGTATCGGCATAGAACATCTTGAAATAGTCGATCGGCCGCTTCTTCAGCGATTCCCGCAGCTTGGTGAGCTCGTCGCCCGGGGTGCGCGAGCCGAGCTGATCCTGGCCGTAACCGACACGCCCCTCGACATAGGGAATCATGGCGCCGAGATGATGGGTGAGGATCTTGATGTCGGGCAGCTTGTCGAAGATGCCCGAGAACACGATGCGGCCCATGGCGACGCTCGATTCATAGGTCCATCCAAAGGTCCACCACAGCTCGAATTTCGAAAGCTCCTCGGTCAGGTAATCGGAGAAATTGGGTCCGCGCGCCGGGTGCAGGAAGATGGGGACATCGAGCCGCGCCGCGGTTTCGAACACCGGATAATATTTCGGCAGATCGAGGGGCTCGCCGTTGACGTTGGTGAAAATCTGGATCGCGCAGGCATCAAGCTCGCCCGTGGCGCGCTCGATCTCCTTCACCGTTTCCTCCGGATTGTTCATCGGCAGGGACGCGATGAAGCTCGGGAAGCGGTCGGGGTTCTTCTTGCAGATATCGGACATGCCGTCATTGGCGAGGCGCGCGAGGGCCGGCGTGTCCGCGGGACCCGCGAGAAATTCGATGGTCGGCGCCGACAGGCAGATGACCTGCTGATAATCCTCGCCGAACGTATCCAGCATCCTCATCCGCGCGTCCATGTCGTACAGCACCGGAATGTTCAGCCAGCGCTTGATCGGCCCGGTATCGGGCAGCACTTCCTGCATGCGCTCGAAGAACGGCACCGGAAAGACGTGATTGAAGATATCGATTTTCATGGCTGTCTCCCTGAGGACGGTAATGATTTGCTTCTCGATACCCTATTATCCGCATGGGTCAAGCGGCGATTTCATTTGCCCCCATGCTTGCGCCCGTGGGGGGAATGCTGCATGAGGGGGCGCGGTCGACGTTCGAACCGCCGCTCGCGAGTTTAGGAACAAATCGTGTCGTCATCGCCCGCCGCCAGCCGGATCGCCGGCATCTGGACGACCCTTCCCGGGAACTTGCGGGGCATCCTGTGGCTCAGCGTCGGCGCCTTCCTGTTCGCGCTGGTCGATGTCTTCGTGAAGATGCTGGGCCGCAAGTTCGACCCGCTGGAAATCAGCCTGTTCCGCTACAGCATCGGCATGATCGTGCTGACCCCGGTGTTCTTTCGCATGGGCCTGAAAGGGCTCGCGACCCAGCGCATCGGTTTGCACCTGCTGCGCATGTCGCTGGCCTTCATGGCGCAACTCGGAATTTTCGTCACCGTCATCCATATGCAGCTTGCCGACGCCACCGCTTTCATGTTCTCCAAGCCGCTCTTCACCACCGTCGTCGCGGTATTCCTGCTGTCCGAAGCGGTCAGCGGACGACGCTGGATGGCGACCATCGTCGGTTTTCTCGGCGTGCTGATCATGGTGCGGCCGGGCTCGGAGGCCATGGACCCGGTGGCGCTGATCGCGATCGGCTCGGCGATGACCTTCGCCGTCGCCAACGTGCTGATCCGCAAGCTTTCGTCGACCGAGCCGCCCAGCCGTATCCTGTTCTATTACCATATCGGCGGAATATTGGCGTTCGCCGGCCCGGCGGCTTGGGTGTGGCGGACGCCGGTCGGCGTCGAATGGCTACTGATGGCGGCGATCGGGGTCCTCACCACCGTCGGCATGGTCTGTTACGTACGCGCGTTCTCGGCCGGCGAGGCGAACGCGGTCGGGCCGGCGGAGAATCTGCGCCTGATCTACGCCGCCCTGTTCGGGTACTTCCTGTTCGCCGAAATACCATCGGTGTGGACCGGCATAGGCGCCGTGATCATCGTCGCCGCCACCTACTACATCGCCCGCGCCGAGGCGCGAAAAAGCGCCTGAGAATGGGCGTCATTGTCCGGCCGCGTCTTCCGCCCATTTCAGGACCAGGGCGGACTTGCGGGCGCGCTCCCCATGCGAGAAGAGGGCCCGCGGCGCATTTGCCGTGTTCCGCCTGGTTACGTCATGCTAACGTTCAAAAACGAACCAAAAAATCATTCAAGAAATTTGCGAGGCAACAATGCCAAAAGTACTGACCGAAGAACAAATCGAATTCTACAACAGGGAAGGATATTTGTATCCTCTCGACGGGATCACACCCGACCGCGCGAAGGACCTGCTTGGCGCGCTGGAGGGTTTCGAGCAGGAACAGGGCGTTTCCGCCGGGCTGTTCAAGCTCAAGGGGCATCTCTGTTTTCCCGAGGCCTGGGATCTGGTGCACGAGCCCGCTATCCTCGACGTCGCAGAGGATCTGATCGGTCCCAACATCCTGGCCTTCGCCTCGCGCTTCTGGATCAAGCCCTCGGGCGACGGCTCTTTCGTGTCGTGGCACCAGGATTCGGCCTATTTCGGGTGCGACCCGCACGACATGGTGGCCTGCTGGGTCGCGTTGACCGAGGCCAACAAGGAGAACGGATGTTTGCGGGCAATGCCGCGCTCGCAAAACGAAGGCTATTCCCACTCCGAATCCCACGAGAACGCGCCCGGCAAGAACCCGGGCGAGAAGAAGAACCTGCTGGGGCGCGGCCAGACCATCGAGGACATGGACGAATCAAAAGCCGTTCACATGGAGCTTAAACCCGGCCAGTTCTCGATCCATAACGAGCGCACCGCGCACGGCTCGCATCCCAACAACTCCGGAAATGTGCGGATCGGATATTCCTGTTTTCTGATCCCGCCGCATGTTAAATCGACGCTGGAGCGGCGCCCCGCGACGCTGGTGCGCGGCGTCGACGAATACGGCTATTGGGACACCGATCCGGTGCCGACCAAGGAACGGTTGCCCGAACTCATCAAGATGATGCTGGAGCACAACGCTCAGTACACCAACCCGAAATTCAAACAGGACGCGTAGCAGGAGAATTTGACGTGAGCACGGAGACGGTGGAGGCGCTGCTGGAGTCCGACCTGAAGGGTCTGGATCTTATCGGCAAGGGCAAGGTGCGCGACATGTACGCGGTGGGCGACGACGAGCTTCTGATCGTCGCCACCGACCGCATCTCCGCATACGACGTGGTGTTGCCGACGCCGATCCCCGACAAGGGCCGCGTGCTGACCAGCCTGACCAATTTCTGGTGCGCGCGCACGGCCCATATCGTGCCCAACCATCTGTCCGACACGCCGCTGGAAACAGCGGTGCCGGACGCGGCCGAACGCCGCCGCCTGGGCGGGCGCGCCTCGGTGGTGCGGCGTCTTAAGCCGCTGCCGGTCGAGGCCATCGTGCGCGGCTATCTGGTGGGCAGCGGCTGGCGCGACTATCAGAAGACCGGCGAGGTGTGCGGCATCCCCCTTCCGCAAGGTCTGACCAACGCGGAAATCCTGCCGGAGCCGCTGTTCACGCCGTCCACCAAGGCGGACGTGGGCGATCATGACGAAAACATCTCGTTCGACGACATGGTCGATCTGGTCGGCGCCGACATCGCCGACCAGGTACGGCGCATTTCGGTGACCATCTATCAGGAGGCGCGCGAATACGCACGGTCCCGCGGCATCATCATTGCTGACACCAAGATGGAGTTCGGCCTCGACGAGGCGGGTAACGTGGTGCTGATCGACGAAATTCTGACGCCCGATTCATCGCGCTTCTGGCCGGTTTCGGAATACCGCCCCGGCGCCAATCCGCCATCCTTCGACAAGCAGTATGTGCGCGACTGGCTCGACCAGAGCGGCTGGGACCATACCCCGCCCGCGCCCGAACTTCCCGCCGACGTGGTCGCCCGCACCACCGAGAAATACCAGGAAGCCGAGACCCTGCTGACTGGGTGAGAGACTCCGGCGGCCGGTATCAGGCGTCCGCCGCCATCATCTTCGCCATCTCGGTCTCTCGATCGGCCTTGCTCATGAACAGCGGATCTTCGCGGCAATGGGCCTCGGTAAACGCCATGATCTGGCTGTTTGGCTGATCGAGGTCGAAGGCGATGCTGTGCGGTTGCGGGACGTACCACGGTGTGTGGACGTAATTTTCGACCAGATTGCCCTCGGGATCGTCGAAATAGATCGACCAGGCGTTGCCGTGCGTCACAGTGTTCTTGATCTCCAATTCCGCGCCCAGGACCCGGTTGCGCATGTCGCGAAGTTCGTCGATCGAGTCGACCACGAACGACATCTGTTGGTTGAGCGAGAAGTTCACGTCGTCCGGCCTTCCGCTCACCAGAACGAATTGATGGTGTTCGGCGGGATCGCTCGACATGAAAACCATCTGAACCGGGGCGGAAGTCGCCTGCCCGCGATCGGTGACGGTCAGCCCCATCACCTTGGTATAAAATTCCTCCATCTTGGGAAGATCCCTGACGAAAAGGGCGAAATGGGTCAGTTTCGGCGTCGGGCGGCTGCTCATGGCGATGTCCTCGCTTGGCGTTATTTCTCTTTAGATCTGAAATTCTGAATACAACGCGACGGCGGCACATTGACCCACATCAAGAGTCGCCCGGATTGGTCCGGTTAGGCTCAATCTGGCGGAATTTGCCTGATTCGGGAGTCGGAACGATGCGGAGTGAGACGGTCGATCGTCTGGAAATCCACGATTTGCTGGAAAATTGGGTGATATGGAGCGATTCCGGCGATTGGGAGCGCTTTCGCACCGTCTGGCACGACGACGGGCGCATGATGGCGACCTGGTGGCAGGGCACCGGCGAGGAATTCGTCGCGGTGCGGCGCGACGCCTGGGAGCGCGACATCAAGATTCTGCACACCATGGGCGCGTCGTCGATCGATCTGGCCGGCGAGCGCGCCATCGCGCAGTCCCGAATGACCATTTCCCAAAGAGGCCTCATACACGACGTTCTTTGCGACATCGTCTGCATGGGGCGTTTCTATGATTTTCTGGAAAAGCGCGACGACCGCTGGGGGTTCGTTTTGCGCCAACCCATCTACGAGATCGACCGCGCCGATCCTGTCGATCCGTCCCAATCGCTGGTGCTGGACGCGGGCCGTCTGGCGCGGTTCCCGGAAGGATATCGTCATCTCGCCTATTTCCAGGCCGGTATCGGCTACCAGGTGAAACCCGACATGCCCGGCTGGAAAGGACCCGAGGCGGAAGCGCTTTACGCGCGCGGCGCGCGGTGGTTGAAAGGCGGCGCGCCGATAGACACTCCGTGACACGCACCCTAAACTCCCTCCCGGCACCGCGCCTGGGAGGGAACGGTCTTTATGGCCGAACAACGCGTTCAACGAAGGCTGGCGGCGATCCTGGCCGCCGACGTGGTCGGCTATTCCCGGCTGATGCGCGACGACGAGACCGGGACGCTGGCGCGGCTCAAGGCGCTGCGCAAGGAACTCCTTCATCCCAAGGTGGAGGAGTATGGCGGGCGCATCGTGAAGACCACGGGCGACGGCACCCTGATAGAGTTTCCGTCCGCCGTGGACGCGGTTCAGCACGCCGTCGATGTCCAGCGGCTCATGGTTCAGCGCAATGCCGGGAACGCGGAAGACGCGCGCTTCGAGCTGCGCCTGGGCATCAATGTGGGCGACGTGATCGTCGACGGCGACGACCTCTACGGCGACGGGGTCAATGTGGCGGCGCGGATCGAAGGGCTCGCCGACGCCGGCGGAACCTCCATCTCAGCCTCGGTGTACGAACAGGTGCGCCACAAGCTCGAACTCGACTATGACGATCTCGGCGAGCAGATGGTCAAGAACATCGCCGATCCCGTTCACGTCTACCGAATTCTGGCGCAGTCCAGCGATGATCGGTCTGAGGTGGCGGTGTCCGACGACGCGATGTTTTTGCGCCCCGCCGTGGCGGTGTTGCCGTTCGAGAACCTGTCGGGCGATCCGGCCGACGAAGTCTTCGCCGATGGGCTGACCGAGGATGTCATCATCGCGTTGTCGCTGTGGCGCTCGTTCCCGGTTATCGCCCGCAATTCAACCTTCGCTTATAAGGGCCAGTCGCCCGACATTCGCAAAGTCGGCGAGGAACTGGGCGCGCGCTACGTGATCGAGGGCAGCATCCACAAGGCCGGCCAGCGCATCCGCGTCACCGCCCAGCTCATCAACTCCGAGAACGGCCATCATGTCTGGGCCGAGCGCTACGACCGCGACCTCGCCGACATCTTCGATCTGCAGGACGAGCTCAGCCAGCGCATCGCGGCGACCGTCGCGCCGGAACTGACCTATTCGCAACCGGCCGGCGCGCGGACGAAGACGCCGCAAAACCTGAACGCATGGGAATTGGTGCAACATGGCTACGGCCACGTCTTCGCCATCGATGAAAACAGCATCATGACGGGGCGCGATTATTTCCTTAAGGCCATCGAGGTCGACCCCGATTATGCCCGCGCCTATGCCGGCATCGCGTGGTCCTATCATCGCGCGTTCTGGTTGGTTCCGGCGAGTCGCACGGACCAGGGACGAAAGGAATTCGTCGATGCCGCGAGTCGCGCCGTCTCGCTCGACGATTTCGACTCCGAAGCCCACGCGATCCTGGCCATGGCATGGAACTGGTGTCACGAGATCGATCGGGCGGTCTTGGCGGGGGAACGCGCAGTGGAGCTGAATCCCAACAACGCGGCCGCGCAGCATATCCTGGGAGCGGCGCTGACGCTTCAGGGCCAGCCGATCGAGGGCCTCTCGCGGATGGAAAGAGCGGTCGTTCTCTCGCCACGTGATCCCCGCCGCGGGGCCTGGATGTGGGGCATCGGGCTGGCCTATTTTACGGCGCGCGAATACGAAGACGCCGTCGAGGCGACGGAACGCGCCATCCAGCGTCTTTCCCGAAACCCCGATGCATATCTCGTTTTGGCCTCGAGTTTGGGACATCTCGGGCGGATCGAGGAGGCGCGCACCGCCTTGTATACATACCGCGAATTTTTGCCTGATAGCTCGGACCGGCCGAATATCATATGGCGCTACAAGAACGATTACGACATGGAGCACTTCCTCGACGGCCTCCGCAAAGCTGGAGCGGCGACATAGTACTTTTAGCGATCGTGACCAATCGGAAAGGGCGTGCCATTTGGACTGGTTCGACGTAGGCTTGCGACGTTGAACAACGCATTCGGAATAACTTACAGGGAGAGACCAAATGCCAGTCGTCGTATTCGATCATCGCCTGAAAGATTTCGACCAGTGGATCACGCTTTTCTCGGCCAATCCGCCACCGCCCATAGGACGCTGGCGGCTGGCGCGAGGCATCGACGATCCCAACCGGGTCCACGTTGTCGGCGAGATGGAACCGTCCGAGGTGGCGGGCGTAAAGGAATTTTTCGCGTCCGACAAAATGCGCGCGGTACTCGGTGAAGCCGACGGCATGTCGACCACGCCCATCGAAACCATCTGGCTGGAAGACATAACGCCTCACTAGAGCATGATCCATTTTTGATGGAGCATAGCCTGAATTTGTGAGAGGGCGGCAGGAAGAGAAGCTTTGCGCCGGCGGCGCGAATGGCGCTGCGCTCCGGCTTTCCGTTGTGGCTGCCGAGATTAACCATGATCACGATGTCGCCTGGCGCGAGCGTCGGGACCAGAATCTGTTCCACATAGGCGAGGGAGCTCCTTCCGTCGATTGGCCCATCCAGGACGCAGGGTGCGTCTTGACGGGGAATACACGCCGCTGTTGTAATCGCGCCACGGAATTCTGACCCCAATCGCATGGAGTGACCGCCATGACCCCAGACGACAGCGCCGGTTTAGTATCGCAATCACGGGAAGCGGACGTCACGCTGAAGGTCGCGATGGCGGATTACGACCGTATCCGGCCGCTGATCGACGGCAGGGTCCGCGCCGAGGGGCTCGCGCTCGACATCACCACCGACGATATCCGCGAGTTCTGCGTCCGCCCGGTCTATGAGGAGTTCGACGTGGCCGAGATGTCCATGTCGTGGTACGTGGCGGCGCGCGCTCGTGGCGAGCCCTGCGTGGCGCTGCCCATCTTCCCGCTGCGCATGGCGGTGCTGGGCTATCTCTATTGCCACGCCGACGCGCCATTTACCCATCCCAGCGAGTTAAAGGGCAAGCGCATCGCGAGCCCGGCCTTCCGCTATACGGTGAACCTCTGGCTGCGCGGCATGCTGAAGGAGCATTACGGGCTGGCGCCCGAGGACATGGCGTGGGTGACCAACGAGGAAGAGGTCAACTCCTACGTAGTGCCGCCCCATATCGATCTCACCATCGTCCCCGACAAGGGCCCTGGGCAATTGCTGATCGACGGCGAGGTGGACGCCATCATGTCGCCCGAGCCGCCCGACGAGTTCGCCGCCGGCGACCCGCGCATCCGGCGGTTGTTCCCCGACGCGCGCGCCGAACAGGTCGCGTACTTCAGGAAAACCGGCATCTATCCCATCACCCACACGGTGGTGATGCATCAGCGTCTCGCCGCCGAGAAACCGTGGATCGCCGAGCGGCTGGTGGTGGCGTTCCGCGAGGCGCAGCGCCTGTGCGACGAGTATTATTTCGCCAGCCCGAAGCGGTTGAGCCTGCCGGGCGCGGCCTTCATCGTCGAGGAGGAACGCCGCGATTACGGTCCAGAACCGTGGTCGCACGGCGTCGCCGGCAACAGCCACACCGTCGAGACCTTCGTGCGCTACGCCCGCGAGCAGGGTTATCTCGACGGCGACCTGCCAATCGAGGATTTCTTCGCGCCGACAACTTACGAAATCTGACGGCGACGTACCCCCTGCTGTCATGGCCGGGCTTGACCCGGCCATCTCCCAATGCGTCGAGCCTGATCGTCGCGTCCTCACCCGGGGATGCGCGGGTCGAGCCCGCGCATGACGAGCGAGGTGACACGCGGGGTGTGTTGCTGACGCTTCGATTCCCCACGAACAATTCCACCGTGCGGGATAACACACTAGAATGCCCGCCATGCGTGATTTTCAGACCCCGACCCGGTCGGCCGTCTATGCGCCGACGGCGATGGCCGCGACTTCTCATCCGCGCGCCACGCTGGCGGCGATCGAGACCCTGAAATCCGGCGGCAACGCCATGGACGCGGCGATCTGCGCCGGCGCGGTGCTGGCGGTGATCGAACCCCAGATGACCGGCATCGGCGGCGATTGCTTCGTCCTTTATGCGCCGTCCGGCGCGCCGGTCATCGCCTATAACGGTTCCGGCGCGGCGGTGGCCGCCGCCGAGCCCGGCTGGTACCGCGACCACGGCATGGCGGCGATCCCGGTGAATTCGGCGCATGCGGTGACGGTGCCCGGCGCGGTCGAGGCGTGGCACCGGCTGACCACCGATCACGGGCGGATGACGTTCGCGGAGCTTCTGGCGCCGGCGATCGCGCTTGCCGAGGACGGCTTTCCGGTGCCGCCGCGCATTTCCGCCGACTGGGCGCGTTTCGCCGACAAGCTGGCCGCGACCGAGCCGGCGCGCGAGAAATTCCTGCCGGGCGGCAAGCCGCTGGCGCCGGGCGATATTTTCCGCCAGCCCGAGCTCGCCGCGACGCTTAGGACGATCGCGCCGAGGGCCCGCCGGGCTTCTATGACGGCCGCGTCGCCGAAAACATGGTTGCGACGCTTAACCGCCACGGCGGGCTGCACAGCATGGCCGACTTCGCGGCCCATGCGGGCGCCTATGTGGATCCGATTTCGACCAGCTATCGCGGATACGAGGTGTTCGAATGCCCGCCCAACGGTCAGGGTTTCGTGGCGCTGATCATGCTCAATATCTGCGAGGGCTTCGATGTGGCCGGCATGGAGGCGCTTGATCCAACCCGGCTTCATCTTCAGGCCGAGGCCGGACGGCTCGCCTATCGCGACCGCGACGCCTATCTCGCCGATCCCGACAGGACGGCAGTGCCATTGGACCGGCTGCTGTCGAAGGACTACGCGGCCGAACAGCGCGCGCTCATCGACCCGGACCGCGCCATGGACCACGTGCCGGCGCCGACGCTGGCGCCGCGCTCGGACACGATTTATCTCTCGGTGGTGGACGGCGACGGCAACGCGGTCAGCTTCATCAACTCGCTGTTCAACGGCTTCGGCACCGGCATCCTCAGCGACAAGACCGGCGTGATGTTCCACAACCGGGGTTCGTTGTTCACCGTCGACGAGACCCATCCCAACGTGATCGCGCCGGGCAAGCGGCCGTTCCACACCATCATGCCCGGCATCGTCACCAGGGACGGCGAGACGGTGATGAGTTTCGGCGTGATGGGCGGGCACTATCAGCCGTTCGGCCACACCCATCTGCTCGGCAACGTGCTCGATTTCGGGCTCGACGTGCAGCAGGGGCTGGAGGCGCCGCGGGTGTTTCACTATGACGGCGTGCTCTGGGTCGAGCGCGGCATCGGCGAGGATACGGTGCGCGCGCTCGCCGCATTGGGCCACGATGTACGGCCCGCGCCGCTACCCTTCGGCGGCGGCCAGGCGGTGTGGATCGACCGTGAGCGCGGCGTGCTGATCGGCGGCTCGGACCCGCGCAAGGACGGCTGCGCGCTGGGTTACTGAGCCGAGGATTGCGGCGCTATCGGAAAGGTGCAATCCTTTCCACCACGCGAAAAAAATAAAATCACGACCATGGGAGGATTAGTCCGATGGAGCTGAACCTCAGGGGCCGCCGCGCCGCGATCACCGGCGGATCGCGCGGCATCGGACGCGCCGTCGCCGAGGAGCTGGCGGCCGAGGGATGCCATCTCCATCTGGCGGCGCGTTCCGAGGCTGATCTCAAGGACGCGGCGCGTCAGATCGCAGACCGTCACGGCGTCGAGGTGGCGATCCACCCGGGCGATCTGACGAAGCGCGAAAATGTCGAAGCGCTGGCGCGCGACTGCCACGACGTGGATATATTGGTCAACAACGCCGGCGCCATCCCGCGCGGCACGCTGCTCGATGTCGACGAGGATGCGTGGCGGCACGGCTGGGACCTCAAGGTGTTCGGCTTCATCAACCTGACCCGGGGCGTCTACGGCGCCATGTGCGAACGGGGCGCGGGCGTGGTGATCAACGTGATCGGCATGGGCGGGCTGCGTCCCGACGCCAACTATATCGCGGGCAGCACCGGCAACGCCTCGCTGATCATGTTCACCCAAGCGCTGGGCGGCGAGAGCGTGAGCCACGGGGTACGCGTGGTCGGCGTCAATCCCGGCCCGGTGGCCACCGAGAAATATGTCGGCGACGCGGAACGGCTGGCCCAGGAACGGTTCGGCGACAAGGACCGCTGGCCCGAACTGATGTCGGCGATCCCCATGGGCCGGCCCGCCGAACCCGATGAGGTATCCGGCATGGTGGCGTTCCTCGCCTCCGACCGGGCGTCCTATATTTCCGGCGCCATGATCACCATCGATGGCGGGTTGCTGGTCGACCCCTCGTCCGGCGTGAAGAAGCGCTGAAGATGGACAAGCGCGCCGCGCTCATAGGCGAACTGCCGCGCTTGCGGCGCTATGCGCGCGCGCTCCAGGGCGATCCCGGTGCCGCCGACGATCTCGTCCAGGACAGCGTCGAGCGCGCTTTGTCGCGCCTGCATTTGTTCGAGGACGGCACCAATATGCGGGCCTGGCTGTTCACCATCCTGCACAATGTCCACGCCAACAGCGTGCGCAAGCGGGTCCGCGCGCTCGACGATCCATCCTATGAGGCGACGCCCGACGACGCCGGCGCGGTGGCCGCCAGCCAGGGCGACGGGCTGGCGCTGCGCGATCTGTCGCGGGCGCTCGCGCAACTGCCGGAGGAACAACGCCAGACCGTGCTGCTGGTCGGGCTGGAGGACATGAGCTACCGGGAGGCGGCCGACGTGCTGGGTGTGAAGATCGGCACCGTGATGTCGCGGCTGGCGCGCGGCCGGGCGCGGCTGCGCGTGCTTACCGACGACGACGCGACCGTGCTGAGGAGCGTGAAATGAGCCCCACGCCTGAAATCAGCGAATCCGATCTTCACGCCTTCATCGACGGCGAACTCGACGCCGCGCGCCGCGCCGAGGTCGAGGCCTGGATCATGGAGAACCCGGACGACGCGGCCCGCGTCGCCGGCTGGAGAGAGGACCGACAGCTTCTGCACAAGGAGTTCGACGGCGTGCTCGACGAACCGTTGCCCGCTTCGGTTGTCGCCGCGCTGGACGGCCCGCCAAATGTCGCATTGGCCCGCACCGGTCCCGCTCCGTGGCTGCGCTGGGCGGCGGCGGTGATGCTGTTCGTGGTCGGCGGCGGCGCGGGGTGGCTGCTGCGCGGCGCGATGGGACCGGACGACGCGGAGAGCTTCA
Organism: uncultured Rhodospirillaceae bacterium; assembly: GCA_964587515.1. Classification (GTDB taxonomy): domain Bacteria; phylum Pseudomonadota; class Alphaproteobacteria; order MPNO01; family MPNO01; genus CAZPMO01. The sequence goes on along the minus strand of CAZPMO010000096.1, from coordinate 5,022 downwards.
TGCGCCAGGCGGTCAGCGCCCATGTGGTCTATATCGGCGAACGCCGCCACGCGGTCGAGGTGCAGGCCCGCGAGGAACGCCACCTGGTGGCGTGGCTGTCGAAACGGTTAAAACACAAAATCACCGCGCCCGATCTGCTGAAGGTGGGCTTCCGGCTGGTCGGCGGCCGGATGATCGCCGACGAAGGCGCGCCGGCGGCCCAGTTCATGTACGAGGACGCAAAAAAACGCCGCATCACCATCTATACCCGGCGCAGCCGAGAGGACGGCGAGACCGCGTTCCGTTTCGTGGGGCGCGAGGGCGTCTCGGCGTTCTACTGGATCGGCGGCCCGCTCAGCTTCGCGGTATTGGGCAAGATGTCGCGCGAGGAGCTGTTGGCGGTCGCGCGGCTGGTCTACGAGGAACCGTCTCCCTAAAGCACCATCCGCTTAGGTTTACGCACTTATCCGCGTTGGTCCACCGACGGTGCGGAGAAAGCAGCGAGATCGATTCACCACCAAGGCACAAAGGCTGTTTCTGGCGCGAAGCGCCGTCATCCTCTTCGTGTCTTTGTGCCTTGGTGGTGAAATATCATTTGTATTACACCGCGCTCACGGCGTTAAGCGATCGATTTGTCCGGAGAAGACCCTGATCACATTTCGCTGATCACGGCCATGTGGCCTTGTCGGGCGGGAATAAAACCGGTTTCTGGGTGTTTACCTAATGACGGGCGGGTTTACCGCCGGCAAAGGGAAATACCGGGAGACGTGGTCCATGAAATCGAAAATTGACGCCATATTGAAGCTCGCGGCGTGCGACGCGGTGGTGATCACTGTCGCGCAAATCTCCGCGCCGGCGATGGCCGGCTCGGCGGCCGACGCGATCAAGGAACGCCGCGCGCTGATGAAAAGCAATGCCGGGCACATGCGGGCCATCGCGGGCTTCGTGAAGAAGGGCAAGGGCAGCGCCGCCGAAGCGGCCCGCCACGCCGAGGGTCTGGCCGCCAACGCCGCGAAAATCGCGGGACTTTACCCAAAGGGAACGTCGGCGGCCGACGGCGTCGGCCAGACCCGGGCCAAGCCGGCCATCTGGACCGAACGCGGCAAGTTCGAAGCCTTCGCCAACAACCTAAAAACGGCGGCCATGGGTTTCACCGCGACGGCGGGTTCCGGCGACAAGAAAGCCATGGGCATGGCCATGGGCGGTATCGGCAAGAACTGCGGCGGCTGCCATCGGGCGTTCCGCGCGCCCAAGAAGAAAAAGTAATCGACGGCCGGGCGCGGTGATAACGCCGCGCCCCGGGCCGCGCGTGGTTCAGTCGGCGGGCTTGACGTCCTTGACCGATCCCGACCACCCGAGATGGGTGACGTCGACGATCACGCCGTTGGGGTCGCGGAACTTCATCTCGTAGAAGGTGGTGGGTTCGGGCCCTTCCGGGCGGCCCTGAAAATATTTGCCGCCGGCATTCTCGATCTTGCCTTCGGTCTCGGGCAAATCATCGACCCAGAAGCCGAGATGGTGCAGCCCGACATAATCCTTGCCGCGCTCGTCCTCGCCCTCCACATAGCCGGCCCAAGTATCGGTCTTGTATTTCAGCAGCGCCACGGTGATCACGCCGTCCGACACATAGACGCCTTGGGCAAGTTCTGAATCCGTCTCGCCGACGCGCTTCATGTCGAAGGCCTGCTCATAGAACTCGGCCGTCTTCCACGGATCGTCCACCGACATTGCGATGTGTCGCAGCTTGGCCATGGGGGTCTCCTTTTTCTCCAAAAATATCTGATGCAACGATAGCGCGCCCGCACCGCAAAGAACAGGCTTTGCCCCGGCCGAGAGTCG
>CAZPMO010000096.1:1503-3194 GCA_964587515.1 uncultured Rhodospirillaceae bacterium | reverse complement strand
CCCCGCGACCATGCCCAACGTATCAAGCGCTCCTGCGACGAAATCCCCCGCGATGACTTCTTCCAGCGAAACCCGCCGCAATTCCGGATTAAGCTCGTAAAACAGCGCGATCTCGTTCGACCAGTGCGCCTGGGTCAGCTCGCCGTTGACGGCAAAACCGCCGGACGCGCTTTCCTGCTCCCAGATCGTCCTTACATCGGCGTCGGGCACCGTCACCGTAACGTTGCGGTCGAAGGTCTCGCGGAAGACGTCGAAATCGTCGTTGAGCGCGCGCGACGCCCGGATCATCCCGCGCGTCAGCCGGCTCAGCTCGTCGGCATGGTCGCGCTCATACGCCTCGGTGGTGGCCAGCACGCCATGCGGCTGCACGGGGACCAGTTCCTTGAGTTCCGCGAAACCAAGCAGGGTATGCAGATCGTTGGACTCGTTGGCGTTCAGCGCAATGGCTTCCTCGACGCGGATCAGCGAGACGTCGATGGTATCGGCGAGCAGCCGCTCGATGCGTTCCGGCGGCGGGCCGACGGCCTGCCAGTCGATCTCGTCCTCGCCGATGTCCAGCGCGCGCACCAGCAGACGCGCCATGTGATGGCTCAACGCGCCGAACCCGTCGAGCGCCCAGGAAACGCCGCGCAGCTGATCCGTGGTTTCGATCCGCTTCTGAACCACGAGATTCTGCGCCAGACCGCGCGCCATGGAGACCACGACGCGCACGGGATGGTTTTCCGAGCGCCGCCGCAGCACCGGCCCCAGCCCGCCATAGGATACATCGACCTCGCCGTCGAGAACGGCCTGGATGGCGGCGACGCCGCCATGAACCGGAGTCCAGGTCACATCGAGGCCTTCATCGTTCCAGAACCCCAGATCGGTCGCGGCCGCGCAGGCGAGATCGTCGACGCCGAAGGTCGGGCCGGAGCCGGCGGCCAGCCGGATCGAAAGTCTGTCGCTCATGGCGTTTTCCAATTCGTGGTTGCGGTTTTTCCGAGCTTCAGGGCGGCGTCATCGTATCGAGGTGAATATGCACCGCTTCGGGCCCGTCCTGTATCTCGCGCCCCAGCACCCGCACGGCCTTGTCCGCCTCGCCGACCGGATAGGCATGGGTGCAGAGTTTTGATAACTCCCGCCACCTGTTGCGCAAGATATCGACCGCCTTGTCGGTGTCTTCCCAGTCCGACGACAATACGCCCAGCATGGCGATTTCGTTGAACACCAGCTTGTCGGTGTAAAAATTGTTCAGCGTGTTGTGGGTCTTCACGCCCGCGACGACGATCGTGCCGCCCTTTCGCACCATATCGACGCCCTGAATGATGGGCTCGGTCGCGCCCGCGGAAACATCCAGCACCACATCCGCCTTGCGGCCGCCGGTCAGCTCCATGACCCGTTCGACGGGGTCTTCCTCGTCGACGTTGATGGTCGCGTCGGCGCCGAGCTCGCGGGCGAGTGACAGCCGGTGGGCGTCGGACTTTGTTCCGGTGATGATGATCTTCTCCGCGCCGGCTTCGCGCGCCACCGTGATCGCCAGCAGTCCGCGCTGGCCCGGCCCCTCGATGACGATGGTGCTGCCCTTTTGCAGATCGGGGCGCGACCACGCCCAGCGCACGGCGTTCGACAGCGGGTTGAACAGGCTCATGGCGTCGGTCGGGATATCTTCCGGCGCCTTGTGGAGCCGGGCGTTGGGGTGGAGATAGAGGTGC
>CAZPMO010000096.1:0-1493 GCA_964587515.1 uncultured Rhodospirillaceae bacterium | reverse complement strand
GAAACCCAGGCGGATGCCGTAGCCCATGTTGGCGTCGCAGAAAATGGGCCGTCCGCCCTGACACGGCGGGCATTCGCCACACGGGATCGAGGTCTCGACGATGACTCGGTCGCCTTCCTTGACGCCCCAGCGTTTCTTGGCTTCGGCGCCCAGACGATCGATCCGCCCGAGGATTTCATGGCCCGGCGTCATGGGCAGCTGGCCGTAGATCGTGCCCTCGAAATGCCCGTCATACTGCTCGAAATCGGTGCCGCACAGCCCGGCGGCTTCCATGCGGAGAATCCCTTCGTCCGGCCCGATACCGGGAATCGGCACTTCGCGGGTTTCGAAATGCCGTGTCTTGGTCAGTACGGCCGCGTAAGCGGTTTCAGTCATGTGCCGTCGCCTCGAACTTTATTGACGTCGTTCTCCCGGATCATGAAGCGAGGCCACGCCGCTGACAAGTTCCACGGCCTCTCCCGGGACTCCCGCCGGGCGGTGCGTTAGGCTGCCGGAGACACCTTTATCGGGAAACCAAGGTCATGAAACTCAGCGCAGATCGCATTCTCACCACCCATGTCGGCAGCCTGCCGCGTCCGGCGGACCTGCTCGATCTGATGGAGGCCCGGGAAAAGGGCGAAGATCACGACACCGCCGTGCTCGCCAGGCGGACCGAAAAGGCGGTCGAGGAAATCGTGGCGGCGCAAATCGAAGCCGGAATCGACATCGTCTCCGACGGCGAGATGAGCAAGATTTCCTATACGTTCTATGTCCGCCATCGGCTGGAGGGCATCGGCGAGTCCACGCTGGTGGGCGGCGACAGCGGCGACGAAGCCCTGCACCAGGATTACCTCGATCACCCCGATTTTCACGAACGCATGAAGGCGCGCGGCGATTCATGGTTCATGCGCTTCACCGCGCCCCACTGCATCGCGCCGGTCCGCTATGGCGACCGCGCGCCGCTGACCGCCGACCTCGACAATTTCGCGAAGGCGATAGGGCGAACGAAACCGGTGGATGCGTTCTTGAACGCCGCCTCGCCGGGCGTGCTGACCAAGTTCGTGCCCAACGATCATTACGGCAGCGAGGACGCCTATGTGGCCGCGCTGGCCGATGCCATGAAAGAGGAGTACGAGGCGATCCACGGTGCCGGATTCGTGCTGCAGATCGATTGTCCGGATCTCGCCTCGGCGCGCCACAATCAGTACAGGCGTCTGTCCGACAGTGAATTCCTGAAGATCGCGGCGCGCAACGTCGAGGCCCTCAACCATGCGACCGCGAACATTCCGCGCGACGCCATGCGGATGCACATCTGCTGGGGCAATTACGAAGGCCCCCACACCCACGATATCCCGTTCGCGAAGATTTTGACCGTCATCCGTAACGCCCGCCCGCAGGCGGTTTCGTTCGAAGGTGCCAATCCTCGGCACGAACATGAATGGGAAGATTTGCGTGACGCCCATATCCCGGACGATATGGTGCTGATCCCCGGCGTCCTCGATTCCACGACGAAT